>CALGVO010000053.1 GCA_937930135.1 uncultured Synechococcus sp. | reverse complement strand
AAGGATCCCGCCCTCGAGCGGCGCTTCCAGCAGGTGCTGGTGGATCAACCCACGGTGGAAGACACGATCTCGATTCTGCGCGGTCTCAAGGAGCGCTATGAGGTGCACCACGGCGTGCGCATCGCCGACAGCGCCCTGGTGGCCGCCGCCGTTCTCAGCAGCCGCTACATCGCCGATCGCTTCCTTCCCGACAAGGCGATCGACCTGGTGGATGAATCCGCCGCCCGCCTGAAAATGGAGATCACCTCGAAACCGGAGGAGATCGACGAGATCGATCGCAAAATCCTGCAGTTGGAGATGGAAAAACTCTCCCTGGGCCGGGAGTCGGATGCGGCCAGCCAGGAACGGCTGGAGCGCCTGGAGCGGGAACTCGCCGAACTGGCTGAACAGCAGAGCAGCCTCAATGCCCAATGGCAGCAGGAGAAAGGAGCCATCGATGAGCTCTCGGCCCTGAAGGAGGAAATCGAACGCGTGCAACTCCAGGTGGAGCAGGCGAAGCGGAACTACGACCTCAACAAGGCCGCCGAGCTTGAATACGGCACCCTGGCCACCCTGCAAAAGCAATTGAGTGCCAAGGAGGCAGCCCTCGCCGGCGACGATGGCAGCAGCAACGGCGAGAAATCGCTGTTGCGGGAGGAAGTCACTGAAGATGACATCGCCGAGGTGATCGCCAAGTGGACCGGCATCCCCGTGGTGAAGCTGGTGCAGAGCGAGATGGAGAAGCTGCTCGGTCTCGAAGACCAGCTGCACGAACGGGTCATCGGCCAACAGCAGGCCGTCACCGCCGTCGCCGATGCGATCCAGCGCTCCCGCGCCGGCCTCAGCGACCCGCATCGTCCGATCGCCAGCTTCCTCTTCCTCGGCCCCACCGGCGTGGGCAAAACCGAACTCTCCAAGGCGCTGGCCGCCCAGCTGTTCGACAGCGAAGACGCCATGGTGCGCATCGACATGTCGGAGTACATGGAGAAGCACAGCGTCAGCCGCCTGATCGGGGCGCCTCCGGGTTATGTGGGCTACGAAGCCGGTGGCCAGCTCACTGAGGCGGTGCGACGACGCCCCTATGCGGTGATCCTGTTCGACGAGGTGGAGAAGGCGCACCCCGATGTGTTCAACGTGATGCTCCAAATCCTCGATGACGGGCGCGTCACCGATGGTCAGGGGCGCACCGTGGATTTCACCAACGCGGTGCTCATCCTCACCAGCAACATCGGCAGCCAGTCGATCCTTGATCTCGGCGGTGATGACAGCCAGCACAGCGAGATGGAGCGGCGCGTGAATGACGCCCTCAGGGCTCACTTCCGGCCCGAGTTCCTCAACCGGCTCGATGAAACGATCATCTTCCACAGCCTGCGCCGCGAGGAGCTGCACCGGATCGTGAACCTCCAGGTGGAGCGCCTGCGGCAGCGCCTCAGCGATCGGAAACTCGGCCTCAGCATCAGCGATGGAGCCACCGACTGGCTCGCCAATGCCGGCTACGACCCGGTGTATGGCGCTCGCCCCCTGAAGCGGGCGATCCAGCGTGAACTGGAAACGCCCATCGCCAAGGCGATCCTGGCCGGACGCTTCAGCGATGGCACCACGGTGCAGGTGGAGGTGGATCAGGAGCGGCTGGTGCTGCGCTGAATCAGCTCACCCCAGAGCTGAACCAACCTGGAAGCGCCTCATAACAGGCGGCATTGGCCCGGTTCTCCCGGGCTTCCACCTTCCAGCAGCAGGTGCGACCGCCATCCCGGTCCTGCAGCAGCTCATTCGCCCAGCCCCAAAGCAGTTCAGCGCTGGCCTCCATCCCCACATTGCGCATCACGCGCAGGTTGAGGGCTCCCTGATCGTGGAGGCGCTGCCAATCGGCCAGCAGTGGATCATCCGCATTCACCAGAAAGGTGTGATCAAACTGATCGCGCAGACGCGCTTCCAGGGAGCGAAGACTGGAGAAATCCACCACAAAGCCACAGGCATCCAGCGCGCTGGCAGCGAACCAAAACGTGAAACTGCGGCTGTAGCCGTGCACGAAATGGCAGTGGCCCGGATGACGCCACTGGCGATGGCAGCAGGGATAGCCCTCGAAATGCTTGCTGCAGGTGTAACCGGCGGGAGGCAACGACATCGGAGACGACATCACAACGGGACAGGGCGCACGCTGCGGGAGGATCTTCCTGTCTACATCTGCATGACCCTGGCTGATCCGATGCCGCCCTTGCCACCATCCTTCATCGACCAGCTCCGCTTCAACGAAGCCGGCCTGATCCCGGCCATCGCCCAGGACTGGTTGGACGGGGCTGTGCTGATGCAGGCCTGGATGAACCGGGAGGCGCTGGAGCACACCCTCGCCAGCGGCGAGGTGCATTACTGGAGCCGCTCCCGCCAGGAGCTGTGGCACAAGGGCGCCACCAGCGGGCATCGGCAGACCCTGCGGGGGATCCGCTACGACTGTGACGCTGATGTGTTGTTGCTCACGATTGAGCAGGTCGGCGATGTGGCTTGCCACACGGGCGCCCGCAGTTGCTTCTACGACGACGGCCCGCTGCCCAGTGCTGGAGGCACCGACGCCGCGCCCCCCCCGGCCGATGTGTGCACTGAGCTGATGCGGGTGATCGAAGGCCGGCGTGATCACCCCGAAGCCGGGAGCTACACCAACAAATTGCTCGACGGTGGCGACAACCGCATCCTCAAGAAAATCGGCGAAGAGAGCGCCGAATTCGTGATGGCCTGCAAAGACGACAACGGCGTCGAGATCGCTGGCGAAGCCGCCGACCTCATCTTCCATCTGCAAGTGGCCCTCGCCCACCACGGCATCAGCTGGCGCCAGGTGCAGCAAGTGCTGGCTGATCGTCGCGGCGCCCCCAGGCGGGGCGAGGCAGGCCAAAGCGAGTCGGCTGCTGACGCAACCACTGCAGGGTGAGGCGGTCTCGCTCACTCAACTGCAACAGGGGCTCTCGCCCCTGATGAACCGCCATCACATCACCAGCATCGGAGCTGTGGCCCCAGAGCCCGAAGGCATGGCCCAGTTCATGCAGGGCCGTGGCCTGGAGCACGGGACCGCGCAACTCCGGAGACACGAGCACGGTGACCTGCGGCTCAAGGCGCCAGCGATCCAACCGTTGCACCTCCACCACCTGGAGCAGACTGCGGCCATTGCTGGCCCGCCACCCCGCCGCAAGTTGACGCAGGGGCGGCCGACGGCGCTCGAGGCGCACATGGGCTCGATCGGGATCATCCACACGGACAATCGGCACGACCTCCCCCCAGGTGGCCAGAGCCGCATCGACAGCCTGACGCCAACGCGTCTCCCAGCGATCGGGCTGGACGCTGCGGACCGGCTCCATCCAGACACACCAGCGGGGCAGGACGGGAGGTCCTTTCACCGTGCTGGCCAGGGCGTCGCCATAGCCTGGAGCCCCACGGAGCTTCGGTGGCTGAACGGCCAACGCGAGACCACGAACCTCCTGGGCCGGAGGGCATGGCTCGGTCATCACGCCGCCGGCAGTCCCACCCCGCGGGCCATCAGTGTGGCCAGCAGGGGAACGAAGGCAAATCCGACCAGTTCCACGTTGATGATCCAGCCCAGACGCGTGGCCAGGGCCTCGCTCACCTTCGGCAACTCCCCCTTGCGCAGGGGGATGGCCCAGAGGATGTAGGTGATGGTGGGGTAGAGCGACAGGGC
>CALGVO010000052.1 GCA_937930135.1 uncultured Synechococcus sp. | reverse complement strand
TCCAGCCAGAGCTGGATCGCCTCGCGGATGTTCAGCAGCGCTTCATCGCGGCTGCTGCCCTGGGAATGACAGCCGGGCAGATCAAGGCAACTCACCGACCACCCCTCATCGGTTTCCAGCGAGCGTATGCGGTAGGACATCGAGCCCAGGCGGTGGAATTAGCCTATCGACGCTGGCAGACAACAACCGGCGGGTCTGGCTCCAGATCCCGGAACCCTCAGGGGTTCCCCGCTCCGCCGCAATGCCACTCACCCCCGAGGGCTGGACCCTGCTCACAACCTGGGAGGGCTGCGAACTGTCGGCCTATCCCGATCCCGCCAGTGGCGGTGCTCCCTGGACGATCGGCTACGGCCACACCGGGCCAGATGTATGTCCGGGGCTGACGATCAGCCAGGCGCAAGCCGAGGCCTGGCTCAAGCAGGATGCGGCCGAGGCGGCCGGCGCGGTCGATCGGTTGCTCAGCGGTGTTGAGCTGACGGCCCATCAGCGCGATGCCCTGATCAGCTTCTCTTTCAACGTGGGGGCAGGAGCGCTGGAGCGCTCCACCCTGCGCAAGCGCCTGCTTGCTGGTGAATCACCAGCGGTGGTGATCGCCGAGGAATTGCCCCGCTGGTGCAAGGGCCCCAATGGTCCGGTGGAAGGGCTCAAACGTCGCCGGGCCGCTGAGGTGGCCCATGCGGCAATCAAGGTGCAGTCACTGCACATGGCGTCCACCGGAGCAAGCCAAGCCAGACCAAAGCGAGAGGCCTCAGAACCGATCCAGCTCCTGGACGCCGTGCGTCACCACAGGGATCTGCCCCACCAGCGCCAGGCCTGGCAGTTGCTTCAGCTCAGCCTCACGGCCGAGCAGTTGAACGCCTTTGCCACCGCCTTTCGGGCATCAAGCAAAGCAGCCACAGCAACCCGACCGCCCAAAGCTCCAGCCAAACCAGGCCTGCTCCGGCTCCCCGTTCCCTACCTGAGCCAGAACGACAGCGCCACCGGCCAGGGCAGCCGCATGTGCTTCTCTTCCACCTGCGCCATGGTCGCTGCCTACCTGAAACCCGGAGCCCTCAACGGCAATAGCCAGTTGGACGATCAATACCTGGCCCTGGTGCAGCGCTATGGCGACACCACCGACGCCAGCGCCCAGGTGGAAGCGCTACGGAGCCTGGGATTACGCGCACGGTTCAGGACGGATGGCTGCATCGACCACCTGATCGACCAACTCCAACGGGGCATCCCCTGCCCTGTGGGTTGGCTGCACAAAGGCCCTGTCTCCGCACCCTCCGGCGGTGGCCACTGGAGCCTGGTGATCGGCTGGGATCCTGCCAAGCGCCAGTTCCTCATGCACGACCCCAACGGCGAGGCCGATCTCATCAACGGCGGCTACGTGACCACGGCGATCGGCAGCGGCGAGGCGCAGCGATATTCCGAGCGCAACTGGGGTCGCCGCTGGGTGGTCGAAGGCACTGGCAGCGGCTGGTGGATCGATTTGCAGCAGGACACAGGAACAACAAGAGACACCTGATCTGGTGCCTCCCACCGCAGCTACCGGCGGGGAACCCTTCTCACATCCACATCCAACCCAGGCCATGGTCAACCGACACCCCTTACCGATCACATCCGCGCCAATGTCACGACTGCCCAGCCATCACCCTGTGCGTCACGGCCTTGAGGCCCAACGCCGCTGGCATCAGGCGAACTACGACGCAACGCCCTCAGACGGCAACCGCTACCAACTGGTGCGCCTGGAAAGGTTGCTCGAGAGTCTCTGAACTCACCCCTTGCTGATCAGGTCCAGTTGCTGCCAAAGCCTCCCATTTTCCGCCCGCAATGACGCGTCGTGATATCCCCGGTTGGGCCACAGTGGAAGCAGTGACACCAGATGCGCCAATGGCTGAGCAACGAAACACCGATTCCTCCGCACAGCCCACAACCGTGTCGGATCAAGAGCTGGAAGATGTGGCCGGTGGCGCAGCGATCACGATCGAGAATCAGGCCCAGGCGAGCAGCCCGATGGTGTTTCAGAAGCCCAGCGAGCCGGAAGAGCCGCTGCAGTCCATCGCCTGGTAGTCCACCCGACCGGAGACGAGCGAATTATGGCCCGGTGGCGCTACAAGCACATTCGCCTCAACTACAGGGGGCGTGGCATCACCCAGGAGATCGACGTCCTCGATGTGGACGGTGAACGCCTGACAGAATGGGCAGACAGCAAAGCGATGCCGACCGTTCCGCAACTGTTCGACTCCCTTGGCAAGGATGACTGGGAGCTGGTAACCCATGTGATCCACCAAGACGGATCGGGCGGAATGGTGTTCCACTACTACACGTTGCGAATATCTCTGGACAGGTAGTGCCTTAACCTCCATACAAGCCAAGTCAAGCCTGCGGCTTGATTTCCACGGGTTGATCAAAGCTGACCCCCTCAGCTCACTGGCGGCCGGTCTTCTTGACAATCTCTTTGCTGGTGATCACCGCCACCGGCTTCTTTTTTTTGGGCAGGGCACCATCCTGGAGCACCAGGTAACTCGCCATCGAGAGCATCAGGCCCAGCGCTGCGACGGTGTTCCACCCCAAGCGCCTGCACCGGTTCATGCTTTCCGCAATAAATCCTTCTTCAACCTTGCAGATCAGGCCAGCTCGACACAAGCCCCTCACTCCAGCTCCTGCTCATGGAGAGCAGTGGGGAAGCACCTGATCGGTTAGATCTTGAACAGTTGCGTGGGATGCGATGCACCGGACGACGATCAACGATCCGGATTGAGACTAGGGTCAGGGGTTGATGAAAGGAAAGATTCAGCAAACGTCTCACAGAGACGGTCAAATCCCACCATCGAGGAGCTTAAAAAGCATCAGAGAACTTCTCGTTCACAGCACTGTGCTGCTCAAGGTAAGCAACTAGAGCCTGCTGCACAAAGTGGCTTAGTGTCGTCTGTCGATATTTTGACAGTCGCTTGGCATGCTCATAGAGCGAATCTGAAACCTGAAAGGTGACACGCGCCATTAATCCTTTCCAATTCAAGCCTATTTCAATCGAGATGGGCGCAAACGCGATCAAAAGAAGATTAAGGAGCCATCAGAACAACTTGACGCAGCAGCGTCAAAACCATGAACACAATAAGTCAAGCTTATAGACAGATAACCTTGACATAATCCAGAAGTTTAAACTCGACGATACATTAAGGGCAATTATGAGGGGGTGTTTTATTAGCTTTTAAAAATACTGAATTTGCGTCTCACGTCCCAAATCAAGAACAATCACCTTAAAGCACAATGCAACGACCAGCAAAACTAAAAGCAGCCTGCACAGTGGCTGTCATCAGTGGAGCCCTTTTGACCACAGCAT
>CALGVO010000051.1 GCA_937930135.1 uncultured Synechococcus sp. | reverse complement strand
GCCTTCCTGGCCGCCTCCGTTGCGGGCTATCTCGGCCATGCCCGTGTCACCTTCCGGCCGGAGACCGGCGGCGAACGCTTCGCCCGCCGCTGGTTGTTGCTCCAATACGGCGTGAACCTGGGAGTATGCAGCCTGCTGCCGCTGGTGATCGGCGGCCTGCTGCCGCCACCGCTGGAGCTGGTGGTGCTGGTGTTCACGCCCACCGTGCTCAATGCCCTGATCTGGTCGCGGGCGGCCCGCTTCAGCCTGCAACGGCGCAGCGACCAGCTCAACCCCAACGCCCCCCGGCCCCGCCTCCATGCCGACGATCTCGGCCTCAGCGACGCCACCAACCGGGCGATCCTGCAGCTGGCGCAAGCCGGCCGGCTCGATGGCGCCAGCCTGCTGGTGAACGGCCCGGCGGCTGCAGCGGGTGTCGCCGGCTGGAGCGCCCTGGAAGCGGAGCGACCCGATCTGCAGCTCTGTCTGCATCTCTGCCTCACCGAGGGCCCAGCTGCGGCACCAGCAGCAACGATCCCCGATCTGGTGGATGCACGGGGCCACCTGCGCCTCTCCTTCGGGCGCTGGCTGCTCGCCTCCCTGGGGCCACCACGCCAACGGCAGCGCCTCGACGAGCAGCTCAGCCGGGAGATCAAGGCCCAGATCGCCCGCTTCCGCCAACTGCGCGGCCCCGGCCCGATTCACCTCGATGGCCACCAGCACATCCATCTGGTGCCTCTGGTGCTGAACACCCTGCTGGCGATGGCCGATCGTGAACAGATCGTGTGGCTGCGCAGCACCGAGGAACCCCTGCCCACAGGGCTGCCCCTGCGCTGCTGGTGGGAGGCCTGGCGCCAGGCCGGGCTGCTCAAGTGGCTGGTGCTGCAACTGCTCAGCCAGCGGGCGCGCCGACCGATGCGACGCCACGGCATCAGCAGCAACCGCAGCTTCGCCGGGGTGCTCTTCACCGGCCAGATGGCCGGCACCCCGCTGAACGCCGCCTTGCGGGAGCTGCAACGCCTGGCCGGACAGGAGCAGGCTGGTGAAACGGCCCCTCTGTTGCTGGCTCACCCCGGCGCTCCCCTCGACACAGATCTGCAGGAGTCGGGGTTCGCCTTGTCGCAACCGTTTGCTGCCTCCAGCTGGCGCCAACGCGAGTGGCGTGCTCTGCAGGCGCTGTGACCGCACTCATGCTGGAATCGCGTTCAGCTGTGGTGAATGCAGCGGATGAAGTAGTGGGGGCGGGCCTTGGCTTCCACATAAATCCGACCGATGTACTCCCCGAGCACGCCGATGCCGATCAGCTGAATGCCACCGAGAAACAGGATCGCCACGCTCAAGGTGGCGTAACCGGGCACATCCACCCCGGTGAGCAGGGTGTCGAGCACAATCACCAGGGCATAGATCAGGCTCAGCAGCGACACACTGGCGCCGATCACGCTCCACACCTTCAGGGGCAACACCGAGAAGGAAAAGATGCCGTCGAAGGCATAGCCAAACAGCTTGAGCGGACTCCAGGAGGTGGTGCCGCCCACCCGGCTGACCCGCTGATAGGGCAGCTCGACGCTGCGATAGCCGGTCCAGGGCAGCAGCCCTTTGGAGAAACGACTGGATTCGCGCAGCCGGATGAGCGCCTCCACCACCGGAGCATCGAGCAGGCGGTAGTCGCCGGCCCCCTCCTGCAGCTGAATCGAATCCACCAGCCGGTTGAACACCCGATAAAACCAGGAGGCGCTCGCCACCTTCAGGCGCGATTCCTGGTCGCGGTCATCGCGCACGGCGGTCACCACCTCCGCGCCGGCACGCCACTCGGCCACCATCGCCTCGATCAGCTCCGGCGGGTGCTGCAGGTCGGAATCGATCAGCACCGCCGCCTCGCAGCGACCCGCCACGTAATCCAGGCCGGCCAGCATCGCCGCCTCCTTGCCGAAGTTGCGGGTCAGCTCCAGCAGGGTGATCGGCGCCTCCTGGTGCTGGGCCTGCCAGGTCAGGATCCGCTCCACCGTGGCATCGCGGGAGCCGTCATCGATGAGCACGAGCTGGTGCACCCCGGGCACTGCCAACACCCGGTCGATGAAGGTCGTGATCACGTCCTGCTCGTTGAAGCAGGCCGCCACCACCCACACACCACTGGGGTTCGGCATCGATGGAGCGGCGGATCAGGGCGAACTGTAGGGATCCCACCCTGAGTCATAGGCTCGGCCCGATGTGATGCCGCACGGCGGCGACCCAGCCATGGCTCAGTTCGAGAAGCTCACCGCCCCCAGCCAGGGCACACCGATCCGCTTCGAGAACGGTCAGCCGGTGGTGGCCAACGACCCGATCATCCCCTTCATCCGCGGCGACGGCACCGGCGTGGACATCTGGCCCGCCACCCAGAAGGTGCTGGATGCCGCGGTGGCCAAGGCCTACGGCGGCGAGCGCCGCATCGAGTGGTTCAAGGTGTACGCCGGCGATGAGGCCTGCGATCTCTACGGCACGTATCAATACCTGCCCGAAGACACCCTGGAAGCGATCCGCCGTTATGGAGTGGCGATCAAGGGCCCCCTCACCACGCCGGTGGGTGGTGGCATCCGATCGCTGAATGTGGCCCTGCGCCAGATCTTCGATCTGTATTCCTGCGTGCGGCCCTGCCGCTATTACGCCGGCACCCCGAGCCCCCACAAGCATCCGGAAGATCTCGACGTGATCGTGTATCGGGAAAACACCGAAGACATCTACATGGGGGTGGAATGGGACGCGAGTGACCCGGTGGGGCAGGACCTGCTCAAGCACCTCAACGAGGTGGTGATCCCCGCCAACGGCAAGCTCGGCAACCGCCAGATCCCGGAGGGTGCCGGCATCGGCATCAAACCGGTGAGCAAGCACGGCAGTCAGCGCCACATCCG
>CALGVO010000050.1 GCA_937930135.1 uncultured Synechococcus sp. | reverse complement strand
GTGAGAGGTCCTCTGGCCTGCACCGCGATCGCGGCGACGTTGCTGGTGGGCTGCAGCAAACCGAAGCAACAGGCTCAACAGTTCCTGACCGTGAAAACGGCTCAGATCAACGAGGCCACCTTCACTCCCAGCGTGGAAGCGATCAGCACGCTGGAATCCACCACCAATGTGGCCCTGCGGCCGGAAACCGACGGACGAGTGGTGAAGATCATCGCCACCGAAGGTCAGCACGTGAAGGCTGGCCAACCGATCCTGGTGCTCGACAACGTGCAACAAAGTGCCGCCCTCAACGCGGCCCGCGCCCAGGCCCGCACCGACAAGCTCAATGCCGAACGCTACGAGTTCCTCTACCAGCAGGGAGCAACTTCGGCCAAAACCCGCGACCAGTACGCCACCCAGGCGATCGCGTCTCGCGATCAAGCCCTCGCCAGCGCCGCCAACCTGGGATACAAATATGTGCGCTCACCTATCGACGGGGTCGTGGGAGACCTCGACACGGTGAAGCTGGGCGATTACGTCAAAACAGGTCAGGCGATCACCGGCATCGTCGACAACTCCACCCTGTGGACACTGATGCAGATCCCGGCCACCCAGGCCGATCGGGTGAAGGTGGGGCAGCCGGTGAAAGTCAGTTCCCAGACCACGCCACCGGTCACCGGCGAAGGGAGCGTCACCTTTATCTCCCCCTACTTCGGCATCTCAGGCAGCAAGCAATCGCCGAATACCTTGATGGTGAAGGCCACCTTCCCGAACCTCACCGGCCAGTTGAAGACTGGGCAGTTTGTGAAGAGTCAGATCATCACCGGTCAGATCCAGGCCTTGGCTGTACCGGTGCAGGCAGTGTTCATGCAGGCGCAGCAACCCTTTGTGTACGTGACGGTTCCTTTGCGCCAGGCCCTGCCGAAGATCAAGGCCTCCGCCTCCGTGCCGGACAAGCAGAAGAAAAAGCTGGAGAGCCTCCCACCAAGCACGCCAATCGTGGTGCAAAAAGCGGTGAAACTGGGTGAATTACAGAACAATTTCTATCCACTAAATTCAGGCCTGAACAAAGGTGAGATCGTCGTTGTGAGCAAAACAAACCTGCTCAGAAACGGCATTCCTGTGAAGACCACGAACTGATCGTCCCATGGCCTTCTCCGACAACTTCATCAAGCGGCCGGTCCTCACCACGGTCTGCAGCATTCTGATCGTGCTCATGGGCGTGATCGCGATCCCGACCTTGCCGATCGCCAATCTCCCCAACATCGCCCCGCCCCTGATCCAAGTCACAGCCAGTTACGGCGGTGCCAATTCCCTTGTCACTGAACAAGCGGTGACCAATCCGCTCGAACAGCAGATCAACGGCGTTCCTGGAGCCTCCTACATCTCCTCCACCAGCAACATGGAGGGGCAAAGCATCATCTCGGTCTACTTCGACGAGACCACCGACATCGACATAGACCAGGTGAACGTGCAGAACCGAGTGTCCCTGGCGATGCCCCAACTTCCCAGCCAGGTATCAGCCACGGGGATCTCGGTGCAGCAGTCGACCCCCTCCATCCTGTTGGCCTATGAGGTGTCTTCAACCGAAGGGCAATTCGACTCAGCCTATCTCAACGGACTGGTCTATCAACAGCTCTATTACCCACTGGAACGGGTTCCGGGCGTCGCCAACGTGAATATCCTGGGGGGAACCAATCCCGCCTACTGGCTGTTCATCGACCCCGACAAATTGGCAGCAAACAATCTCACCGCCAACCAGGTGGTGGATGCGGTCAAGGCTCAGAACACAACAGCGATCGGTGGCCTGGTAGGGGGGCCGCCCGCAGCCGGTGATCAGGCCTACACCTATCCATTGCTGGTGCAGAACAACGGCAATTTACTCGGCCTGGAAGACTTCGAGAATCTGATCATCAGCCGCACGGAAACGGGCAATCTTCTTCAGCTCAAAGATGTGGGCGAGGTGCAATACGGCTTCAACAACTACACAACAGCTGCAGTCGATGTGTCGAACCACGACACGGTCTCCGTGGCGGTGTTCCAGACCCCTGACAGCAATGCCCTTGATGTGGCCGATGCCGTCGTCAAACAGATCGAAGCCTTCGCCGCCACCGCGCCTCCTGGAGTAACGGTTTCACAGGTCTACAACATCGGCCAGTTCATTGAGTCCTCCGTTGATGGTGTGGTGGATGCCCTCGGTCTGGCGATCGTGCTGGTGCTGCTGATCCTGTTCCTCTTTCTTCAGAACTGGCGGGCCACCGTGGTGCCCAGCCTGGCCATTCCAATCTCACTGGTGGGCACCTTCGCCTTCATCAAGGTGTTCGGTTTCTCCATCAATCAGCTCACCCTGCTCGGCCTGGTGCTCGCCACCGGCCTGGTGGTAGACGACGCCATCGTCGTTATTGAAGCGGTATCGAAGAAGATCGAATCAGGCATGAAATCCAAACAGGCAGCGCTGGCCTGCATGGGAGAACTGTTCGGGGCCCTCGTGGCCACGGCTCTGGTGCTGATGGCCGTGTTCGTTCCTGTGGCCTTCTATCCCGGAAGCATCGGCATCATTTACCAGCAGTTCGCGCTCACGATCGCCTTTTCAATCGCCATCTCCGCCTTCAACGCGCTCACCTTCTCGCCCATGCTGTCGGGATTGATCTTGAAGCCGGGTGAAACCTCGCCGCCGAAGGGCTGGATCTGGCCCGTGGCCGGCGTGATCGTGGGTCTGGCCTTCGGACGCTTCAGTTCCGCCGCCTTCGGCAACTGGACCTACGTGCTAGGTGTTGTGGTCGGCGGAATCGCGGGAGCCAACTTACCCCTGATCTTCCGGGTGTTCAACACCAATTTCGCCCGTCTTCAGAACGGCTACACCCGACTGATTCGCACACTGGTCAAGGCCAGGCGCTGGGTGATGGTGACCCTCGCCACCGGCATTGTGCTCACCATTCTGGCTTTCACGGCAATCCCCTCAGCGTTTATTCCTGATGAAGACCAGGGCTATCTGGCCGGCTTCTACCAGCTGCAGAACGGAGCATCGCTCAGTCAAACCGAAACCATGGCGAAGCAGATTGCAGCGATCCTCAAAGACGAAAAGGATGTGCTCAATGCCAACGTGATCAGCGGCTACGGCTTCAACGGCTCCAGCCCTGACCAGGGCACGATTCTGATCGGTCTGAAGCCACTGAGTGAACGGCCCGGTGCAGCGAACAATTCCTTCGCGATCGCTGATCGACTCAATGCCAAGCTCTCGGCCTTGAGCAGCGGCTTGGCGGTTGTGGGCCAGCCGCCGGCGGTTCCAGGGTTCTCAGCCCAGGGTGGTTTCTACTTCCAGTTCAACGATCTCACCGGCAATTACAACTTTAACCAGCTTGACGAGCAGGCGCAGACGCTCATCAATGCCGGCAAAGCCAGCGGTAATTTCTCGAATCTCTATACCCAGTTCATTCCCAGTGCCCCGGCCTTCGGACTGCAAGTTGATCGGGCCGTGATGGGAGCGCTGAATGTGGATTACGAAGAAGCGATGAGCACCATTGCCGTGCTGGCTGGTGGCTCCTACACGGGCCTCACTTACGAGAATGGACAGGTGCGCAATGTGTACGTTCAGGCCGGCGCAGAACAGCGCGAAGACGTCGAAAACATCCTCGGCTACTACGTGAAAAACCGCGATGGCGACATGATTCAGGTGTCGCAGTTCGCTTCATCGGAACTGTCAAGCGCTCCTCCGATCATCAGCCACTACAACCTCTACCGAACGGTGCTGATCCAGGGCGCCCAGGCGGTGGGCAAGAGCTCTGGACAAGCCCTGAGTTCGATTCAGGCGCTGTTCAAAAAGGAGAACTTCAACAACATTGGCTATGCCTTCACCGGCCTGGCCGCACTGCAACTCTCCGCCGGCAGTGCCAGCATCCTCGTGTTCGGTCTCGGCATCTTGATCGTGTATCTTGTGCTCTCCGCCCAATACGAGAGCTACGTCACCCCGGTGATCATCCTGATGACCGTGCCGCTGGCGATGCTTGGGGCCTTGGCGTTCCTGGCGATCCGCTCCATCGATCTCAACATCTATGCCCAGGTCGGTCTGGTGACCCTGATCGGCCTGGCGGCCAAGAACGGCATCCTCATTGTTGAAGTGGCAGAACAGCACCTGCACTCAGGCATGAGTGCAGGTGACGCGGTGATCGCTTCGGCCGAATCACGACTACGGCCGATCCTGATGACGGCGATCGCAGCCCTCGCCGGTTTCCTCCCCCTCGTGGTGGCCAACGGAGCCGGCGCCCAGAGCCAGCAATCGCTCGGCACTGTGATCTTCGGCGGCCTGGTGGTGGCAACAATCCTCTCGCTCGGAGTGGTGCCACCGTTCTATGTGGTGATCAAGGGCCTGGAGGAGCGCCTGTTCAGCAAGCGCGACGACGCCGGTGGATGACACCTGGGCCTGGACCCCGCCCGTCGATGCTGGGATCGGCCCGGGTCAAGACCTCAGTCTGGAGATCAGCTGGTGTGTGGCGCCATCAGCCTTTGCGCCGCTCACATCAGCCGCACCACTCGCTGTGGTGTTGATCCATGGCTTCGGGGCCTGCAAGGAGCACTGGCGCCACACCCTGCCCGCGCTTGGAGCTCACCTGCCCACCTACGCGATCGACCTGGTGGGGTTCGGGGACAGCAGCCAACCGCGGGCCCGACTCGCCGATGAACAGAGCGACCACCACAGCATGCACTACGGCTTTGATCTGTGGGGCGCCCAAGTGGCCGCGTTCTGCCGGGAGATCGTGGGCCGGCCGGTGCTGCTGGTGGGCAATTCAATCGGCGGCGTCGTGGCCCTGCGCGCCGCCCAGCTGCTGAACGCGGATGCGGGGCCAAGCCCATGCTGCGGCCTGGTGTTGATCGACTGCGCCCAGCGGCTGATGGACGACAAACAACTGAGCCGACAGCCGGCCTGGATGGCCTGGATCCGGCCGCTGCTCAAGGCGATGGTGCGCCAGCGCTGGCTGAGCACCGCCCTGTTCCGCAACGCCGCCCGTCCAGCACTGATCCGTCAGGTGCTGCGGCAGGCCTACCCCAGCGGCGCCCATGTGGATGAGGAGCTGGTGGAGTTGCTCTATCGCCCGAGCCGGCGACCAGGAGCCGCTGAAGCGTTCCGCGGCTTCATCAATCTGTTCAACGACCACCTCGCCCCGGATCTTTTAGCCCAACTGGATCTGCCGGTGCATCTGATCTGGGGTGAAGCCGATCCGTGGGAGCCGGTGGCTGAAGCCCGGGCCTGGGCCGGACGTTTTCCCTGCATTCGCTCTCTTCAGATCCTTCCCGGTGTTGGTCACTGCCCCCACGACGAAGCGCCGGAACAGGTGAATCCGCTGCTCCTCGCCATCGCCGAGCAAACAAGCCGCACTCAGCAGGCTCCCAATCAGCAGGCGCCCGATCAGCAGGCGACGTAGGCCTCCACCTGATCACTGAGGCGGCGCAGACCGGCCAGACCGTCGCGCTCCAGATTGCGGACGCGATCGCGGCTGATGCCGATGATGCGCCCAATCCCGGTGAGGCTCATCGGCTCCTCGCCGTCCATCCCATACCGCATCCGCAGCA
>CALGVO010000049.1 GCA_937930135.1 uncultured Synechococcus sp. | reverse complement strand
ACGAGCGGATCACTCAGCAACTGGATGCCGTTCTCGATGCGCTTGGCGCAGTCTTCGGCTTGCGCTCGGAGCTGCTTGGCGGTGTCGTTCTGATCTTTGTCGCTAACGGGATGCTTGGGCTGTTGGGTGATCCAACCGCGATAGGCCTTCACCATGGGCAGCAGCCGATCGATCACCTGTTCGCTTTGTGCGAGATCGGCGAGGGCTTCCATGCCCATCGGCACACTGCGCGCCTCTGCAGGTGGTTCCGGCAGAACCCGCATCACCTCAGCGGTGGGCAACCAGGTGCTGGTGAGCGTGAAGGCGCGATCAGGGCGCTCCTCCGCAATCCCTTCGGCGTTCACCGCCACGTTGTGACCGCTGGCGAAGCAGAAGTCACGCCGGTACTGGAGGGCAGCTAAGGCTTCGTCGTTGTCTTGATTGGAGGCGTTTTGCAGGGCATCTCGGCGAGGCGGAAAGCCTTCTGGGCAATGCACGCTCAGCTCAGCCTGAAAAGCCGTGTGCGGGTCGCGATGGCGGATCTGATTGCTCTCAGGCGGCTTACGCTTGTTGAGCAGAAACAGCGACACCGAGAGCTGATCGCTGGGGTAGCCGAGCTTCTTGGGGGCTGGCCGAGCGATCCAACGCAGACAGAGCCCTTCTGGATTGCCTTCTAAGGGAATGTCGTTGCTGGTGCCTGGCCCCGCGATGGTGAAAGTCTGCTCGGCCTTCTGGGGAGAGCGCAGCCAGAGCTTGGGGTCATCGCCATCAGCCGGTGGGTCGTAATCCCCCCAGGTAACGGTGGCCTCGAGGGTGGATCCCCGCTCGAGGATGAAACTCATCCCCAGCGATGACGGAAACCAGGAACGGCGTTTGTTGCCTTGATCAAGGGAGTCGTTGGCGTCTTCGTCGCGCTCTTTCTTCTCTAGGCGGTTGGCGGCGTCGTTGCTCTCGTCTTCACCAGCCAAATCGGCATAATTCGCCTGGCCGTCAGCTCCAGTTCGATCCGCCTCCTGCTGGAACACGTGCGGCACCAGGAAGCCGGTTGTGTACCAAACGGATGGGGGCTGGCTGAGCTGCTCATGGCGGCGAGCGGTGTCGTCCCAGCTGGGGCCGATGAGGTCGCTGCGCAGGGCGGCAACGAGCTGCTGGCGGATCTCGGCGGAAGTGGCCATGGCTCAGTTCTGCCCCCCTTCGAGCTGGTTGAGCAGCTGTCTGCAGTGCTCGATCAGAACCGGCAGATCCGTTTGGATCGCACCCCACACCACGGGATCACTGACATTCAGATACTCGTGGGTGAGCAGATTGCGGAAGTCGATGATTTGTCGCCCTTCTGGGATCGCCGCGAACAGTTGTGGATCTCGCTGCGCGATCACCTTCAGGGCTTCACCAATGATGATGAATTCACGCTCGACGGCCGAGCGAATCAGCCTCGACTGGCTATAGCCAGTTTCGTCAATCGTGCTGGTTGCGTCCTGAATGGCAGCTGCCGCCTCCAGGATGTCGCTCAGATAGGCCCGGGGATCACGCTGCATAGATCTGCTGCCGGCTGGCCTCGATGGTCTGCTTGACGTAGGGGTTGCGGACGGCGTCAGCCATGACCAGGTCGACACGCGAGGCCAGGCCAATGCGCAGGTCGTTCAGGAGCGCGAAGTAGGCCTTGTAGAGACTGGCGGGGTCGAGTGGCTGGAACTCCACCAGCAGATCGATGTCGCTCTCTCCAGGTCGGTAATCGGACCTCAGCACGGAGCCGAACACATCCAGCCGCGCCAC
>CALGVO010000048.1 GCA_937930135.1 uncultured Synechococcus sp. | reverse complement strand
AGCGACCAGGCCAGCGACATGATCGCGAAATTGCGACTCTTCGATTCCTGCAGCTGGGCGGCAATCGTGCCGAGGCAGGGGGTGTAAAGCAGCACGAAGGTCATGAAACTGAGGGATTGCAGTGGGGTGATGACGCTCTGAATCGCCCCACCCAGGTTGGATTCGGTGGTTGTGTAGATCACGGCCATCGCCCCCAACAGAATCTCCTTGGCAATGAAACCGAAGAACAGGGACACCGTCAGTTCGGGGTTCATGCCGATTGGCCCCAAGATGGGCTGAAAGAAATGACCGATTGCATCGGCGTAGGTGCCACCGGATCCCTCACGCACGCCCGGCGGCAAGTTGGTGAGCAGCCAGATCGCCGCCGCACCACCGATGATGAACATGCGCGTGGTGAAGAGAAAGTTGAGCATCGACGACCATCCCCGCCGCAGGATCGTGATCAGGCTCGGCGCCCGATAGGGAGGCAGCTCCAGCACAAACGCCTCCTTGCTGGGATAGGCGCGCTTGAAGATCAGACCGGTGATGATCGCCGCCAGAAAACTCATCCAATAGAAGCTGAACAGCACCAACCCCGGCGCCCACCAGGGTTTCGGAAAGAACACCCCAGCAAGAAACACAAACACCGTGAGCCGGGCCTGACAGAGAGCGAAGGGAATGCAGAGCATCGCCAGCAGGCGCATGCCCCGGTCGCGGATCACGCGGGTGCCCAGGATCGAGGGCACATTGCAGCCGAACCCCATCACCTGGAGCACAAAGGTGCGACCATCCAGCCCGAGCCAGCGCATGAAGCCATCCATCAGGAAGGCGGCGCGCGGCAGATAGCCCGAGTCTTCGATGATGCCGATCAACACATAAAACACAACAATCAGAGGCAAGAAGGTGGCCACCGTGCTCACCCCCAGCCAGATGCCATCGAGCAGGAAGCGCTTCAACCAATCAGGCGAACCGAGCCACTTCAGCCCCGGCTCCAGCCAGCTGCCCTGGATCCAGTCGAGGCCGAAACCGAGCCAGTCCTGCAGTGGCGTGGTGACCGCATACAGCAGCTGGAACACCACCAGCACAATCGCCAGAAACAGCACCACCCCCACAAGGGGATGGAGCAGGATGCGGTCCACTGCCCTCGTGCGGCGATTGAGCAACCGCTCCGGCAGTGTCACGAAGCGGGCGATCAGCTGCTCCTGCTCCTCGTCGGAGACATCCGGCTCCAGGTTGAGTGGCGGCTGAGCCCGGCCCAATCGGCAGTCCAAACGTTCACCCAGCTGGTGGACGCGATCAATCAGAGCGTGAATGCCCTGGTTGCGCTT
The DNA here is from genome assembly GCA_937930135.1 of uncultured Synechococcus sp. Classification (GTDB taxonomy): domain Bacteria; phylum Cyanobacteriota; class Cyanobacteriia; order PCC-6307; family Cyanobiaceae; genus Synechococcus_C. Next base: position 614 of record CALGVO010000048.1, on the reverse strand, counting down.
GGCACTCACCGGCAACAGCGGCAAACCCAACGCCTGGGACAGGCCTTCATGGTTGATCTCAATCCCGAAGCGCTGCGCTTCATCGCTCATGTTGAGCGCCGCCACCACCGGCAGCCCCAGGGCCTGGATCTGCATCAATAAGCGCAGCTGACTGGTGATCTGGCTGGCATTGAGCACCACCAACACCAGGTCGGGCGGCGTGTTGCGCATGAAGCGCTGCACCACGGCCTCGTCTTCACTGCTGCCGCTGAAATCGTGGATGCCGGGGAGATCCACCAGTTCATAGGCGCGCCCCTGGCGATCCGCCGGCATCGCACCGCGCAGCAGCTCCACGGTGAGCCCAGGCCAGTTGGCGATCTGGGCATTGCCGCCGGTGAGGCGGTTGTAGAGGGTGGACTTGCCCGTGTTGGGCATGCCGATGAGGGCAATCTTCAGAGCGGCCAGGTCCGCACTGCGGCGCTGCCGCAGTCGGCGACGCCAGCGCGGCCTGCCAGGCCCTGGCCCGCCATCTGGACAGGAACAGGAGTCAGCGGACGACGGAACGGGCTGATCAGAATCAGACATCACATCAGTGTACTAACAGAAACTGCGACTCCTTCTCAAGCCGTCATGGC
>CALGVO010000047.1 GCA_937930135.1 uncultured Synechococcus sp. | reverse complement strand
TCATCCATCACCAGCACCGTGGGATTGCGGATCGCCACCCGGGCCACCGCGAGAAGCTGACGCTCACCGGAGGACAGGTTGCCGCCCCGTTCGCGCAACGGGGAGTTCAACCCTTCAGGCAAGCGGGCCAACAGGGGCTCGAGACCGAGATCCCGGCAGATCTGCTGAAGGCGCTGATCATCGATCGGCACATCCAGTCGCAGGTTATCGGCGACATTGCCGCTGAAGAGGAAGGTGTCCTGCAACACCACCCCCAGCTGCCGGCGCAACTCCGGCACGGGGAGATCACGAATGTCCTGGCCGTCCAGAAGGATCCTGCCCTTCTGGGGTTCATACAGGCGGCAGAGCAGCCGGATCACCGTGCTTTTACCGGATCCCGTCGGCCCCACCAGGGCCACATGCTCTCCGGCGGCAATCCGGAAACTGAGATCCCGCAGGATCGGCTCATCGGGGCGATAGGCAAAACTCACGTTGTCAAACACCACCTCCCCGCGACGGGCCGGCAGGGCGACGAGGTGGGTAGGCGTGGTAGTGGAGCGACGCGACGCCACGGTCTCGCCCAGGGTGTGGTCAACCTCGCCCAGGGTGTGGTCAACGATGTCGAGGGGCTCCTCGAGCAGTTCGCCGATGCGTTCCACAGCTGTCAGGCCACCCTGGATCTGGGTGAAGCGTTCAGCCAACTGACGCAGGGGATCAAACAATCGCTGCGAGTAAAGGATGAACGTGGTGAGGGTGCCCAGACCGATCGCCCCGGCGGTCACCATCCAGCCACCAAGCGCCAGAACCACGGCCACAGCCCCAAGGGCCACCCATTCGATGAAGGCGGAGATGCTGCTGTCGAAGAAGATCGTGCCATTCACGGCACGGCGGTAGGCCTGACCGGTGTGGGCAAAACGGGCGCTGTTCGCCGCCTCTCGCCGGAACATCTGCACCACATCCAGGCCCTGCAGGTTTTCCTGAAAGTCAGCGTTCAGCTGCGAGAGCTCCTCGCGCACCCGGTAGTTGGCCTTCCGGTAGCGCCGCTGCAACCAGAGAATGGTGAGGGTCACCGGCACCTGTGACACCAGCAGCAACAGCCCGAGTCGCCATTCCACCAACACCATGGTGATCGCAATCACCAGCAGGGTCACCAGGTCGCCGAGCACGCCGACGGCACCGCTGCCGAAGACCTCCGCCAGGGCATCGACATCGCTGGTGAGCCGGGTGAGCAACTTGCCGACCGGCATCCGGTCGTGAAAGCGCAGCGACAGTTGAATCGCATGCGAAAACAGATCGTTGCGAATCCGGGCCGTGAGGCGCTGCCCCACCGCCTGAATATTGAACGACTGGAATCCCTGCAGAGCCAGGCGCAACAACACGGACACCAGCAGCGTCATCACCAGCAGGCGGACCGCCACCGGCGTGTCGAGTGACTGCAGCAGGGGGAGCACCGATTCGTTGGTGGCACCGCCAGTGCGCCGCAGCACGGCAATCGCCTGACCCACCAACAGGGGCTGAATCGCACCGGCGAAGGCCACCGGCACGAGCAACACGAGCGTGAGCGTGAGCCGGCGTCGATCACGCCCCAGATAGCGACCGAGCCGCTTGACGCGCTGCAGATCAGAACCGGCCATCAGGCTGCTGCCGCCGGATGGCCGGCGGACGTCCGAATCGCCTCAACGATGGCGCCCAGCTGACCGCGATCGAGCCGCAGCGACAGGGGGTGGCCTACCAGCCTGGCGGTGGAATGGAACAGGTCTTCGATCGCGACCAGACCGTTGTCCCGCAGGGTTCTGCCGGTGGCCACCAGGTCGACGATCGCTTCGGCGATGCCGGTGATCGGCCCGAGCTCCACAGACCCGGTGAGATGCACCAGTTCGACAGGAAGGTCGAGGGCATCGAAATAGGTGCGGGCGCAGTGGGTGAATTTGCTGGCAACGCGGCAATGGGGGGGCAGATCGGCGGCGCTGCGGTAGCCGCTGCCGTCCTTCACCGCCACCGACATGCGACAGCCGCCAAAGCCCAGATCCACCAGCTGAGCAACGGGCATCTGGTGTTCCCGAAGCACGTCGTAACCGACCACACCCAACTGGGCCTGGCCATAGGCCACATACACCGGCACGTCGCCGTTACGCACCAGCAGAGCCCGGGCCTTGCCACAGACGGACGGCACCATCAACTGGCGATTGTCGGGATCGAGGACGGCGCTGAAATCCAGCCCTGCCGCAGCGAACCGAGCCACGGAATCCTTCAGGAGCGCTCCCTTTGCCAGGGCGACGGTGATCATGGAGTGATGCGTCGACCTGGACTTTAACGATGCCCCCTGCTGCCGAGGTGCGCGATGGCCTGCACGCCCTGCCCGTGCTCCAGGACAACATCGTCTGGATCTGGGTCGCCGGAGATCGAGCGGTGGTGGTCGACCCCGCCGTGGCCGCGGAGGTGATCGACTGGCTCGAAGCCCGCTCGCTCCGGTTGGACGCGGTGCTCCAGACCCACCACCATGCCGATCACATCGGCGGCACGCCGGCACTGCTGCAACGCTGGCCAGAGGCGGCGGTCCTGGCCGCGGCCAGCGATCGCAACCGGATCCCGTTCCAGACCCTGTCGGTGCGGGAAGGCGAGCGGATTCCCCTGCTCGATGGGGAGCTTGAGGTGATGGAAGTGCCCGCCCACACCCGTGCCCACATCGCCTTTGTGCTCACCCCCAGCGATGGAGGCCCAGCGGCCCTCTTCTGCGGCGACACCCTGTTCAGCGGTGGTTGCGGTCGCCTGTTCGAGGGCACCGCAGCCGACATGCACCGCGCTTTGCAGCGCTTCAGCCGTCTACCGGCCGACACCACCGTGCATTGCGCCCACGAATACACCGAAGCCAACCTGCGCTGGGCCGCAGCGCTGCAACCGACGAACGAAACGATTCAACAGCGCCTGCAGGCGGTGCAGGCCCTGCGCCGAGAGGGCGGCTGCAGCCTGCCCAGCACGATCGCGATCGAACGGGAGACCAATCTGATGCTGCGGGCCGCCGATGCGGAGGAGCTGGGCAGGCTGCGCCAGCACAAGGATCACTGGAGGGGCTGAAGCGTCTCAGATGGTGGCCAAGGCCACCGGCGGCAGACGCTGGGGATAGAGCACCACCGCCTCCCCCGGAGACAGCTCCAGGCGGCAGCGGGTGCCGCGCCGGTAATCGCTCTGCAAAGGCAGGCGCAGCCGCAGCTGACGCGATCCCACCTCAACCCGATACAGCCATTCGCGTCCGAGAAATTCCCGACCCATCACGCAGGCCTCAGCCGACGCATCCGGAACCAGACGAATGGCAGCAGGATCAATCAGCACCGAGGCCTCGGCCAGATCGTCGGCACGGATCCCGGCGGGCATCGGGAAGCGGCCCAGGGGGCAGACCAGATGGCCGCCAGCATCGGCGTGCACCGGCAGCAGATTGCCCTGAAGCACAAAACGGCCCACGAATGGCGTCGCCGGTTGCTCCACGAGGGTGCGGGGCGACGCACATTGATGAATGATGCCGTTCTGCATCACCGCCACCCGATCGCAGATCGCCAGGGCCTCCCCGGGATCATGGGTCACGAGGATGCCCGAAGTGCCGCAACGGCTGAGCACGGCGGGCAATTCACTGCGCAGACGCAGGCGCACCTCCACATCGAGATTGGAGAAAGGCTCATCGAGCAGCACCACAGCGGGAGCGGGCGCCAGAGCCCTGGCCAGGGCCAGCCGCTGGCGCTGGCCACCGGAGAGTTCGTGGGGATAGCGGGCGGTGAGCTGCTCAAGCCCAAGCAGCTCCAGAAGCCAAGAGGCCCGGCTGGTGTCCTGCCCCCTGCGCAGGCCGAACACCGTGTTCTCCCAGGCGGTGAGGTGGGGGAAGAGGGCGTAGTCCTGAAAGACCATGCCCACACCACGCCGTTCCGGGGGCAGACAGCGCTGAGCATCGGCGGCGATCTGACCCTGCAGGCGCACCTCCCCCCGCGCGGGCTCCTCAAAGCCGGCAATCAGGCGCAGGAGGGTGGTCTTGCCGCAACCGGAGGGGCCGAGCAACCCCACCAGCTCACCCGCCGCCAGACTCAGATCGATACCCTTCAGCGTCCAGTCGCTGTCGCGCCCTGGGTAGCGGTGCCAAAGGCCCGACACCGCAACCGGCGCGGCCTCTGATCCGCGACCCTCCATAGTCCTCAGGGGCGATGATGCCCGCTCATTCTGCGACCCGACCATGCCGGCATCCGCCAGCCCCGAGGCGATCAACACTCCTGCGGCCCCGGCCCCGGTGGGGCCCTACAACCAGGCGGTGCGAGCCGGCGAGTGGCTCTATTGCTCCGGCCAGATCCCCCTGGATCCCCAAAGCGGCGCCATGGTCGGCGCCGGGGATGTGGAGGCGGAGACCCGCCAGGTGCTGCGCAATCTGGAGGCGGTGCTCTCCGCTGCAGGCGCCAGTGCCGCCCAGGTGGTTCGCACCACCGTGTTCCTGGCCGATCTGAATGATTTTCAGGCCGTCAATGCCATCTATGCGGAGATGTTCGGTGCGGGGGTGAGCCCAGCGCGGGCCTGCGTGCAGGTGGCGGCCCTGCCGAAGGGCGCCCGGGTGGAGATCGATTGCGTCGCCTACCTGGGCTGACCACC
>CALGVO010000046.1 GCA_937930135.1 uncultured Synechococcus sp. | reverse complement strand
GGACCCATGCTGGCCAGGCCCAGCCCGACCACCCCCTGTGGCAGCTGCCGTTCTGACCCACAAAAAAGAGGCCCCTTGCGGCAGCCTCTCGGAGGGTGTGAGGAGAAAAGCCCTGTGAGGAGCTTTCCTATCCACAGTCATAGATCCCAGCCGCCCCTCTGGGGAAGCCCCCAGGGCTGACTCAGCGCTCACTCCATAGCATCGACAAAGACAGGAGCCGGGCCCATGCCAACGCGAGACGTGAGCAGTGCCGCGCTGATCACCGACTTCAGCCAATTCGCCGAAACAGTCGATTACTCGCTGCTGGAGGCCCTACGTCCGGATCCCGAGGCCACCAGCGACGGCAACGATCACCGGCCTCGCCAGGTGCGTACAGGCCATTACGTGCCGGTGACGCCCACCCCCCTGCCTGAGCCCGAGTATGTGGCCCACAGCCAGGGGCTCTTCGCCGAGCTCGGACTCAGCGACGCCCTGGCCCACGACGCTCAGTTCCGCCGACTGTTTTCCGGGGATGCCTCGGTGGCCACCGGTCCGATGCGCCCCTGGGGCTGGGCCACGGGCTATGCCCTCTCGATCTACGGCACTGAATACATCCAGCAGTGTCCTTTCGGCACCGGCAACGGCTACGGCGATGGCAGGGCCCTGTCGATCGTGGAAGGCGTCTACGCAGGCCGGCGCTGGGAGATGCAGCTCAAAGGTGGCGGCCCCACCCCCTACTGCCGCGGAGCCGACGGCCGTGCGGTGCTGCGCTCCAGTGTGCGTGAGTTCCTGGCCCAGGAGTTCATGCACGCCCTCGGTGTGCCCAGCTCCCGCTCGCTCACCCTCTACATGTCGCGCGCCGAAACCGTGCGCCGGCCCTGGTACAGCCCCCAGTCGCGCTCCTTCGAGCCGGATGTGATGGTCGACAACCCCGCAGCGATCAGCACCCGGGTGGCACCGTCCTTCCTGCGCGTGGGGCAGCTCGAGCTGTTCGCCCGCCGCGCCCGCAGCCAGGCCCACCCCGAGGCCATGGCCGAACTGCAGTTGATCGTGGACCACCTGATCGAGCGCAACTACCGGGCCGAGATCGATCCAGCGCTGCCGTTCTCAGAGCAGCTGCTGGAGCTGGCCCGACACTTCCGCGCAAGGCTGACGCGACTGGTCGCCGACTGGATGCGCGTCGGCTACTGCCAGGGGAACTTCAACAGCGACAACTGCGCCGCCGGGGGCTACACCCTCGACTACGGCCCCTTCGGCTTCTGCGAACTGTTCGATCCGCGCTTCCAACCCTGGACCGGAGGGGGTGAGCACTTCTCCTTCTTCAACCAGCCAGCGGCGGCCGAAGTGAATTACGGGATGTTCTGGCGCTCGCTGCGGCCGCTGCTCGAAGGCAACCATGAAGCCCTGGCGCAGCTCGATGCAATCCACGAAGGCTTCGCCGCCGTGATGCAACAGGAACTTGAGGCGATGTGGGCCCGCAAGCTCGGTCTCAAGACCTACGACGAAGGGCTGGTGAGCACACTGCTGCAGCTGTTGATGACCTCCAGAGCTGACTACAGCCGCAGCTTCCGGCTGCTGTCTGCCATCCCGGAGCAGGCCTCCGATCTGCACCCCGGTTTCTATGTGCCGAGCTCCAATGAACTCGATCAGCAGTGGGAGAGCTGGCTGCAGCAATGGCGCGCGCAACTCCCTGCCAACGGCACCCTGGAGGAGACGTCGGCAGCGATGCGTCGCGTCAACCCCGCCGTCACCTGGCGCGAATGGCTGATTGCCCCCGCTTACCAGCACGCGGAACAGGGAGACCACAGCCTGATCCAGGAGCTGCAGGAGGTGTTCAGCGCTCCCTACGACGATCTCTCAGAAGACCGTGCTGCCCGTTTCGACCGCCTCAGGCCCCGAGACCTGTTCAATACCGGCGGCCTCTCCCACTACAGCTGTTCGTCGTAATCAGACAACCTCTGCATCACAGTCATTGACGAGACACTCAGATCGCATCACCGAAGGCTGCAATTTCAGCCGGTGTCGGATTCATCGCGATTGCCATCAGCAGCAGCTCCGCCGCCAGCAGCTGATCCCCTTCAGCGAGCAGCAAGCGCCTCAACTGGATCACATCGCCGTAGTCAGCAGCAGCGTTTCCACTGAGCAAACCACGGGCCGTGCCTCGGGCAACCACCAACTGAAGAGACATGCTCATGGCTTCAAGCTGGCACCACGAATGGTTCCAGTGATGAGACAGCAGAATCTCAGCTGATTTCGTTGGCTTGTGCAGACCTCTCGTCCTCGGCGACGGGGAGTGAACAATCAGGCCACCAGGCGCTGATAGGCCTCAGTCACCCGCCGGAAGGCCTCAGCCGAACCGCCCATATCGGGATGGTGCTGTTTCACCAAGCGCCGGAACGCCTGCTTGATCGCCTCCTGAGACGCCCCGGCCTGCAGACCCAGCACTGCCAGGGCATCGGCGCGCGAGTTCGAGGCATGGCTGTTGGTCTGCCAGCGATCACTGCTGCGTTGATCCGTGCGGGTGCGCCGGCTGCTGTTCGGCCGTAGCCGCTGGCGCAGCTCCGCCACCACCCGGGCCGGATCCTCATCGAGCCACTCACTGGCCCGCACGCCGTAAAGGGCAAAGGCCGCCAGAACGGCAGCACGCTTCTTGGTCACCTTGGTGCCCAGCGCCTTCAGCAGGTCGGTGCCCAACCCGCTCACCAGCCGGTCAAGACGCTGCTGAAGACTGAGCTGCGGATGAAAGCTGTTGCGGTTGAGTCGATCCACCAGAGCCTCCAGCCCGCTCTGACGCAGGTCGGCCCAGCCGGCTTGCCGAGCCATCGCCTCGCCCCAGCGACGCACCTGCTCGGCACTCACCCGCGGCGCAGGACCGGCGGAGGGTTCCTCCTGCCATCGCGGCGGCTGCACCCATTGCTGCTGCCGCTGGTGATACCGCTGCCGCTCGAGCTCCCGCTGCAAGCGCTGCACCTCCCGGCGCAGGGCCTCATTCTCGGCCAGCAGCGCCTCCACATTGCTGGTGACCCGCTGGGCCGCACGGGCACCAGAAGAGGGTCCCCACTGGCGTGGATCAAAACCCATGACCTGCGCTCACCATCACCAAGGCAGCAACTCGCCGTTGGCATGCCAGAAGCTGCCGCTGGTTTCCAGGGTGAGGGCATCGATGCGCGCCAGCAGGCCACGCACCGCCTGCTCCGGGGCTATGCCATTGGGGTTGAAGTTGATCATGCGGGTACGCACGAGCCCTGGATGCAGGATCGCCACAGCGATACCTCGGGGTTGAAGGTCGATCGCCAGCGACTTGCCGGCCATGGTCAAGGCCACCTTCGACATCCGGTAGCCATAGGAGCCCCCGGAGCTGTTGTCGGCGATCGACCCCATGCGGCTGGTCATCAGGGCCAGCTTGGCCCCTCGCGGCATCTGATCCAGCAACGCCCGCGCCAGCAGCAGCGGCGCCAGTGCATTCAGCTCGAACTGACGGCGGATGCCCTCGGGATCGAGATCCTCCAACCCCATCGACTGCAGGATGCCGGCGTTGAGGATCACCACATCGAGCGGCTGCCCCTGCAGGCGAGCCACCAACCCGGCGGGCGCCGACGCAGCAGCAAGATCCAGCCCAGCTTCAATCCGCACCCCCAGGGCCTCCAGCTCCGCCGACGGCTCGCGGCAGACCGCGATCACCTGGTCGCCCCGCGCCTGCAACTGCCGGCAATACTCCAGGCCAATGCCCCGGTTGGCGCCGGTGACCAGAACTGTTGCCATGACGCTCCCCAGCCGTTCCGTCCCATCCTGACGGCAGCGCAGCCCGTCAACGCATCAGCGTCAGATCGGGGTACTGACCGGTGAGCTTGCCGTTGCGGTCGTAGGTGTTCATCGCCATCCGGTTGCTGCCATCGAGGGGGATGGCCAACTGCACCACGGCATCACCGGTGTGGCAGGGCTTCGGGAACAGGGTGAGACGCGCGACGCCGACCACCAGATCGCTGGGCTCGCTGGGGGGCACCAGCTGGTCGGGGAAGGTGCCGTTGCGGCCCCAGGGCAGGATCTCGACGCTGTAGTCGCTGTCACAGATTCCGTTCAAGGGCGTGCCCCAGCGGAGGCGAGTGGGCTCGACTGTCAGAACATTCACCACAGCACGACCGGCCGTGCTGTTGGCCTGCCAACGGCCCAGATACATGTTGTCGCCAGCCCATGCGTCGGGCTTGATCGGCTCCTTGACAGGCTGATCGTGCGATTCAGCGCTGAGCCGATGGGCGCGCATCGCCCCGCCGTAGATCGCCCCGATCACGTAGCCGCTCGCCTGGTAGCCCAGTGCACTCACCAAACCGGCAATCAAAGCAGCACTGAACAGGGCCTTCAGGGTGGCGCGACGCATGGTGATCAAGCAGACAGACAATTTTCGGGCGCAACGCGCATCAGCGCCTCCGCGACGTCAACGTTCCAGCGACTGCAGCAGCCGCTTCAACTTGCCAGCGTTGCGCTTCGAGAGGCAGGAGATGGTGGCGGCCGTCTGCCCGCGGGTTTCGATCGCGATCGCATCCCAGAACAGGCCGGATCGATGCGAAAACCCGGCCACCTTCTCCCAGGGCAGCTCCTCATGCCGGGCCGTGAGGCCAAACAGGC
>CALGVO010000045.1 GCA_937930135.1 uncultured Synechococcus sp. | reverse complement strand
CTTCGAAGGTTTGCAGCTCTTGCATCAGATCGGGCCAAAGCTGGATCGCTTTCTGAAGCAGGCGCAGCACTTGACCCCTCTCAAGCTCATAGGAGTAAAGATGACGCACCACGTGCCGAAAACGCATTAATTCAGCGAGATCCTTCAGTGTGGATGCCGTCAGCAACGAAGGGCGACTCTCGGTGGCGACAGCCATACGCTCCAACAAGCGCCGATGCCAGTCGGCCCCATCGGGAGGACCACCATTCAAAACTCGCACAATTTGCACAAAGCAGCGTTCAATCCCGGTATAGAAACTCTGCAAACGCAGAGCCGCTGAATCACAGCGCTCCTGTGCAGCCGATGTCAATTCCCAGTCAGCGAGAAGATCCGCCAAGCTCTCCACAAGCGAAGCCAACTTCAAACGCTCAACCTTGAGATCCACTCTGAGATCGTGCAGCTCACGATCAGACGGAAGCTGGGTCATGGAAGCAACAATCGGGCACGCTCGCGAATTCGCTTCTGCCAATGCTCTGGCAACGCTTCCAATCGCACCAGATCCACAGGGATGAGCAATTCAGGATCCGCCACATCCCTTTGGAGTTGATCCACCTGATGCATTGCTGCAAACAAAGCATCAGCGGGCAAACCCTCAACGCAGAGATCAAGATCTGATCTGAGGCCAAATCCAGGCTCCAGCACCGAGCCGAACAACCAGACAGCCTGGATCTCGGGCCAATGCTGCTTCAGAAGCGCTGCCGCTGCTTCGGCTTTGCGCTCCGCCTGTTCACGCCGCACTGCAATGCGTTCCGCTTCCTGGCGTCGCCGCTGCTGCCAGTGGCGTCGATGGGCCTCGGAGACCAGGCTCACGCGTCCGCCGTCGCCTCGCCGCGGTGGCTGGTTTTCGCCCACACCAGTCGTTTGGGGAACACCGCCATGCGCACGCTCACCCAGGGGATCACCACAAACCAGTGGCCCAGGTAGGCAATGGCCATCAGCAGCGACAGCAGGTCGGGTTGGGGCAGCTCCGGGCCCTCGCTCGGTCGCCGGCAACCGCGCCAGTAGGCCAGGCCCGACACGCTGAAGGCCACGATCGAGAGCGGCCAATACACCGGCACCGTGCGGGTGGCGGCACTGGTGACGGCATCGGCAAACGACACCACCGGCAGGGCGTACTGCAGCAGGAAGAAACAGGCGAGATCGCGCCGCTGGCTCGGGCTCACCCGATTGGAGAGCAGCTGCGGCCAGTAATCAAAGAAACGCTGAAGGCCACCCTCCGCCCAGCGCTGGCGCTGCTTCCAGAGAGCCGGAACCGATTCCACCGCCTCCTCCTGCACCGGCGGGTCCCAGAGCAAGCCGATCCGGGATCCCTCCGTGAGCAGGCGGAAACTCAGATCGAGGTCATCGGTGACCGTGTGCTCGTTGAAACCGCCGCAGGCCTCGAGGTTGGGGCGCCGCAACAACTGACCGTTACCGCGCAGCTCCATCACTCCACCCCCGAGCAGACGACCCTGCTGGATCAAGGCATCCAGGGCCATCTCCATCGCCTGCACTCGGGTGAGCAGGCATTGGCCGGCATTCACCACCGCCTTGCGCAGCTGCACCGCCGCCCATCCTCCCTGCACCGCATAGGGGAGCAGTCGCTGGAGCACATCCTCCTGGAGCTGGGCATCGGCATCGAGCACCAGCAACCAGTCGCCGCGGAGCTGCTGAAGCACAGCATTCAATGCCCCCGATTTACCCCCTCCAGCGCCCCGTGGTCGGTGGAGCACCCTCAGCTGAGGATGCTGCGCCTTGAGCGCATCAAGGATGGCGCCGGTGCGGTCCTGGCTGCCGTCATCCACCACCCAGAACGTCAGCTTCTCGGCCGGATAACGCAAAGCCGCAAGCCGCTCCACCAGTCGGGCCACCACCGCTTCCTCATCGCGGGCGCCCACCACCACATCCACGCTGGGCCAGGCATCCAAAGCCTCGCTCGCCTCGGCAGATGCCGCATCGGCGCTGCCAGCAGGCCCACGGGCGCGCAGCACCGTGCGCAAGCCGTAGCCACCCAGCACCAGGGCCAACGTGAGCGCCGGCAGAAGGCTGCGCATCGGATCCAGCCAGTGGGGAGCAGCCCCCGCACAGCCGCACGCCGCCAGAAACAGGGCCGTTTTGCCGCGTCGGTGATCGCCAGTCACTGCGGCCACGGCCATCAAACACCCCGGAATGCCCGGACTCTAAGGGGCCTGCCTGAGGGCGGATACGGGAACCAGGGTTGTGCCGGGGTAGTAATGACGAAGAATCTGGTCGACAGACTGTCCGCGCCGGGCCAGATCGATCGCTCCCGCCTGGGACAGACCCGCCCCATGGCCGAAGCCACCGCCCTGGAAGCGCCAGAGCCCGGCACCGGCAGGCTTCACCACAAAGAGGGTGCTGGGCAGGCGCCGCAGCGTGCGCCGGATCCCATCCAGGCGCAACACCTGGGGAGATCCGGAGCCATCGCCCTTGATCTGCAGCGCCAACGCCCGGCCACTCGGGCCCCGTTCCAGCACCGACACCGCCTGCACCGCGCCCAACCGCGGCGCCTGGGTGGCCAGGGCTGCCTGCAACTGGCTGGCGCTGTAGATGCGCGACCAGCGGAAGCGGGGATGACCGGCGCCGTAGGCCCCCTGTCGCTCGTTCAGCAAGGCCTCCACGGCCGCATCGTTCTGCAGCGGCAGCACCACCGCACCGCTCCAGTTCTGATCGCCATCGGCCTGGGCACGCAGATAAGGCGCAGGTTCCATCGCCCAGGCTTCCGTCGCCCCAGCCATCACCCCGCCGTTGGAGGCGTGATACACCGCACTGATCGGTGATCCCTGCCACTGCAGCACCTGGCCGGCGGTGGCCTGAATCGCCTGCCGCACGGCCGGTCCGGCCTGCCGCGGATCGCTGTACACCTGGCACTGGGTGTCGCTGCAGAGGTGGTAGCCATCCACCGCGAAGCGGTGGCTGTTCGCCAGGGCCCAGGTGCGGGCGAGCACCGCCTGGGCCTGCAGGGCCGCAGCCGGTGAACCGGCACCGATCTCATGGGGCACCACACCCTCGAGGTAGCGCTCCAACGGCACCTGCTCCAGCAGGGTCCAACTGCCATAGGCATCGGCCTGGAGCCGGAACGGCCCACGCATCACACCCCCCTTCCAACGCATGCCATCAGGCGCCTCGATCAACAGCGGGCCCTGCAGGGTGCGGCCACCCTTCGGCCCCTCCAGCACCGGCTGCACCGTGGCCTGCACCGTGGCGGTCCAGAGCCGGGCGGGCACGTCCGGCAGCGGCGGCGCCGACTCAGGCGCCCAGACCTGCCAGTCCTTCGGATGGGCCACGAGGGCGTCGACACCCTGAGCGCGCCAGCGCTGCGCCACCCGATCGGCGGATTCAAAACTGGCGAATGGCCCGGCCACCTGCCGCGCCAGCTCCACCGGCTTGGCCAGCGGCACCGCCCGCCAGCTGAAACG
>CALGVO010000044.1 GCA_937930135.1 uncultured Synechococcus sp. | reverse complement strand
GCGGTGAAGCTGGTGCTCAGCGCCCGCGGCATCAATCCGCTGATCAAGCAGTTCTTCACCCAGGTGGCGGCCGGACGCATCGATGCCGCCTATCTGCTCACCACCAAGACCTACCGCCAGCACGTGAATCGGCAACAGTTCATTCGCTTCCTCGCCGGCCTGAAGCTGAATCGATTTCGCAACCTGAAGTCGGGCCGGCCGCGCATGCAGGAAGGCAACATCATCCTCACCGTGAAGCTGCTGGCTGAGAACAAGGAGCAACTCCCGCTCGACTTCACATTCACCAAAGTGGAGGAGGCGTGGCGCATCGAACGGATCAACCCGGTGAAGGCCTGATCCAGCAACGATGACGCGCCCATCCGGGGAGCGGGCACGGGAGCTGCGCACCCTGCTCAATCGCGCTGCCCACGCCTATTACGTGCTGGATTCTCCCGAGATGGAGGATCCGGTGTATGACCGGCTCTACCGGGAACTGGTGGAACTCGAGCAGGCGGATCCCAGCCTGCTCAGCCCCGACAGCCCCACCCAGCGCGTCGGCGGGCCACCTGCCGCAGGCTTCCATAGCGTGCGCCATCGCATCGGCCTGCTCAGCCTCGACAACGCCTTCAACATCGGCGAGCTGGAGGCCTGGTACGGCCGGCTGCTCCGGGTGCTCGACCGCGAGCCTGGCGCCGGCGCCCCCCTGCCGGCATTGCCGATGGTGGGGGAGCTGAAGATCGATGGCAATGCCCTGGCCCTGAGCTACGAGCAGGGCGTTCTGGTGCGGGCCGCCACCCGCGGCGACGGCGAGCAGGGAGAAGCCATCACCGCCAATGTGCGCACGATCGGCGCCGTGCCGCTGCGGCTCCAGCTCGAGCAGCCACCGGAATGGCTGGAGGTACGCGGCGAGGCCTTCATCCCCGATGGCACCTTCAGCGCGATCAACGCAGAACGGGAGGCCCGCGGCGAAGCCCTGTTCGCCAACCCGCGCAACGCCTGTGCCGGCACGCTGCGGCAACTCGATCCCAAGGTGGTGGCAGCGCGGCGTCTCGATTTTTTCGCCTACACCCTGCACCTGCCCGACGACTGGCAGGCGGAAGGCGGCGACCCCGCCCGCCCCAGCAGCCAGTGGGAGAGCCTGCAGTGGCTGAGGCGGGCAGGTTTCAAGGTGAATCCCAACGCCGAGCTGCTGCCGGATCTGGCGGCGGTGGAAGCCTTCTTCTCAGCCTGGGACACGGGCCGCCACTCCCTCGATTACGCCACCGACGGCGTGGTGGTGAAGCTCAACGACCTGCGTCTGCAGGATGCGGCCGGTTTCACCCAGAAGGCACCGCGCTGGGCGATCGCCCTCAAGTACCCGGCCGAGGAGGCCCCCAGCAAGCTGCTGCGTCTGACCTGCCAGGTGGGCCGCACCGGAGTGGTGACGCCGGTGGCCGAATTTGAGCCGGTGCCCCTGGCGGGCACGAGCGTGAGCCGCGCCACCCTGCACAACGCCGATCGCCTGGCGGAACTGGATCTGCACGCCGGCGACACGATCGTGGTGCGGAAGGCCGGCGAAATCATCCCCGAGGTGGTGCGGGTGCTCACGGAGCTGCGGCCAGCGGATGCCGCGCGACTCGAACTGCCCCACACCTGCCCGGAATGCGGCTCCGAACTGGTGCGTGAAGAGGGCGAAGCCGCCACCCGATGCGTGAACAGCAGCTGCCCGGCGATCCTGCGCGGCGCCCTGCGCCACTGGGTGAGCAAGGGGGCGCTGGATGTGGATGGGCTCGGCAGCAAATTGATCGAGCAGCTGGTGGACCGAGGCCTGGTGAGCTCCATCGCCGATCTCTACCGGCTCGATGGGGCGCTGCTGGCCAGCCTGGAGCGCATGGGCCAGAAAAGCGCCGACAACCTCATAGCCGCCCTGGCCGCCTCCAAAGCGCAGCCCTGGCACCGGCAGCTCTATGGGCTCGGCATTCACCATGTGGGGGAGGTGAACGCCAAAACTCTCGCTGCCACCTTCCCCAGTGCCGCGGATCTGGCTACTGCCGCCGCTGATCACACCGACGCGATCACCGCCGTGTTCGGCATCGGCGCTGAGATTGCCCAGAGCCTGCGGCAATGGTTCGCCACCTCCGCCAACCTAGACCTGCTGGCTGACCTGGAGCGCCTGGGCTTCAGCCTCGCCAGCAGTGAACAGGAACTCCAGGCCGCCGCGGAACGCAGCGCCGCCAGCGCCCAGCTCAGCGGCCAGACCTTCGTGCTCACCGGCACCCTGCCCAGCCTGAGCCGCAGCCAGGCCAAGGAACTGATTGAAACCGCCGGTGGCAAGGTGAGCGGCTCGGTGAGCAAAAAAACCAGCTACGTGGTGGCCGGCGAGGAAGCAGGCAGCAAACTCAGCAAAGCTCAAAGTCTCGGGGTTCCCGTGCTGGACGAAGCCGGGCTGCAGGCTTTGTTGGCTGCAGGCTGAAGCCCACCGGTCCGCCCGGACGCGCATCAACACACTCAGGCCGGCCAGTGCCCGGCAAAGAACCCCTGCCGACCCATCCAGACCTCGACTTCACAGAGATCACGATCCTGACTGCGGCAAACGCGACGCATCATCCATAACCTGGCGGGATGGAACAACCCGCCATCCACCGCTGGATCAAAACCGAGTGTGGCCGCGCGAAGTATGCGGAGCTCGCAGCCAGGCCAGGCCCCATGGCACGCCTGCGCCTTGGCTCGTTTGTGCTGGTCGCCGCGCTGCGCGACTGGGCTCTGAGCAATCAGGCCGGGGGCTCCGAATCCTGAAGTGCCCGCCGGGCTGCCCGGCCCGCGAGCCCGACCGCGGCCAATGTGGCGAGGATGCCGATGAGACGCAGGGCCCAGGTGGCGGCATCGGCCTCGCCGCTGAGCACCTCACCGAAACGGGCCACATCACCGGCGAGGTCTCCCAATCCGCAGAACAGAATCGTGCCCGGCAGGATGCCGATCAGACCGATCGTGTAATCGCGCAGGCTCACCTCACTGAGGCCATAGGCCAGGTTGAGCAGCGAGAAGGGGAAAGCGGGCGAGAGGCGGGTGAGCAGCACCAACTTCAGCCCCTCACGGCTCACGGCCCGTTCCACCGCCTGGAGCTTCGGCAGGCCGGAGAGGCGGCGCAGCGACCACGCCCGCAGCCAGGTGCGCCCCAGCAGAAACACCACCTGCGCACCGAGGCAGGCGCCCACAAACACGATCAGACTCCCCCACCAGGTGCCGTAAAGGGCACCCGCGAGCATCGACGCCCACACCCCCGGCAACAACAGCGTCACCCAAAGGGCGTAGAGGGGCACGAAGAGAGCAATCCCCCAAGGACTGCGCAAAGCATCCAACCAGGGACTGCTGGACGAGAGGAGCTCGCTCACACAGGCAATCGACGGAGTCAGCGCAATGCTGACTGATCAGTGGAGCTGATTGGAAGGATCAGCAACGCTATGGATCACAGGCAAACAAAGATCCTCCACATAGCGCAAAACAGCTTTACATTTGCGGAGGCAGGGCATCCCTGCCCTTCCGTAACTGCTCTTCGGAGCTTTCTTTCCCGTTCT
>CALGVO010000043.1 GCA_937930135.1 uncultured Synechococcus sp. | reverse complement strand
ATCGGCATGCCATGCCGAAGGCTGAGCAGATTGGTGGTGATCACCTTGTCACCCAGTGCCAGACCTTTGACCACGGGATAACGGTTGTTCTGCAGTGACCCGAGGGTCACTGGCGTCTGCAGGGCAAAACGGGTGCCCGCTGGGATCTTGCCCAGATCGATGCCCTTGCGGATCCGGCTCAGATCCGCCTTGCCCGGCTGCGCTTCCAGCTGTTTGAAGCTGCCCACCCGATACACAAAACTCTGCCCCGACGATTGGGTGACCGCAGCGAAAGGCACCGATGGCAGCTGACGCGCATCGAGCTGCACCCGGGTGCGCAGCCGCTGGCCGTTGCGCAGCATGCCATCGGGGTTGGGGAACACAGCTTTCACCAGCAGTGCCTGGGTGCCAGCGGCAATGGTCGGATCCACCGACGTGACCGTGCTCTGGGCGAGCACCTTGGTCGATCCGGGCATGCTGAGCACCACCGGAAGGCCCAGCTGAATCCGATCGGAGTAGGTGGAGGGCACCTCCACCCTGGCCTCCAACTGATTGTTCTTGATCAGTTGAGTGAAGGGATCACCAGAGCGGATCACATCCCCCACCTTCACCTGCACATCGGCCACGATGCCCCGCACCGGTGAGCGCAGGTTGCTGTAAGAAAGATCGGCTTCCTTGGCGATCACCGCTTCCCGGGAGGCCACGTACTGGGCCTTGTACTCATCGCGCTGCAGGGCTGAGGCGGCCCCCTGCGGCACAAGAAACTCGAATCGCTCCCAGTTGAGTTTGTCCTTCTGCGTCTGCGCCTGGAGGTTGGCCAGTTCAGCGCGGATCTGGGTCTGATCGAGCACAACCAGCAACTGGCCAGGGGCCACCGCATCACCCTGGGAGATTTTCAGCTCCAGAATCCTGCCGGAGGCCTGGGCCGCCAACTGCACCAGCTCCTTCGCCTCCAAGGTGCTGACAGTGTCGATGTCATCGGTGAAGCGAGCCTCGGTCACAGGAGCCACCTCCACCGCCACGGGCGCCTGTGGAGGTGTCGACTTGCCGCAGGCCGCAAGGCTGACGCCCAGAGCCGCCATCGGTGCCAGACGTCGCAAAAAAATCACGTGCGGCTGCAGATCCTGCTGATTATGCAAGGAATACGCGGTGCTGGTGCTCTCGCCCGGGCCAGAATCTGCTGATCAAGACCGGTGGGATGACGGCCGATCTGTTCTCGCATCACGGCGATCAGCTCAGGCAGCAGCAGGCGCCTCTGGCCGATCGCCTCAGGCCGCGCGACCTCGATGACTTCGTCGGGCAGGGCGCCATCCTGGCCGAGGGTCGCCTGCTGCGCCGCGCCATCGCCGCCGATCGGGTCGGCAACCTGCTGCTGCATGGTCCGCCAGGAGTCGGCAAGACCACCCTGGCGCGGATCATCGCCAACCACACCCGCGCGCACTTCAGCAGCCTCAATGCCGTGCTCGCCGGGGTGAAGGAGCTGCGGGCGGAAGTCGATGCGGCCAGGCAGCGACTCGAACGGCACGGCCTGCGCACGATCCTGTTCATCGATGAGGTGCACCGCTTCAACAGCGCCCAGCAGGATGCCCTGCTGCCCTGGGTCGAGAACGGCACCCTCACCCTGATCGGCGCCACCACGGAAAACCCCTATTTCGAGGTCAACAAGGCGCTGGTGAGCCGGTCGCGCCTGTTCCGGCTTCAGGCACTCGACACCGACGACCTCCATCGCCTGCTTCAGCGGGCCCTCAGCGACCGTGAACGAGGCTATGGCGACCGGGCCGTCAGCGTGACAGCCGAGGCCGCCGCCCATCTGGTGGATGTGGCGAACGGCGATGCCCGCAGCCTGCTCAATGCGCTGGAGCTGGCCGTGGAGAGCACGCCGGCGAACGCGGACGGCACGGTGAGCATCGATCTAGCCATCGCCGAGGAATCGATCCAGCAGCGGGCCGTGCTTTACGACAAGCAGGGGGACGCCCATTTCGACACGATCAGCGCCTTCATCAAGTCGCTGCGGGGCTCCGATCCCGATGCCGCCCTGTTCTGGCTGGCCCGCATGGTCGAAGCGGGAGAGAACCCTCGCTTCATTTTCCGGCGGATGCTGATCGCCGCCGGGGAAGACGTGGGGCTGGCCGATCCCCAGGCGATGGTGGTGGTGGAAGCCTGCGCCTCCGCCTTTGAACGCATCGGCTTACCGGAGGGCCTCTACCCCCTCGCCCAGGCGGCGCTTTATCTGGCCTGCACCGACAAGAGCAACAGCACGATCGGCATCTTCGAAGCGATCAGCAGTGTGCGCAGGGCCCAGCGGCAGGACGTGCCCAGCCACCTGCGCGACGCCAACCGAGACGGCGACGCCTTCGGCGATGGCCAGGGCTATCGCTATCCCCATGCCTTCCGGGAGCACTGGGTGGCCCAGCAGTATCTACCCACAGCCCTGCAAGGGGAAGCGTTCTGGACGCCCGGGCGCCAGGGCTGGGAAGGGGCGCGGCGGGATCGGCTGCTCGAACGTCGCGCCGCCCAGCTGGCCGCTGCCGCCGAAGCCGTGGATGACCACCCCCTGCTGGTGAGCAGCGGACCGGAGCAGCCCCAGCTGGAACGCTGGCTGCAACGGCAACTAGCCCAGGACGGCGAACGGTTGCAGGAGCTGCAACGACGGCTCTGGGCCGACCTGCGCTGGCAACGCACCGATCGGGTGCTGCTGGTGGGTGGTCGCTCCCTGCTCTGGGCCCTCGATCCACTCACTGCGGCCTGTGATGGCAGCGTGGCGATGCTGTGCGGCTCAAGCCAGGATCGCGATCGGCTCGAGGCCCAGGTGACCCTGCTCGATCCCCTGCACCAACCGATGCTGCTGAACGGTGTGGAGGGCCTGCTGCAACTCGACCCAGAGCACCGCTTTGAGGTGATCGGCGGTCGGCTGAACCAGGAGGACCTCGCCCTGGCGGACCTTGACCGCCACTGGGCCAGCGTCAGTGACCGGGCCAGCGACACTGGCCGCCTGCGTCTGTTGATCAGCACACCGGAGCTCGGCCCCGCCGCCGCCCTGCTCGCACTGGGGCAACTCAAACCGGAGCAACTCGCCAGCAGCGAACGCCGGCAACTCGACGCCCTTCTGGCCCTGGAGTCGACCTGGCTCAACGATGCACGGGCCACGACCGCGCTGCAGGCCGCCTTGCAACGGGCCGGTTGGTCGCTCAGCCAGGAGCGGTGGCAGGAATCGCTGCGCCTGCCCCTGGATCAGCCCTTGATCGAGCGCTGGTTGGGGGAAGGTCGTCCCTATCGGCGCCGCCTGGATGGGAGCGGACCCGAGGCTGCCGCTTGTGCTCCCCTGCTGCGGCGGTGGCTCGAGGCGCATCGCGGTCGCGCCTTGCCCCAGCGGCTCTGCCACCTCCGCCTGTCAGGCGAGCGCTCAAAAGACTGAAGACACAAAAAAGCCCCGGCAATGCCGGGACTTGCGGGGAAGAAGTCACAAAGACTTCGGCAGGCTCACCAGAGGCCGCGGACGGGAGCAGCGGCGCGGGGAGCGGGAGCAGCAGGCAGGATCTGATTGGCCTGGATGCAAGCGGGAAGGAACACGTACCAGGACAGCAGCGAAGTGGCCTGAGCACCGTTGAGGCCGCTCTTGCAGACGTTCTGGGAACCGTCGGACTTACCGTTGTCAGCCAGAGCGAAGTCAACGGGCAGGTTGGCCATGATGCCCTGGGACGAGATCCTGCCGTCGCGGGAGTCGGCGATGATCGCAGAGCGCAGGGCCACCACAGAGGTCTTCGTCTTCATCCAGTAGGGGAAGTAGCTGGTGGTCTGCTCCTTCAGGAACTTCTCACCATTCTTGGAGTAGAGAAAGCGGGAAACGCCGATCAGATCAACGTCGTAGGTCTTGGTCATGCCTTCGCGGATCTCATCAGCGGTCCAGCCGGAGCCGCCGATGCCGG
>CALGVO010000042.1 GCA_937930135.1 uncultured Synechococcus sp. | reverse complement strand
TAGGCCTGCACGCGGCCCTGCTCCAGCAGGCTCTGCACGGCGGCTGCCTGATCCAGTGTTTCGCCGGCACGGTCACGCCCCTGGCTCACACCAACGAGGGGCAGGTGCCCCACCACCAGCCGCAGCCTTGCCTGCTGAGCCTCGGGGCTGGCCAGTTGCTGGCGGGCCCAGCTGAGCTGGCCGGCGGGGATGCGGCTGGAGCTGGCATCCCACATCAGCCAGAACACGTCGTTCTGCAGGGCGCTGTAGTGGAAGGGGAAGTCGCCCGCATCCACAAAATGCAAGCCGAGGGCCTGGCGCCGCGGCGTCCAGAAGCGGCGCACGGCGGCTCGATCGGCCTCAAATCCGGGGGAGCCGTCGTGATTGCCCACGGCCGGCAGGAAGGGCAGGCCGGCCTGGCGCACGGGTCTGAGCACCGTGTGGGCGAAGCTCTCCCACATGGCATCCAGCTGGTTGGCGCTGAGCCCCCGCTTCTGGCCGGCTACCATGTCGCCGGCGCACACCACCAAGGCCGGTTGTCGTGCCAGGAGCTGCTGGAGGCCCTGGCGCACCTGGGGGATGTAGGTGGTGGAGCCGTAGCTGGCGTTCAGGTCGCTGATCAGCCCGAGGCGCAGTTCGGGGTGGGCAGCTGCGGCAGCTGTCGGCCGTTGGTGCTGCCCGAGCAGCCAATAAGCCCCGCTGCCGGCGCCGGCGGCGGCGAGCTGAAGCAGCTGGCGGCGGCGCAGGGGCATGGGGCTGACGGGTGACTGGGGCGGTCGCCGGGCAGCATGGAGCATTCGCCCCGGCAGCGCACCCCATGAAGATCGACGGCAAGCCCTGGCGCACGATCTGGTTGGAGCCCGATGGCCGCTCGATCGGTGTGATCGATCAGACCCAGCTGCCGCATCAGTTCACCACGCGCACCCTGCGCAGTTGCGATGAAGCGGCTGAGGCGATTCGCACGATGGTGGTGCGCGGCGCGCCCCTGATCGGCGTGACCGGTGCCTATGGGCTGATGCTGGCCCTGCAGGTGGATCCGAGCGATGCGGCGCTGGCGGCGGCGTTTGAGCAGCTCAATGCCACCCGGCCCACGGCGGTGAACCTGCGCTGGGCCCTGGAGCGGGTGCGCGATCGCGTGGCGCTGCTCCCCCCGGCTGAGCGGGCCGAGGTGGCGAAGGCGGAAGCGGCGACCATCGCCGATGAAGACGTGGCCATGTGCGAGGCCATCGGCGAGCACGGCCTGGCGATTGTCCAGCAGCTGGCAGCGTCGCGGCCCGTCGAGCGGCAACAAGAGCCCCTAAGAGTGTTGACCCACTGCAACGCTGGTTGGCTGGCCACCGTGGACTGGGGCACGGCCCTGGCGCCGATCTACAAGGCCCACCGCGCCGGCCTCAACATTCATGTGTGGGTGGATGAAACACGCCCGCGCAACCAGGGCGCTTCGCTCACGGCCTATGAGCTGGGCCGTGAGGGCGTGCCCCACACCGTGATTGTGGATAACGCCGGCGGCCACCTGATGCAGCACGGCCAGGTGGATGCGGTGATCGTGGGCACCGATCGCACCACCCGCCGCGGTGATGTGTGCAACAAGATCGGCACCTATCTCAAGGCCCTCGCCGCCCACGACAACGACGTGCCCTTCTATGTGGCCCTGCCCGCCTCCACGATCGACTGGACCATCGACGACGGTGTGGCGGAGATCCCGATCGAAGCGCGCAGTGCCCGGGAGGTGACCCACATCCAGGGGCGTGTGGATGGCGAGCCGGCAGCCGGTGAGCTGGCCACCGTGCAACTCAGCCCCGATGGCAGCGAAGGCTTCAACCCCGCCTTTGATGTGACCCCGGCCCGGCTGGTGACGGCGCTGATCACCGAACGGGGCGTGGCTCCCGCCAGTGAAGACGGTCTACGCAATCTCTACGCCTGATGCTGACCTCCATGAGCACACAGGAGCTGCGCGAGCAGCTGGTGACCGTGGCGCGCCGCATGCAGGCCAGTGGCATCAACCAGGGCACCTCCGGCAATCTCTCGCTGCGCATTCCCGGCGGGATGCTGATCACCCCCAGCTCCCTGCCCTATGAGCAGATGGAGCCCGGCGATCTGGTGGCCCTGGATCTGGCGGGCAAGCCCTTGCAGCCCGACCAGCCCCAGCGGCGCCCCTCTTCGGAGTGGCGGCTGCATGCGGATGTGCTGGCCTCCCGTTCGGAGGCGATGGCCGTGCTCCATTGCCATCCCGTGCATGCCACCGCCCTGGCCTGTCATGACCGGCCGATTCCCCCGTTTCATTACATGGTGGCTGTGGCGGGGGGCGATGATGTTCGCTGCGCGCCCTATGCCACTTTCGGCACGGCGGAGCTGTCCAGCCATGCGGTGGAGGCCCTGCGCGATCGTCAGGCCTGTCTGCTGGCCCGTCATGGCCTGGTGAGCCTGGGATCGGATCTCGATCAGGCGCTGCGGGTCGCCATCGAGGTGGAGACCCTGGCGCGGATGTATCTCCAGGCGTTGCAGCTGGGCGAACCTCCCCAGCTCACGGCTGCCCAGATGGCGGCGGTGCAGGCTCAGTTCCGCGGTTTGCACTATGGCCAGACGGATCCGGAAGCTTGAGATGGGTGCGGAAGAACCGTTCCGTCGCTTCCAGCACGTCGATCTGCACCTGGCTGTCGCGGAAGCCATGCCCCTCCGCCGCGAAGGTGCGCACCTCCACCGGCACCCCATTGGCCCGCAGGGCCGCTGCCATGCGCTCCGTCTGCTCCGGTGGCACCACCCGATCCTTGAGGCCCTGGAAGAAGATCACCGGGCAGCGAATCTGTGCGGCGTGTTGCAGGGGTGAGCGGGCGTCATAACGGCTCCGCTCCTGTGGCCAGGCACCCACCAGACCATCGAGATAGCGCGCTTCGAAGCGATGCGTGTCGCTGGCCATGGCACTGAGGTCGCTCACGGCATAACGGCAGGCCCCCACTCCGAACACCTCGGTGAAGCAGAGACAGGCCAGGGTGGTGAAACCACCGGCACTGCCGCCTTCGATCGCGATCTGATCGGGATGGGCCGCACCGGAGGCGATCAGGGCCCGAGCGGCGGCGGCGCAGTCTTCCACATCCACCACGCCCCAGCCTCCCTTCAGCCGCTCCCGGTAGGCGCGTCCAAATCCGGTGGAGCCGCCGTAGTTCACATCCACCACCCCCCAGCCGCGTGACGTCCAGAACTGGATGCCCAGGCTGAGGCCGCGGCGGGCCATGGCGGTGGGGCCGCTGTGGCTCTTCACGAGCAGGGGAGCCGCGCCATCGGTGCTCGTGCTGGGTGGGTAGTACCAGGCATGGGTGCGATCACCACCGGCACCGTCGAACCACAGCGGCTTGGCCACGCTGATCGCCTCGGCGGGCAGCACCGCCTCCAGCGCCGGCAGGTGACGCCACTGGCCGCTGGCCAGATCAAGTTCCAGCAATCCCTGCCCCGTGCGGCTGTTGCTGGCAATCGCCACGGCCCGCCCCTCATGCGCCTGCAGGCCGGCCAGGTCGTCGAACGGTTGCGCAATGGAGCCCACCTCACCGTTGTCGTTCAGTCGTTTCAGCGCCCAAACCCCTTCGCTGCAGACCGTGGCCAGCAGCTGCTCCCCATCCCAGGCCGTGGTGCGCATGCCGTACACCCACTGGGGCATAGCGGTTTCCGCCTCCATCGGCCAGGGGCGCTGCCATAGCGGTGCGTGCAGATCCGGCGTCGGTTCTGTGTGGATCAGATTCCACCAACCGCTGCTGTCTTCGCTCACCACCAGCCGTCCATCCGGGAGCCACAGCGGTTGAAACACCGACACAGGCTGGCCACCAGCGTCGCTAGAGCTTCCCGCCATCAGCACCGGTTCGATGATCCGGCCCTCGGCATCGAGCTCCGAGGCCCAGAGCTGGCTGGCGTCCCAGGGCATGGCCGGTTGCTGCCATTCCACCCAGGCGAGGCGATCGCCGCCGGGGCTCAAGCTGGCGTAGCCCGCGAAATCCTGCGCTTGGTGCACCACCTCCGGTTCCTGCTCCTCGGTATCGACAGCGACGCTCACCAGCCAGTCCCGACCGTCTCGTTCGCAGATCCCCAGCCAGCGCCGGCGGCCGGCATCGATCTGACCATCGGCCAGCACGGCGCCGGGCCGACTGAGACGGCGGGCTGGCCCCAGGGCGGTCAGGGTCATGGCCTCCGCTGCGGTCAGGCCGCACCAGCTCTGGCTCCACAGACAGCCGTCTTGATCATCGATCCACACCAGCAGCAACTGATCGCCATCGCTGGATGCGGCCAGAACGCCGCCGCCGTAATCGTGCACGCGGCTGCGCAGGTTGATCGGCGCTGGCGTCAGTTCCTGCATGGCCTGGGGATCGGCCCCCCAGCGGCGGATCAGGGCCGTGGTGCGCCCCTTGTCCTGGGGGCGTTGCTCGAGCCAGAGCACCCAGTCGCCGATCAGGCGGGGCTCCCGCAGAACCGGTGATCGGCCCAGGGCGATCCGGGCGGCCAGGGGTGTGGGCATGGCGGGCGCTGCGGTGGCGGCTGTCGCCATGAGGCTGACCGGCTGAGCTGCCTAAGATCAAGCCACGCTCACGACCCGCGGAGAACGGAATCTTGGCTCGAAGCTTCGCCCAGCTGGCCCGGACAGCCGAACGCAGTCGCACTGCCGTCGCGGTGACCAAGGAACCTCTGGACGTGGCTCCACTTGAGATCCACACCCTTGGCGATCGGGTGCTCCGTCAACCTGCCAAGCGCATCAGCAAGGTGGATGCGGCGGTACGGGACCTGGCCCGCGACATGCTGCGCAGCATGTACACCGCCCGGGGCATCGGCCTCGCCGCGCCGCAGGTGGGTGTGCACAAACAGCTGCTTGTGATCGATCTGGATATCGAAAATGCCGCTGCGCCTCCGCTGGTGCTGATCAACCCTGAGATCACCAGCGTCAGTGCATCCGTTGATACGTATGAAGAGGGTTGCCTGAGTATCCCCGGGGTGTACCTGGATGTGGTGCGTCCCAGCGCCATCCAGCTCAGCTATCGGGACGAAATGGGCCGCCCGCGCACCATGAAGGCCGATGGCTTGATGGCCCGCTGCATTCAGCACGAGATGGATCATCTCCAGGGGGTGCTGTTCGTGGATCGCGTCACCGATGAAGGCAATCGCAACCGGGAGCTGAACGAGCACGGGTTCAAGGCTGTTGATGTTCGCCCTCTGGCCTGAGTCATGCCGATGAAACCTCTTGCCGGCGTTTTTCTCGCCCTGGCCTGTGTGCTGGGTATCGCCGCCACCGGATCGGTGTTCGAGCTGGCCTACGGCAATCCGGAGCTCGGTCAGGTCACCACCGGTTGGATTCTCGGCCTCAGCGCTCCAGCCACCGTGGGATTCCTTCTGGTTGCGATTCGTCTCAACAAACCGGCCTGAGCGGCATCGTTTTTTCTTGCGCTGACTTTTACGATCCGCTCCAGTTCCCTCCCCTACCGGATGGTCCGTTTTTTCTCCGCAGCCCTCGCCTCCGCTCTGACCGCCGGTGGGTTGGCGATGGTCGCCAGCTCCTCGGTGCGGGCGCAGGGATCGTTGTTCACGGCCGTTCCCGTGGAGGAGACCCGCTTCATCCTGGTGGCCGCCCCGATCGGCAAGGGGGAATCGGCGCAGCTGAACATCTACGAGCAGCGCAGCAGCAAACGACCCTGTTACGCCGTCTCCGGCTCTTCGCCTGCCGTGGTGGATCCGCTGCTGGCCACCTTTGACTTCACGGGAATCTGCAACCGCTACATCGATGGCAACGGCTACTCCCTGCGGATCGGCGCTGATGACCTGGGAACCCGATATCGGTTGTCGGTGGTGAAGACGGGCTCCGATGTGGAGCTGTTGGCGGTGCCCACCCGTGATCCCTCCAAGCCCACCCTGTTGATCGCCCGTACCGGTGGCCCCGGAAGCGACTTCCTGCAACTGGTGATGGAGCCGGGCTGGTCGTTGCGTCGTCGTCAGTACGGCAAGAAAACCCTCGGCCATCTGTATGTCTACCGGGAGTCCTGGCCGGGGGCCGATCCTGAGCCAGCCCCCGCCGCTGCCGAACCCACGCCACCCGCCAATCCGTGAACCTCCGGCCGGTTGCTACATTGATCGGCTGGACAACCTTGCTTATTGCATGACTCAGGTCACGGTCGGAGAAAACGAAGGCATCGAATCAGCGCTGCGTCGCTTCAAGCGTCAGGTGTCCAAGGCCGGAATCTTTGCCGACCTCAAGCGTCTGCGTCATCACGAGACCCCGATCGAGAAGTACAAGCGCAAGGCACAGCAGCGCCGCCGCCGTCGCTGACCGGCAGGTGACACGTGGCTGATCAAGCCTGGATTCGAGGCTTGCAGCGTTCGGAAATGCGCATGATCACCTGTTGGCGTCCGCTGACAAAAATCCCAGACTGAAGGTACGCAGTTTGGGAGGGGATGATGGATTTCACACTCAAAGGCCTACGCCATTGGTTGGGTGACAGCTTGTCGCATGCTCTGGGGAATCCCCGAGAGGAGAAGCAGCATCAGCCTCCCCCGATCGGCGCCCAGCCTTATCGCGACACTCCCAAGCGATAGGGACTTCAGGTCTTGATCAGCTGATCAAAACTGCGGAAGCAGAGGGCTTCCGCAAGGTGGCCCTTGCCCACAGCCTCCTTGTCTTCGAGGTCGGCGAGGGTTCGGGCCACCCGCAGCAGACGTAAGCCGCTGCGGGCGGAGAGTTGGCGTTGGCTCACGATCTGTTCCCAGCACTCCACGGCCTGCGTGGAGAGTTGGCCGATGCGTCCGAGTGCCGTGCCACTCAGGCTGCTGTTGAGACAGCCCGCAGGATTGCGCTGCTGCATGCGTAGCCGGGCCCGCTGGATTCTCTCCGGCTGCAGCACCTCCGAGTCGTCAGGTTCCGGCATGTCCAGGCTGCGCCGCAGATCTCGGGCGGGGAGGCGATGCAGCCTCAGTTGCAGATCAAGCCGGTCAAGCAGGGGGCCCGACAGGCGGTTCCAGTAGCGCTGTCGCTCTGTGGGGCGGCAGCGGCAGGGGTGGGCGGCATCGCCATCCCAGCCGCATGGGCAGGGGTTGGTGGCCGCCACCAAGGTCAGTCGGCAGGGAAACGCACATTTCAGTCGGGCGCGGCTCAGCCACAGCACACCCTCTTCGATCGGTTGGCGCAGCTGATCGAGCAGGGCCCGCGGGAATTCGGCCAGTTCATCAAGAAACAGCACGCCACCATGGGCGAGGCTCAACTCCCCTGGTTTCGGATTGCTGCCGCCCCCGAGCAGCGCGGCCACGGAGCAGCTGTGGTGGGGAGCGCGGAACGGTCGGCGCTGCAACAGTGTGATCGGTTCCGGAAGCACCCCTGCAATCGAGTGCAGGCGAGTGATCTCGAGCGATTCCTGCTCCGTCAGAGGGGGGAGCAGCTGGGGCAGGTGGCGAGCCAGCAGCGTTTTGCCGCACCCCGGCGGCCCCACCATCAGGAGGTGGTGGCCTCCTGCGGCCGCGACGGCGAGAGCGCGCTGAGCCACAGCCTGGCCGACCACCGGCGCGGGTGCGGCCGCTGGAGCTGGCTGCACACCTGGCGCCTGCTGCGGTTGAGGTCGATCTTGCCAGGGCTGCTCGCCCCGGAGCATGGCCACAGTGTCGGCCAACGACTCGGCACACAGCAACCGCAGACCGGGCACCAGGGCCGCTTCTGCCGCGTTCGCAGCTGGCACCACCAAGGCTCTGGCTCCCCGGCTGGCGGCAAGGCTGGCCACCGCAAGGATGCCTCGGCAGGGCCTCAGGCTGCCATCGAGGCCTAACTCGCCGGCGCACCAGAGGTCTTGCAGCAGGGGGGCATCGAGTTGGCCGCTGGACACGAGCAGAGCCAGGGCGATCGGCAGGTCGAAGGCCGGTCCCTCCTTGCGCAGATCCGCCGGCGCCAGATTCACCACGACGCGCACCAGAGGGCCCCGGAAGCCGCTGTTGCGCAGCGCGGCGCGCACCCGTTCGCGGGATTCCTGAATCGCTGCATCCGGCAACCCCACCAGCTGCAGGCCCGGCAGGCCCGGCGCCAGATCCACCTCCACGGTCACTGGACGGGCATCGAGGCCGACGATGGATGCGCTCAGGCAGCGTGCCAGCATTGAGGGAAAGCGGTGCAGGGATTGGATACCCCGCCTGTCACACCCCCTGCCCTGATCCGTCGCAACACCATGTCACCCCAACACCATGGCTGAGGACACGATTTTTGCCCGAATCCTGCGGGGTGAGATTCCCTGCGATGAGGTGTATGGCGACGACCGGTGCCTGGCCTTCCGCGATATCGCTCCCCAGGCACCGGTGCATGTGCTGGTGATTCCGCGTCAACCGATCGAGAGCCTGCGCGAGGCGACCGAGATCGATGCCGCCCTGCTCGGACACCTGCTGCTCGTCGCGGCCAAGGTGGCCAAACAGGAGGGTTTGGAGGACTGGCGCACGGTGATCAACAGCGGCGCTGAGGCGGGGCAGACCGTGTTTCATCTCCATGTGCACGTGATCGGTGGTCGTCCCCTGGCCTGGCCTCCCGGCTGAGCTCAGGCTCCGTGAGAATGTCGTCATGACGACGTCCCCCCGTTCGGCCCCCTTTGAGGGGCTGCGCCGCCAGCTGGCCAAGCTGCGCCACCTGGCACAGCCTTTCTTCCTTCCGCTCGATCAGGCTTCCGGTGGCCAGTTCATCTGGTTGCTGGTCTCGTTGCTGTTCTGCGTCGGCGGCATCGTGCTGCTGCTGCTCACCGGCTTGATGCAGCTGCTGAATCGTCTGCAACCGGTGATCACCGAAAAGTATTTCGGTGGGGTGTTGGGAACACTGAGCACCATCTGGGGTGGTTGGTGGGGCTGGGCGTTCGGCGCCCTGTTCCTGATCGGTGCGGCCAGTTTCCTGGCCATGCGCCAGCAGCTGCGCAACCGTCGCTGGTTGCACTGGTTGCTCCTGGCCGTGATCGTGCTGATGCTGCTCGCGGTGAACGGTATCAATGCAGGCATCAGTTTCATTGCTCGGGATCTCACCAATGCGTTGGTGGCCAAGCAGCAGGATGGTTTTTATCGGATTCTGATCATTTACGCCAGCTGTTTTGTGGTGGCTCTGCCGATCAGGGTGTCTCAGATCTTTTTCACCCTCAAGCTGGGGATCATCTGGCGTGACTGGCTCTCTCGCAGTCTGATTGCCGACTACATGAGCAATCGGGCCTACTACGTGCTCAATCCCAATGATGAGCAGGCCACCGATATTGATAACCCTGATCAGCGGATCACTGATGACACGAGGGCGTTCACGGCCCAGAGTCTTCAGTTCACGCTAGGAATTTTTGACGCGCTGCTCACGTTTTCGCTCAATATTCTGATTCTTTGGAGTATCAGCACAACCCTCACCTTCTCCCTGTTTGCCTACGCCGCTTTTGCCACCACCGTTTTGCTGGTGGCTGGTCGCAAGCTTGTGAAAATCAACTTCGATCAACTCCGTTATGAGGCCGACTTTCGCTATGGCCTCGTGCATGTGCGCGACAACGCCGAATCGATCGCCTTTTACGCCGGTGAGAAGCCGGAACAGGAGGAGTCCCAGCGCCGTCTGGGTTCGGTTGTGCGAAACTTCAATCTGTTGATCATCTGGCGGGTTGTGATCGACGTGATGCGTCGATCCATCGGCTATGCCAGCAATTTTTTCCCCTATCTGGTGTTGGCGGCGCCATACTTTGCTGGTGAGATTGATTACGGAAGTTTCATTCAGGCGAATTTCGCCTTTGGGATGGTGGAGTCATCTCTCTTTTTTGTGGTCAATCAGATCGAAGAACTGGCGCAGTTCACTGCTGGGATCAGTCGCCTTGAAGGCTTCCAGTCCAAGGTTGAGCAGGTCAGCTTGCTGGCGCCCACCAGCGGTCTGGCTCGGATCAGTGAGCGCGATTCGATCGTGGTGGACCATGCCGATCTCGTGCCACCAGGAGGATCGCAACCGATCATTCGTGATCTCACCCTCAGTGTGGGGGAGTCCGACAAATTGCTTGTGGTTGGACCCTCCGGTTGCGGCAAAACCTCCCTGTTGCGCATGGTGAGTGGTCTCTGGTCTCCCGAGCAGGGCAGCGTTGAGCGTCCACCCACCGGCGATCTGCTGTTCATTCCTCAGAAGCCCTACATGCTCTTGGGCTCTCTGCGCGAGCAGCTCTGTTATCCCACCGATGAGAGTCGCTTCAGCGATGACCAGCTTCGGGCCGTGCTTGAGCAGGTGCGTCTGCCCCAGCTGGTGAGTCGCTATCCCGATCTTGATGTGAAGCAAGACTGGCCACGCATTCTTTCTCTCGGAGAACAGCAGCGCCTGGCCTTTGGTCGGCTGCTGCTCAATGCGCCGCGATTTGTGGTGCTCGATGAAGCCACCAGTGCCCTGGATGTCAAAACCGAGCAGCACCTCTATGAGCTCTTGCTGGATCGTGATCTTGCCTTTATCAGCGTCGGCCACCGTCCCACCCTGGTCAGCTTCCACGACACGGTGCTGGAGCTGATCGGCAATGGCGACTGGCGCATGATCCCCACGGCCAGCTATGAAGTGACCCGTTCCTGATTCGGTGGGATGACCTTGAGCAGCGATTCAGCCACAACCGCAGACACCGGCACCAGCGCCACCACAAACGATGTGCCCGCATTTGGTTGGAGTGCCTACGCGGAACGGATCAACGGACGGTTCGCCATGATCGGCTTTCTGGCGGTTGTGATCGTGGAGGCGATCAGCCACGACACCTTTTTGCACTGGGCTGGCCTGGTGCCCTGACTGAGCCGGTCAGAGTCCGACAGGCTGGGTTCAGGGCAGTTGGATCAGATCCACTTCCCAGCGGCCGTTTCGGCTCACCTGCACAGCCAGCTGACGTCCGCGCCCATCCAGGCTCACGGCGCGGGGAACTCCGGCTGGGTTCAGTTCCAGTCGTTGCAGGATGCCGACAGAGCGGCGATACAGCATCAGCTCGGTGCTGTCGCCGAGCTGACGCACGAGTGCGAGACGCTCTCCATCGCCGCTGACGCTGAGGCTGATCGGTTGGGCATCGGCGCGATTCAGGCCCGGCACCGGCACCGGTTGACCGTTGCGCAGGTCGATCAGCTCGAGCCGTTCCCGCCCGCCGCGACTGCTCAGACTGGCCAACCATCCCTGGCCCAGGCTTGGATCTCGCCGGGTTTCGGCGCTGTCGGCCAAGCGGCTGTTCAGGCTGTGCAAGGGCCGGATGCTGTCCCCGCCACAGCCACTGAGGGTCAGGATCAGCAACAGGCTGCCGCCCAGGCTCGAGGTTGTCTTCATGGCGTCGGCTGGAGGGGTCCGCTGAAGCGCTCCCCCGCCGATCGGTCCGGTTCGAGGATGGCGCCCAGATCGATCAGCTCCACTCGCCACCGCCCTTGCACGGCCACCTGTAGGGCCATGGTTCGGGCATCCGGTGACAGGCTGAGTCGCACTGGCTCGCGGTCGCCCGGGAGGCGGATCGGATGGGCTCGGCCCGTGAGGCGGTCTTCGATCAGGGCGAGACGGCGCTGGCCGCGCTGGGTGATCACGGCCAGATAGCGCCCATTCCAGCTCAGGGAGGGGGAACTGTGGGGTTGGTGGCGGCTGAGATGACGCAAGGGCAGGACGGCACCACTGCGCAGATCACGCAGTTGCACGGTGGGTCTGCCTCGTCGCTCCGTCACGGTGGCCAGCAGTCGCCCGTTGCCACTCAAGGCCGGCTCCTGCTGGGAGCGTTCGACTTCTCCGCCGGGAATCCGCTCGACCCGAGGCGTGCATCCCGTGAGGGCCAGAAGCGCGGCGGAGACGTTGAGACAGGTGATAGCGGCCAAGGCAGTGCCGCGAACAGCGCGAATGGGCCACATCGCAACGAACGTCTGTTCAGGCGCTGAACGGGGTGTGTGACGTGGGCTGCGCGGGAGCTTCAGTCGTCAAAACGGGAGCTGTTGTCGCGCGGCCGGGAGCTGCGGGGCGTGGGTCGTTCGGAGGGAGCAGCCGCTGCGGACGAGGCGCTGCTGGGCTTGCGCTCGCTGCTGGCCCGGCCGGCTGACGCTCGTTCAGGCGTTGGGCGTTCGGGTGTCGTTCGATCAGTGGAAGTTGTCGGGCGATCGCTCACC
Organism: uncultured Synechococcus sp.; assembly: GCA_937930135.1. Lineage (GTDB taxonomy): Bacteria > Cyanobacteriota > Cyanobacteriia > PCC-6307 > Cyanobiaceae > Synechococcus_C. The sequence continues at coordinate 8,098 of CALGVO010000042.1, read as the reverse complement.
GTGCGGCGGCTGGTGCTGGGCGAAAAGCTGGCTTCTTCCGGTTCGCGCCGTCCGCGAGCGTTGGTGCTGCTGGATGAGGTGGGACGACTGCCCCGACGTTGATCCTGGCGGAGATTGCGCCGCTCGCCGAAGTTGGATCGCTCCGCAGCTGGGTCGGAATCGTTGCGCCCGAAGCGGGCCATGCGCCGTTCCCGCTCCGACTCATCCCCCCAACTGGAGTCCGCTTCATCCCTGCCAAGGCGGCGACTGGCTGCCTGCTCGGGAATGGCCGCCCTGGAAGCACGACGCGGTCTGTAAAAGTCGCGTTCAGGCGCTTCTGCATCCTCCTGTTCGTCTTCCACACTGCGGAAGCGGCGGCGCAGGGGCGGCGCCTCATCGAAGCGGTCGTAGGGAGAATTCCATTCCCCGCCGAGGCCACCGGCCGGCCGGCGCGGCGGCGCTGGCTCATCGTCGAAGTACGCAGACCGTCGGGCCTGTTCCGTTGAGACTCCGCGCAAACGCACACTTTCGTAGGCGAAGAACACGGTGGTTCCCGCCAGAAGGAACTGTCCGAACTGAAGGATCGGGTCGAGGCGCCAGCCCTGGAAGAAGAGAATTCCCCCGCAGAGCAGTCCGATGGCGGCAAAGAACACGTCATAGTCCCTCGCCAGCGCAGGTTTGAAGCTGCGCATGAAATAGAGCATCGCCCCGCCAACGGCCAGCACGATGCCAACGATGCTGGCCCAGTTCAGACTGGCATTAACCACAGATGTGCCCCCGGGCGACGGCTGTCTTCAGACTGTCAAGCAGTCGGATTGGTCTCAGTCTACGAACCGTGTCAGGGAAGATCAGAGCTTGCGGTCGACCTGGTCGGTCTGGCTCAGAAGGAAGAGGCCGATGCTGGCAGGAATGACCACGATCACGGTGCCCCACACGAGGCTGCTCAGAAAGTTGGCGAGGGAGGGTGTCATGTCGGGGTGACGTGGAGGCCTTGCAGGGGCGATCCTAGAGATCGAGGGCGGCTTTCTACGATGATCGCTCCCCATGCTTTGAGCTTTGTGACGCCCGTGTCGCTTGCCCCATTGCCCCTGTTTCACCTGGCGCTCGGCTTGCTGCTCGCGGCCTGGACCCTCTGCTTCATCGTGCGCATCGTGCTCACCTGGTATCCCCAGGTCAACTGGCATTCCGGGCTCTGGGCCGCGGTGGCCTGGCCCACCGAGCCGCTGTTGGTGCCGACGCGTCGCCTGGTGGCGCCCATCGGTGGCGTGGATGTGACGCCGGTGATCTGGGTGGGGCTGCTCAGCCTCGTGCGTGAACTGCTGGTGGGTCAGCAGGGGTTGATTTCGCAATGGATGCTGCGATCGATGGCTGTGGCCTGAGCTCGTCGCCAATCAGAGCATCTCCTGCTCCACGAATTTCGTGTGCACATCGCCTCGCTGGAATTCAGGGCGATCCAGTAGGCGCAGATGGAAGTCCACGGTGGTGGGAATCCCGGTGATGGCACATTCATTCAGGGCGCGACGCATGCGCTTCAATGCGCTGTCACGATCGGGAGCCCAGATGATCAGCTTGCCGATCAGGGAGTCGTAGAAGGGAGGGATGTCGTAGCCGGTGTACACATGGCTGTCGACGCGGACGCCAGGCCCACCTGGGGGAAGCCAACCGGTGATCCGTCCTGGTGCGGGCCGGAAGTTATGGCTGGCGTCTTCGGCGTTGATCCGGCATTCGATTGCATGGCCCCGCAGGACGATGGCGTCCTGGCTGACGCTGATCGGTTCACCACCGGCGATGCGCAGCTGCTCGGCAATCAGGTCGATGCCCGTGACCATCTCGGTCACGGGATGTTCCACCTGGATGCGCGTGTTCATCTCCATGAAGTAGAAGCCGCCGCTGCGATCGAGCAGAAACTCCACCGTTCCGGCTCCTTCGTATTGGATGCTGCGAGCGGCCGCAACTGCGGCTTCGCCCATGCGACGACGCAGTTCCGGATCGAGGGCTGGGCTGGGGGCTTCTTCCAGCAGCTTTTGGTGACGGCGTTGGATTGAGCAGTCCCGTTCACCAAGGTGCACGACGTTGCCGTGGCGATCGGCCAGCACCTGCACTTCGACGTGACGGGGCCGATCGATGAATTTCTCCATGTAGAGCCCAGGGTTGCCGAAGGCCGCCTCCGCCTCCCCCTGGGCGGCCTTGAACAGGCTTTGCAACTGGTCAGGACCAGGCACCAGGCGCATGCCCCTGCCGCCACCTCCGGCGGTGGCCTTGATCATCACCGGATATCCCATCTCCGCGGCGAGCTCGGCGGCTTCCTCCGGCGTGGCCAGCAGGCCCTCGCTGCCCGGCACGGTCGGTACGCCAACCCGTTGCATGGTGCTTTTGGCCGTGGCCTTGTCACCCATGGAACGAATCGCATGGGGGGACGGGCCCACGAAGGTGATGCCATGATCGCGACAGATTTCCGCGAAGCGATCATTTTCGGCGAGGAAGCCGTAGCCGGGGTGGATCGCATCCACACCGCGTGACGTGGCTGCCGCGAGGATGTTCGGGATGTTCAGATAACTCTTGCTGCTGGCCGGCTCACCCACGCACACGGCTTCGTCGGCGAGTTGCACATGCAATGCGTTCCGGTCCACTGTGCTGTACACGGCCACAGTGGCGATTCCCAGCTCTCTGCAGCTCCTCAGAATCCGGAGGGCAATCTCGCCGCGGTTGGCGATCAGCACTTTGCCGATGGGCATCCCGCAGCATCCAGGCCAGGGCGGATCGTATCAGCGCTGGTGGCCAGGGCCCTGAACCTCGAGCCGGTATGATCCTTCACCGATGCGATCCGCGTGATCACGTCAGCCACGCGGATGTGGTGGAATTGGTAGACACGCACGTTTGAGGGGCGTGTGGCTTCGGCCTTGCGAGTTCAAGTCTCGCCATCCGCATTACTCTTCACAACCCATTCAGGCCGTTGCAGTCGCTCCCTCAGTCGAGACCTGGGGATGCAGCTCTGAGCATCGTGCTTGTGTCCAATGGCCCTGGTGAACTGGCCACCTGGGTGCGCCCCCTGGCCGATGCTCTGCACCGCTCTTTGTTGCTGAGGCCGCGGGCACCGTGGTCGCCGATCAGCCTGCGCCTGGTGTTGGTGCCCTGCCCTAATGCCACCGGCACCGAAGCGCAGGTGGCCAGCCGCTGGGGCGTGTTTGATCGCATCACCGCCGCAGATCAGTTCTGGCCTCTCTTGCTGCGACCAGGCCGCTACGGCGCCTGGCCCGGTCGCGGGGTGGTGGTGTTTCTTGGCGGTGATCAGTTCTGGAGCGTGCTGCTCTCGGCACGGCTCCGTTACCGCCACATCACCTACGCCGAGTGGGTGGCTCGCTGGCCGCGCTGGAATGATCGGGTCGCCGCCATGGGGGCCGCTGTGCGTGATCAGCTCCCCAGCCGTTTTCAGCCCCGCTGCAGCGTTATCGGCGATCTGATGGCCGATCTCTCCAGTCATGCGCGGCAGGCATCTCCGCTGCCCGAGGGGGAATGGGTGGCGTTGCTGCCGGGCTCGAAGCGGGCCAAGCTCTGTGTGGGGGTGCCTTTCCTTCTGGAGACGGCCGATCGTCTGGCGGCGCGGCGCCCCGAGTGCCGTTTTCTCCTGCCGGTGGCGCCCACCACCAGCGCCGATGAATTGGTGCGCTATGCCGGCCGGGCCAATCCGATCGCGGCTGGGTATCAAGCGGCGGTGGACGCCCTGGCAGCTCCTGCAGTTGACGGCTGCGGTCGACGCCTGATCACGCGGGCTGGCACCGTGATCGAACTGCAGGAAGATCCACCGGCCCACGGGGCCCTGAGTCAGTGCGCCCTGGCGCTCACCACGGTGGGCGCGAACACGGCGGAGCTCGGGGCTCTGGGGGTTCCGATGATTGTGTTGGTGCCGACCCAGCACCTCGGGGTGATGCAGGCCTGGGATGGTTGGCTGGGGTTGATCGCCCGACTGCCTGGCTTGCGCTGGTGCATCGGCGTGTTGCTGAGCGCCTGGCGGCTGCGCCATCACGGTTTTCTGGCCTGGCCCAATATCTCAGCCGGGCGGATGGTGGTGCCGGAGCGCGTGGGGGCGATCACACCCGAGACGATCGCCACCGAAGCCGAGGCCTGGCTGTCGGCTCCCGACCGCCTTCAGGGGATGCGCGATGACCTGCGGAGCTTGCGCGGCCAACCCGGAGCGGTCGCCGCTCTGGCCGGTGAAATCCGAGAGCTGCTGCCGCGGGCCCTTTCCGACTAGGGTCCGGGCCACAGCCGATCCAGACTCGATGCCAGCGGAAGAGCGTGTGGAGCGTCAACCGGAAGAGTGGCAGTCCCAGCTGACGCCAGAGCAGTATCAGGTGGCGCGTCTGGGAGGAACGGAGCGGGCCTTCACCGGTGCCTACTGGAATCACAAAGGCGATGGCTTCTATCACTGCATCTGCTGTGACGCGCCGTTGTTCAGTTCCGAGACCAAATTTGATTCCGGCACCGGCTGGCCCAGCTTCTGGGATGGGGTGAGTGCCGGGGCGATCACCACCCGCGAAGACCGCAGTCACGGCATGGTGCGCACCGAAATCAACTGCGCCCGCTGTGACGCCCATCTCGGCCATGTCTTCAGTGATGGCCCTGCTCCCACCGGCCAGCGCTATTGCGTCAACAGCGCCTCGTTGCAGTTCCGGGATCGCTCCTGATCGTCACCAGGGATCGTCGAGAGTCCCCCTGCTGTCCTCCAGCGGTTCCACATCGAGGGGATCGCCCACCGGTTCCACCGGCCGCCGTGCCGCTGGCCGGGGGCGCGCCGAGAAGCGGTCCGGCTCCGGCTCGGGTCGCCGTTCGGGCTCCCGCTCCAGCGATCGCAGCGGTTCATCCCGATCCCAGCGGCGATCGTCGTAGGGATCGGGGCGGTCATCAAAACGGGCAGCGGGTTGCTCGGGGAACGGCTCCGGAAGGTCGTCGAGATAGCGCTGGCGCGGAGCCCGTTCAACGCGACGCTCCTCCAGCTCCACGTAGTCCAGTTCCTCTTCCATGGCCAGAGGTTCGGCCGTGGAGGCCTGAAGCCGGCGTTGCTCCTGTTCGCTTGGCTGGCCTGAGCTGAGTTGATTTTCCACCGGCACCACGTTGACCCGATACCGCTCCCGCTCCTGCTCTTCCCAGCTGGGTCCGCCCACGCCAAGCTTTTCGAGGAAGCCGCTGTTGAGTTGTTTGAGCTTCTCCTCCGCGCCCTCGTACACGATGATTCGATCAGCGCCGCTGCTGACGATTTCATCAACGGGAATCTCCCAGGTGCTCAGCACCCCTTCGCCCAGCAGGGGAACGCCCAGGGCGCCCATCACCAGGGTGGTGAGTTCGCCGGTTTCGATATCGAAGGAAAATCCGAGCACGCGGCCCAGTTGCTGACCGGACTCCGTGATCACCTGGCAGTTGATCACGCGGCTGTAGCGCTCCGGGTTGAAGGATTCACTCAGCGAATCGACGGAGTCCACCAGGATCACGTCGCCCACCTGGCGGATCCGATCCAGCAGCATCCAACGGGGAAGCCCCGGCAGGAAGCGGGTTAAGGGGTTGTCGCGCAGGCCGAGAGCCACCACTTCCCGCCCGTCGATGTCGACGATCACTTCGCCCACCACGCCGAGGCGACGGCCTGTGTCGCGGGTGATCACCTGGGTGCCCATCAGCTCCGAGCGGAGCCACAGCCTGTCGCTCGGCACCGTGGCCAGGGGGTCGTTCGGGGATGGGGACGCGCTCAAATCCTGGCCCAGCCGTGGCTTGCAATCCAACCATTTTGACGCAAGGCGCCGCTTGCAGGTGTTCAGGCCGCGTCCGGCAAACCCACCACCTGGGTGTGGGCACCGCGGGCCTGGGTCACGCCGATCGTGCGCTGGGAGGCGCCGATCATCGGTCGGCGGTGGCTGACCACCAGAAACTGCGCCTGTTCCGCCTGGCGAGCGATCAGGGTGGCGAGCCGTTCCACGTTCACACCATCGAGAAAACTGTCGACCTCATCGAGGGCATAAAAGGGTGACGGCCGAAATCGTTGCAGTGCGAACAGGAAGCTGAGGGCGGTGAGGGATTTCTCTCCCCCCGACATCGCCGCCAGGCGCCGCACCGCCTTGCCCTTCGGGTGGGCCACAAGGGTCAGGCCTCCCTCGAGCGGATCTTCGTGGTTGTCGAGCTGCAGGTGGCCATCGCCATCAGAGAGGCTGGCGAAAATCTCACGGAAATGACCGTCCACGGCGGTGAACGCTTCCATGAAGGCCTCCTGTCGCAGGGTGGTGACGGTTTCGATCCGCAACAGCAGTTCCTCCCGCTCCTGGCTGAGCACATCCAGCCGTTCCCCCAGATCGCCGAGGCGTTGCTCCAGCTCGGCGAGTTCCTCCAGCGCCAGCATGTTGACCGGCTCGAGCGATTCCATGCGCTGTTGGAGCTGCTGCAGGCTGGCCTGAAGCGCCTCCAGTCCGGCGGCGCGCAGCGCATCGGGGATCTCGGGCCTGGGATCCGGCAGGGAGGCCTCCAGTTCCTGCAGGCGGATCGTGCCGCTGCGCAGTTGTTCCGCCAGGGTCTGTTGCTCCTCCTGGAGCCGCTCCAGCTCCCAGCGGGCCTGTTGAAGACGTTGGCGCCGTTCCGCTACCGCGGCTTCCGCTTCATCGCGGGCCCGGCGTTGTTCACCGAAGCGGGTCTGCAACTCCTGTTGGCGCTGTTCCAGCACCTGGCGGCGCTCATGGAGCTCCTGTTGGTCGCCCTTCCAGCGCTGGTGGGTCACCTGCAGGGCCTGCACCGCCTCCTGCAGCCGTTGTTCCTCAGCCGCCAGCACCTGCTCCTGATCGGCCAGCCGTTCGATCGCGAGCTGGCGTTCCCGTTGCTGTTGCAGCAGGCCATCCCGCCGCTGTCGTGCTGCCGCCAGTGCCGCATCAGCCGCCTCCAGGTCGTGTTGCAACTGCCGCCAGTTGCCGGCGTCACCCTGGCTCTGGGCCTCCTGTTCCAGCTGGAGGAGCCTGTCGAGTTCCTCCTGCAGTGGTGTGATCGTGGCCTGCAGAACGCCAAGCCGTTCCTGAAGCCCGGCCTGGTTGCTGCGCAGCGTCTCCAGGCGCTGGTGACGCTGGCGGGTGCGTTCCAGCAGGGGGGCATGGGCACGTCGGGCGGCGCTTCGCTCCGCCTCGAGCGCTGCCTGGCGTTGCTCCCGTTCGCGGAGCTGGGGTCTGGCGCTCTCCAGGGCCGCCACAAGCCGCTGCTCCTCCCGCTGACTGACCACCTGAGCTTCACCGAGCTCGAGCAGGCGTTGCCGCAGGGGAGCGGCGTCGTCGCTGTCGCTGCTCACACCGAAACTGAGGCCGCCGCTGCGCTGGGAGACGCTGCCACCCGTCATGGCACCACTCTTTTCCAGCAGCTCGCCATCCAGCGTCACGGCGCGTTGCCGCCCGAGCTGCTGGCGGGCGCTGGTCAGGTCGGAGAACACCTGGGTGTCGCCGAACACATAGGCGAACACATCGGCATAGATCGGCTCGAAGCGCACCAGCTCCACGGCCCGGCCGATCAGGCCAGCTCCTCCCAGGGCGTTATCGGGGCGGCGGGCCCGGGCCATCGCCGCTCCACCACTGCCGCCGCCAGGAGCCCGGATTTTGTTGAGTGGGAGGAAGGTGAGCCGACCGGCCCGGCGACTCTTGAGCAGGTCGATGGCGCGGGCGGCGATCCGATCGTCATCCACCACCACCTGGCCGAGACGGGCGCCGGCGGCCACCTCCAGAGCAAGTCGGTGCCGCTCCTCCACGTCCCCCAGCTGCGCCACAGGTCCGTGGATGCCATCGAGCCCTGCTTCCAGCAACAGGCGCAGGGCACCGGTGCCGCGGCTCTCCTGCAAGGCTTCCCGGCGGCTGTCCAGTCGGGCGATCTCCCGTTCGAGCCTGCCCTGTTCCTGCTCCAGCCGTGAGCGGGTGCGCTGTTGCAACGCCAGCGCGTCCACCAGGGCCTGCACCTGCTGCTTGCCCGCCTGCAGGTCCTGAAGCAGGGCCTGCCATTCCCGATCCAGCTGCTCCAGGGCGTCCTGCACCCGCCGGTCTTCGGCGCCATCGCTGTCCAGTTCTGCCTGCAGTTCGATCAGCCGCTCCTCGTCCTGGAGCGAGCGCTCCAG
>CALGVO010000041.1 GCA_937930135.1 uncultured Synechococcus sp. | reverse complement strand
TAGCTCGCGTGGCCCTTCCCCTTCTGAAGTACGCGCCCACAACGCAGAACTCCCGCGTGGAGGCCTATCGCGTGGGTTCGGACGAGGATCCCAAGGCCGCGTCCATGGACAAAGCCATGGACCGGGAAGACCAGAATTTCGTGATCGAGGCCGCCTACCGCCAGATCTTCTTCCACGCTTTCAAGGTGGATCGGGATCGGACGCTGGAATCCCAGCTGCGCACCGGGCAGATCACCGTGCGTGACTTCATCCGTTCGCTCTGCCTGTCGGACACCTTCAACCGCAGCTTCTACAACCTCAACAGCAACTACAAGGTGGCTCGCCACCTGGTGGAGAAGCTTCTGGGCCGCACCACCCATGGCCAGTCGGAGGAGATCGCCTGGTCAGCCGTGCTGATGACCCGGGGCGTGCGCGGCATGGTCGACGACATCCTCAACAGTGAGGAGTACATGGAGGCCTTCGGTTACGACACCGTGCCTTACCACCGCAACCGGGTGGTGGGCTCCCGTGAGGTGGGTGAAACTCCCTTCAACATCACCTCACCCCGCTACGACGCCTACTACCGCGGCATCCTCGGCTTCCCCCAGATCGTCTACACCGGCACGGCCAGGTCGCTGCCCGCCCGTGCGGCCCAGCGCCGCGGCGGTTATCCCGAGGACTACATGGCCTGGGTGCGCAGCCTTCCCGCCATGCGGACCAGCGCAGCCGCTGCCTCTTCGGCCAGCATCGACTACATGGCCAAGGTGCCTTACCGCAGCGTCGGCCGCTGATCGGCGTGACCATGGCATCCGCGGGGGCCCAGGCCCCCGCTTTTTTTTGGTGTCAGCGCCCTAGGCCAGGTGGTCAGAAGATGCTGACCGCAAGGGAATGCGGTGATCGCAATCCGGTTCTTTGCCGCAAACTGATCCCAAAGAAACCTGGAGATTCTCTCCGTGACGCAAGCTCTCTCCTCCCTGGCCCGCCTGACGCTGCGTCAACTGCGTCAGATGGCCAGTGATCTCGGGGTGACCCTTTACAGCCGTAAGAGCAAGGAAGACCTGGTGTCGGCCATTGCCGAAAAGCAGGAGCGTCGCGGCGGTGACCTCAAGGCGATCGAAGCCGAGCTCCATGCGCCCTCCAAGCCGGAGTCGAACACCCGGGTGGTGTTCCTGCCCCGCGATCCCCAGTGGGCCTACGTGTTCTGGGAGATCTCCGACAGCGACCGCCGCCGGGCCCAGAGCGACGGTGCCGCCCACCTGAGCCTGCGTCTTGCCGATGTGACGGGCATTCAGGACGGCAGCGCCCATCCCCACACCCTGCAGGAAGTTCCGGTCGACAGCCACAGCACCGAGTGGTACCTGCCAGTTCCTCTCTGCGATCGCGACTACCGCGTCGAGCTGGGCTACCGCCAGGGCAGCACCTGGATCTCCCTCGCCTTCTCCTCAGTGGCCCGGGTGCCCGCTCTGCACCCCAGCGATCAGATTCTTGATCAGTTCGTGCCCTTCAGCCTCGATGCCACCCCGGTGGCCGAGCCGACGCCGGTGGCACCGATCGAGCCGAGCGACAGCGGCCTGCACGAGCGTCTGTACCAGAGCGCCACAACCCACTTCCGCAGCCGTCGCGTCGGTTCCGAGGTGCTGCACGAGCGCGATCGCAACGAAGCCGATCAGTACGGACTCAACGCATCCGGCGCCGGCCTCTGGGCCAGCGGCCGCAACGACTCCGGCCTGGGTGGCGTCGCCCCGCGTCAGCGTGCCTTCTGGCTCGTCGCCGATGCGGAACTGATTGTGTATGGCGCCACCGATCCCTCGGCCCGTCTGACCATCGGCGGTGAAGACGTGCCGCTGTCCAGCGACGGCACCTTCCGCATCCAGGTGCCCTTCCGTGATGGCGAGCAGGTGTATGCGATCGAAGCCACCGCGGCCGATGGAGAGCAGAAGCGCAACATCACCCTCAACTTTGAGCGCGTCACCCCGGAAGACAACAGCAATCCCGCCAGCGAAGCCAAAGCCGAGTGGTTCTGAGGCGGTGGGCATGAACTCCACCACAGCCCTGCGCTGGTTCGTGGCCATCACCCCTCTGGCGGGGGCGATGGCATTTCCCATCGTGGTGCCCCTCACCATGGCCCGGGTCGGCATCGGCGCCGGCGTCGCCGTGGCGTTGGTGCTGAGCAGCCTCTGGTTCGTGGCGATGTTGCGCACCGCTGAGATGCCCCACTGAGCATCACTCCAGCCAAGGAGCACCAGCAGGCAGGGGAATCCTTCCTCTAGAGCGCGCTGGCTTGCATGGGATGGCTGAACCGGAATCTGATGGGAGGCCTCAGCGCGGTGGGCCTGGCCCTGCTCACGGCCAGCTGCAGTCAGCCGGGGCAGCTGCTGGGCCAGACACCGGCGGAACCACCGCTGCCGCCGGGCATCAACGTGGCCTTCAACCATCGCGATGGCGCCCGCTACCGCAGCCCGCTCACGGGCCAATGGCGCAACGGTGACAACCTGGAGCAACTGGTGATCGAGGCCGTGGAGACGGCCCGCTCGGAGATCCTGGTGGCGGTGCAGGAGCTGGCGCTGCCCGAGATTGCCAGCGCCCTGGTGCGCGCCCAGCAGCGGGGCGTGCGGGTGCAGGTGATTCTGGAAAACACCTACAGCACCCCCTGGAGCGACCTGCATCGAGCGGATCTGGCACCCCATGGCCGGCATCGGCTGGAGCAGCTCGAAGCGCTGGCCGATCGCAACCACGACGGCGTGCTCAGCGCCGAAGAACGCCACAACGGCGATGCGGTGGCGATCCTGACGCGGGCCGGGGTGCCCCTGATCGATGACACCGAAGACGGCAGCAAGGGCAGCGGCCTGATGCACCACAAAGTTGTGGTGATCGACCGGGGCCTGGTGATCACCGGCAGCGCCAACTTCACCAGCTCGGGGATGCATGGCGATGCGGGTGCCGCCAGCACGCGCGGCAACGTGAACCATCTGCTCCAGATCGCAAGCCCAGACCTGGCGGCGGTGTTTGCGGCGGAATTCACCCGGATGTGGGGTGATGGCCCCGGCGGTCGCCAGGACAGCCGCTTCGGGCGCGGCAAAGACAGCGGCGGTGTGGAGACGGTGCAGGTGGGCGACACCCGGATTGAGGTGCTCTTCGCCCCCCACGCCAAAGCCGATCCCCACCACGGCCTGCGGCTGATCGGGGAGCAACTGGCGGCAGCGCAGCGGAGCATCGGCATGGCCCTGTTTGTGTTTTCAGCCCAGCAGTTGGCGGATGTGCTGCGGGAGCGGGTGGAGCAGGGGGTGGAGGTGCGGCTGCTGGCGGATCCGGGCTTCGCCAGCCGCTCCTTTTCGGAGGTGCTCGACCTGCTCGGCGTGGCCCTGCCCGATCGCTTCTGCAAGCTGGAGGCCGGCAACCAACCGTTCGAAACGCCATTGCAGGGAGTCGGCACTCCCCGCCTGGCCCGCGGCGACAAACTGCACCACAAGCTCGCTGTGATCGACAACAAAACGGTGATCACAGGCAGCTTCAACTGGAGCCCGAGTGCCGCCCATCAGAACGACGAAACCCTGATGGTGATCCACTCACCCCAACTGGCCGCGCATTTCAACCGCGAGATCGATCGCATGTGGCGGGGCGCCGAACTGGGGATCACAGCGCGGATGC
>CALGVO010000040.1 GCA_937930135.1 uncultured Synechococcus sp. | reverse complement strand
GCACACGGCTGGTGGGCATCAGGATCCGTGCCGTCGCCACCATGCGCACCAGCTCCAGCGGGTCCAGCGGCGCCTGCTCCTCCAGAGGCGTGCCTTCCACGGCAACGAGGGCATTGATCGGCACGCTCTCCGGGTGAGGATCCATGGCGGCGAGCACCTGCAGCATCGAGGCCCGATCCTGGACCGTTTCCCCCATGCCGATGATGCCGCCACTGCAAAGGGTCACTCCGGCGCGCCGCACCCGCTGCAGCGTCTCCAGGCGCTCCTGATAGGTGCGGGTGGTGATGATCTGGTCGTAGTGCTCCGGGCTGGTGTCGAGGTTGTGGTTGTAGGCCGTCAATCCCGCCGCCGCCAGACGCTCCGCCTGCTCGTCTGTGAGCATCCCGGCCGTCACACACGCCTCCAGCCCCAGTTCACGCACGCCGCGCACCATCGCCAGCATCGACTCGAACGCTGCCCCCTCGCGGATCTCACGCCAGGCCCAGCCCATGCAGAACCGATCGGCACCGGCGGCCTTGGCCGCCCGGGCCCGCTCCAGCACGGGCTCCACATCCAGCTCCGGCTGACCGGTCACATCACTGCTGTGATGCATCGACTGAGGGCAATAGGCGCAGTCTTCCTCGCAGCCCCCGGTCTTGACGCTGAGCAAGGAGGCGAGCTGCACCCGATAGCCGGGGTTGGCGAGGCGATGCACTTGCTGGGCCCGCCAGAGCAACTCCATCAGGGGCAGGTCCAGCAGAGCCTGGATCTCGGCCACGCTCCAGTCATGACGCCGCTCCACCGGGGCCATGGTCAGCTCATCGCTCATCGGCGCCGAATCCCTCCACTGCTGCGTTCTTGTTGTTGTCTCAGGATCCCAGAGCGTCTGACTCACTCCATCCCTCCAGACCACCGAAACGGCGGCTGCGGCTCTGGTAATCGCGCAGGGCGGTGAGCAGGGCGGCGTGATCGAAATCGGGCCAGAACACCTCGGTGACGTGGATCTCCGCATAGGCCAGCTGCCAGAGCAGAAAGTTGCTGATCCGCCGTTCACCGCTGGTGCGGATCAGCAGGTCGGGATCCTGCTCACCGGCGGTGAACAGTTCAGCCGCCAGGCGGTTTTCATCGATCTGGGCAGGATCGAGCTCCCCGTAGGCCACCTGCTCCGCCAGATGGCGGGCAGCACGCACCAGCTCCCGGCGTCCGCCGTAGTTGGTGCAGACGTTGAAATGAATTCCCGCGTTGGCGGCGGTGCGGGCGGTCGCCTCGGCGATGAGATCCTGCAACCGTGACGGCAGGGCCTGGAGATCGCCGAGGAAACGAATCCGCACCTGCTCCGCCTCCAGCGCCTCCAGCTCCCGCTGCAGCACCCGCTCGAACAGGGTCATCAGAAAATTGACCTCATCGCCCGGCCTGGACCAGTTCTCGGTGGAGAAGGCGTAGGCGGTGAGGGCCGAAACACCCCAGTCGCTGCAGAGACGCAGCGTCGTCTTGAGCGCCTCAACGCCGGCGCGATGCCCCATCACCCTTGGCAGCCCGCGCGCCTTGGCCCAGCGGCCATTGCCGTCCATGATCACGGCGATATGGGCCGGCAGCCGGCTGGCGTCGAGGTCAGCCGGCAGCCTCCTCAGCTTTGGATCGTCGGAATGGGCGGCCAAGCGTTGGCTCACGTCAGCGGGTCCTGGGTGCCGACGCTCACGCTACGCCCGAGAGGCGTGGCAGCCGTTTTGGCCGCGGCGGCCTGGGGAGAGACACCCATCAACTCGGTGAGCAGATCCTGCAAGCGGCTGCTGGTGATCGGACGCTCCAAGCGGCCCTGATTGGCCAGCGAGAGGGTGCCTGTCTCCTCGGACACCACCACGCAAATGCAACGATCGAAACGCTCGGTGATACCCAGGGCTGCCAGATGACGGGTGCCATAGCGGCTGATGCCCTGTCGTGACAGTGGAAGAATCACACCGGCCGACAGGATCCGGCTGCCCTTCACCAGAACGGCACCGTCGTGGAGAGGCGTGTCGGAGGCGAACAGGTTGAGCAGCAATTCGCTGCTCAGGAGAGCATCAATGGCCACGCCGGGATTAAGAAAATCCTCCGGCCGCAGATCACTGCCCAGATCCACCACGATCAGGGCACCGCGGCGCCCCTTCGAAAGGCGACCGGCGGCATCGGTGAGCTGGGCCACCGTGCTGGCCGTGGCCCGCTGCTTGCCCTGGGGATTGCCGAGCAGAACGGCGAGACGACCGGTGCCAAGCAGCTCCATCAACCGGCGCAATTCCCCCTGCCAGAGCACCGCCAACGACAGGGAGCAAGCGAGCACCAGCGCATCGAGCAACTTCGATGTCAGCGGCAGGTTGGCAAAACGCTGCACGAACCAGGCCAGCGCCACCAAGAGCAGGTAGCCCCGCAGCAACCACAGGGTGCGCTGCTCGTTGACCCTCGAAAAAAGCAGAAAACCCAGACCGGAAGCGAACAGAACGTCAAGCAGCAGGCGTGGATGAAACACCCCCGTCACGTTCACGCCGGTCCTCCAAGTCTCAAAATCAGCCTACCGGGCATAGGCGAGAAGGGATCTCGTCGTAGCGCAGCAGATCCTCTGGCCGCTCGCGCCGTTGAATCAGGTCGGCTTCGCCGTCGTGCACCAACACCGCCGCCGGGCGCGGGATGCGGTTGTAGTTGGAACTCATCGAGGCGTTGTAGGCCCCTGTAGCCAACACAACGAGCACATCACCGCTGACACTGGCGGGCAGCGCCACATCTTTGAGCAGCACATCGCCGGATTCGCAGTGCTTGCCGGCAAGGGTGACGGTCTCGGTCGCCGCAGCCTGCGGCCTGTCGGCCAGACAGGCGGTGTAGAGCGACTGATAGGTGATCGGGCGTGGGTTGTCACTCATGCCCCCATCCACCGAAAGATAGGTGCGCAGACCGGGGACCTCCTTACGCGAACCGAGGCGATACAGCGTCACGCCGGCGGCGGCCACCAGGGATCGACCAGGTTCACAAAGCAGGCGCGGCAGGCTCAGCTGTCGTTCTTCACACGCTTTCGCCACGGCGCCGGCCACCACCTGCACCCAGGTGTCGATGCTCGGCGGATCGTCGGATTCGACATAACGAATGCCGAGACCACCGCCCACATTCAGATCCTCCACGGGATGGCCGAGGCCACGGGCCAACCGCAAGGCATCAGCCATCACCGCCGCCAGATCGCGATGGGGATCGAGCTCAAAGATCTGGGAGCCGATATGGGCATGGAGTCCACTCACCTCGGCCCAGGCCGCACCCTTGAGGGAACGGAGCACCGATTCGAGCTGATCGGGATCAAAGCCGAATTTGCTGTCGAGATGGCCCGTGCGGATGTACTCGTGCGTGTGGCACTCGATACCTGGCGTGAAACGCAGCATCAGTCGCGCTGGCGCAGCACCGTCGGGAATCAGTTGGGCCAGCCGCTCGAGGTCGTGGTGGTTGTCGGCCACCACCGTGACGCCATTGCGATACGCCAGCAGCAACTCCTCATCCGACTTGTTGTTGCCATGCAAGACGATGCGTTCGGGAGGCATGCCTCCCTCCAACGCCGTGAGCAGCTCACCGGCGGACACCGCATCCAGGCCGAGTCCTTCGGACGCCACCAGGGCCGACATCGCCAGGGAACTGTTGGCCTTGGAGGCATACACCGCAAGCGATGGGCCGGGATAGTGACGCTGCAGTGCATCCCGATAGGCGCGGCAGGCGGCGCGGATCGAGACCTCATCCAGCACATACAGGGGTGTGCCGTAGCGCTCAGCCAGGTCACTGAGTCGGCAGCCGCCGACCATCAAACGGGCCTGTTCATCGAGGGCCGCTGTCACCGGTGCGAGGTTGCGGTTCGGGCTCTTGGGATCAGAGCCCGGTTCAAAGGGGGTCGGCATGACGCGGCGGATGGCTCTTTCGGCCGGCAATGTAGGAACCGGTGTGACAGGGCCTGAAGAAACGATGGGCGAGTCGGCCAACGGCAGTGTGAGGGCGCTCAGGAGCACGGATGCAGCGGCCTGTCATCAACTCGACCAGGCGGCCCTGGGGGGGCTGTGGAGCCTGGCGCAATGGCAACGCGAACTCTCCGAGCCGGGGCGGATCTGCCTCGGCCACGTCGAGCAGCACAGCCTGATCGCCCTGGCCTGCGGCTGGCTGGTGGTGGATGAACTGCACATCACCGCCGTCGCCGTGGCACCGGAGCGGCGGCGGCGGGGCCACGGCCGCCAGCTCCTGGTCGCTCTGATGGAGCACAGCCGGGCCGCCGGGGCACGCCACGCCACTCTGGAAGTGGCCAGCCACAACCGGGCCGCTGTCAGCCTGTATCAGGATTGCGGCTTCCAGATAGCCGGTTGCCGTCGCAACTACTACAGCGACGGCAGCGATGCCCTGATCCAATGGATCCGGTTAGGCAGCAGCGACTGAGCCAGGGTCAAGCAAACGTCCTGGAGCAGCCCAGTTTCATAACAAGAATTCGACGAAACAATTCGCCGAATTCTTGTTACTTTGGTGCCCCGTCTTCCCGCTAGCTGTCTGGGAAGTTGCTGGTACGGCTATCCGCTCACAGGTGCGCTTCACCCCTGATAGGTTGGTCTTATCTGCATCCGGCCTGGACGATGTTTGAGCGGTTTACCGAGAAGGCCATCAAGGTGATCATGCTGGCCCAGGAAGAGGCCCGCCGCCTCGGCCACAACTTCGTGGGCACCGAGCAGATCCTCCTCGGTCTGATCGGCGAGGGTACGGGTGTGGCCGCCAAAGTGCTCAAGTCGATGGGCGTGAACCTCAAGGACGCCCGCGTTGAGGTGGAGAAGATCATCGGCCGCGGCTCCGGCTTCGTGGCGGTGGAGATCCCCTTCACACCCAGGGCGAAACGGGTGCTGGAACTGTCGCTCGAGGAAGCGCGCCAGCTCGGCCACAACTACATCGGCACCGAACACCTGCTGCTCGGCCTGATCCGGGAAGGGGAAGGGGTGGCTGCCCGCGTGCTCGAGAACCTCGGTGTCGACCTGGCCAAGGTGCGCACCCAGGTGATCCGCATGCTCGGCGAAACGGCCGAGGTGGGAGCCGGTGGCGGCGGCGGTGGCAGCAAGGGCTCGACCAAAACCCCCACCCTCGACGAATTCGGCAGCAACCTCACCCAGCTGGCCAGCGAAGCCAAGCTCGATCCGGTGGTGGGCCGTCAGAACGAGATCGATCGGGTGATCCAGATCCTCGGCCGCCGCACCAAGAACAATCCGGTGCTGATCGGCGAACCGGGCGTGGGCAAAACCGCCATCGCCGAAGGTCTGGCCCAGCGGATTCAACAGGGGGACATCCCCGACATCCTCGAAGACAAGCGCGTTCTCACCCTCGACATCGGCCTGCTCGTGGCCGGCACCAAATACCGCGGTGAGTTCGAAGAGCGTCTCAAGAAAATCATGGAGGAGATCAAGGGCGCAGGCAATGTGATCCTCGTGATCGACGAGGTGCACACCCTGATCGGTGCCGGTGCCGCCGAAGGCGCCATCGATGCCGCCAACATCCTCAAGCCGGCCCTGGCCCGTGGCGAACTCCAGTGCATCGGTGCCACCACCCTCGATGAATACCGCAAGCACATCGAGCGCGATGCCGCCCTCGAACGCCGCTTCCAGCCGGTGATGGTGGGTGAACCATCGATCACCGACACGATCGAGATCCTCCGGGGCCTGCGCGAGCGCTACGAGCAACATCACCGGCTCAAAATCACCGATGAAGCGCTGGAGGCCGCCGCCACCCTTGGTGATCGCTACATCTCCGATCGCTTCCTGCCCGACAAGGCCATCGACCTGATCGACGAGGCCGGCAGCCGCGTGCGCCTGCTCAATTCCAAGCTTCCTCCCGCCGCGAAGGAAGTCGACAAAGAGCTGCGCCAAGTGCAGAAAGACAAAGAGAACGCCGTGCGGGAACAGGACTTCAGCCGCGCCGGTGAACTGCGCGACAAGGAGGTGGAATTGCGCGAGCAGATCCGCACCCTGCTGCAGAGCAACCGCAGCGACAGTCCCGCCAGCGACGATGATGCCGGTGCAGCGCCAGCCGCGACCGAAGCCATCACCAGTACGGCGGTGGAGTCCGAGATGACCACGCCGGTGGTGAGCGAAGAAGACATCGCCCAGATCGTGGCCTCCTGGACCGGGGTTCCCGTGCAGAAGCTCACCGAGAGCGAGTCGGTGAAGTTGCTGAATATGGAGGAAACCCTCCACCAGCGCCTGATCGGTCAGGACGAAGCGGTCAAGGCGGTGTCGAAAGCGATTCGCAGAGCCCGGGTCGGCCTTAAGAATCCCAATCGGCCGATCGCCAGCTTCATTTTCTCCGGCCCCACCGGTGTGGGCAAAACCGAGCTCACCAAAGCCCTGGCCACCTATTTCTTCGGCAGTGAAGAGGCGATGATTCGTCTCGACATGTCGGAGTTCATGGAGCGCCACACGGTCAGCAAGTTGATCGGCTCACCTCCGGGCTATGTGGGCTTCAACGAAGGCGGCCAGCTCACCGAAGCGGTGCGTCGCCGGCCTTACACCGTGGTGCTTTTCGATGAGATCGAGAAAGCCCATCCTGATGTCTTCAATCTGTTGCTGCAACTCCTGGAAGACGGTCGACTGACCGATTCCAAGGGTCGCACCGTCGACTTCAAGAACACCCTGGTGATCATGACCTCGAACATCGGTTCGAAGGTGATCGAGAAGGGTGGCGG
>CALGVO010000039.1 GCA_937930135.1 uncultured Synechococcus sp. | reverse complement strand
GCGAGAGAGGAAAGGATGGAACGGAGGACGCGGCGCTGGTCAGCTATCCATCCGGCATCCAGTGGTCGATGATTCCACCGATCGTGAGATCCGTGAGCACCTTGTTATCGGGGCAAGCGTGTCGGGCAGCGGAGCCACTGGCGGTGAACACCCAGTTGCCCTCGCGGGCACCAACGGGATCGACAGCCACGAGCTGCTTGCCTTTGCTGTTCTGAAGAATGCGCAGGTG
Source organism: uncultured Synechococcus sp. (assembly GCA_937930135.1). Taxonomy (GTDB): domain Bacteria; phylum Cyanobacteriota; class Cyanobacteriia; order PCC-6307; family Cyanobiaceae; genus Synechococcus_C. The sequence continues at coordinate 2,365 of CALGVO010000039.1, read as the reverse complement.
CATGTGGTCGAGCCCCGCCACCCGATAGGTGCACACCAGGGTTCCTTTCACCTGCATGATTTCCATCAGCCCACTCCTCCGCCGGGGGGAGTAGGTGCGGGCGCCGGGGCTGGGGTCGGCGCTGGAGCAGAAGGAGGCTTGGGCGGATCGGGTTCCCAGTGATCGATGATGCCAACAATGGTGAGATCGCTGGGATACGACTTGCTACCTGCCGCTTCCCGAGCTGCAGAACTGCTGACACAGATGACCCAGTCACCGGGTTTGGCGCCGACGGCATCGACAGCCACCTTCTTCGTGCTGCCGTCCTGCACCACCTGGAGATGTTTGTGCTCGAAATCCGGGATCCGATTGGTGGAAACGAGCGGCTTGATGACCTTGACGATCAACATGATCAGTGGGCCTCCTGTTGAACAGGATCGAGTGAGGACCCTACCGGTTCGGCAGGGGTGGCTTCGTCGCGATCGCGGATGGTGAGGAAGGTATGGAGCAGACCATCCTGCATCAGATCGCCATAGCGCTCCGCAATCGCCCCATGCACCCGTCGGCAGTCGGAGATGGCCCGCTCGCGGGCGCCAGGCACCTTGCCGGAATAGTCGAAGCGGACGACCACCGGAATCGGCAGATCTCGGGAGACATTGAGACCTTTGAAGATCTTGACGCCCACATCGAGATCAGGCGCACCCTCCTCCACCGTGTCGAGATGGGCGAAATAGGTGAGGTTGCGAAGGTGCACCTCCTTGAAACCGATCCCCACACCGATGAAGCGCTCGGCGTGACCGGCGTCGGGATAGGCGCCGCCATGCAGAGCACGCACGTAATCCTGCTGGGAGAAATTGTTGATCAGCATCTGACTGATGAACCGCACCATCCCCGGGTCGGGTGCCTCGGCCTGGTGCGTCTCCACGGCTGCTGTCACCGCATCCCGAGCCTGGCCGGCCGTGAGGGGCAGGGTGCTCTCATACAAAGCACGGCCGCAGAGCCAGCGGTCGAGTTGCAAGCTGCCTGCACGATCCGGCACATGCACGCGAATCGCGTCGGTATCGGTGTCAAGTCCGATCAGAAGCAGATCGACCGAGGCCCCGCAACAGAAGCTGTTTTCCACCGCTTCACGGAAATCCAGCAGGCGTTGCAGACCTGCCGAAGCCGCAAGAGCATCGTTGCTGCCATGGGCAGCGCAACCCTGATGCTCGGGATCCAGGGAACTGAAGTGGTAGTTCACCACCTTCAGATAGCGCGTTGGGGCATGGGGCTCATTCGGCACCTGTTCCCGGTAGCGCCGATGTTCCGTTTTCACCCAGCGGTTGACGGTGTTCTCCACATCGAACATGGCGCCGGCATGGGCCCGACGCCGCACCGAACTGAACGGGATCCGCAGGGTGTAGGCGATGGCATGCGCCAAGCGACCATCGGCGCAGGGCGTGACATCGAGAAGATGGAAGCCACACTCCAGCAGGAAACGATTGAACGCTTCCGCCGGTGCACTTGAAGCCCCTCCGTTGAGGGGGTCATCCAGAAAGAATCGATCGCTGATGCTTTGGTGCGACTGAAACACGCACCAGGCGAACAGGGCCCGCATGTCCAGAGGGCGCACCCAGGCCTTGGCCAGGATGTGCTCGGGGAGGTCAAACCCGAGTTCAGCGCGGGCCAGTCGCTGGGCCTGGGCGGTGAAGTCGGGGTCGTGCTGAAGCGCAGACAGCCGCTGAAGCACAGGAATGATCCGTTCAAATCGCCCCTTCACCTCCAGCTCATACGCCTGGAGTCGGGCATTCTCATCGCGCTCGGTGAGCGGATGGACAGCCGTGTTGCGAGCCGTGGAGGCTGGCTGACGTCGGACCCAGGCCGGCTGCTGCAGCTGACGGCGCGTCGGAGCGGTGGGAGCCTGGGGCCGCCCGCTCCGCAACGATGGTGTGGAGCGAACCATGCCCCGATCAGCCCCTTGCGCCGCCGGAGACGGTGATCAGGGACCCTTTGTCGGTATTACCGCTGGAACCGGTCACACGGCTGACAGGCCACTCCGTCTCCTGATTGCGCTTGCGCTCGAAGGGAGGCATGGCACCCATGGGGCCGGGACGGGTGGGGTTACGACGACGGGCTGATGCCCCTTCCGTGCCGGTGACATGCTCACCACGATCCCAGTCATCGCCGGTGATTTTGGTGGAGGATCCCTCTCCGGTGACCCGGGATGCGGGTGGTGCGGAGGGCTCACTCACCACGGCCACCGTGGGCTGGAACTGACGCTGCTGACGGTTCTGGAAGTCGCGGTTATCGAAGCGAAACTGCTCGGTCCCGGTCACCTTGCCGCCAGCCATGTCAAAAGGGCCGGTGATGCGGCTCCCTTGCTCATAGGCCGTGCCGGTGACGCCGG
>CALGVO010000038.1 GCA_937930135.1 uncultured Synechococcus sp. | reverse complement strand
TCACGCGGGTGGCCTTGCCCACCCGTTCCCGCAGATAAAAAAGCTTCGCCCTGCGAACTTTACCCCGGCGCTCCACCTTGATGGAGGCCACCTGAGGGCTATGCAACATGAACACCCGCTCCACTCCAATCCCTTGGAAGATGCGGCGCACAGTGATCGTGGCGTTGATGCCACCGTGACGCTTGGCGATCACCACACCCTCATAGGGCTGGACGCGCTCTTTGTTGCCCTCGCTGATGCGCACTCCGACGCGCACGGTATCGCCCACGTAAATATCGGGTAGATCGGACTTGAGCTGCGCGGCTTCAAATTCACGAATCAGGGCTTCAGGGCTCAGCTTGGCGATGACTGCGGCTGCAGGGCTTTCAGCCTTCGGTGCAGGGGTTTCAGTCCCGCTCTGATCCCCAGCAGTTGCGTTTGCCTCGTTTTCTGCTGTTGCCACCTCGGCGGCTGTCTCCTCTGCGGTGGTCTTGTTGGGGTCCGCTGCCATCCCAGCTCCGGGTAATCACGCCAAACAAACAGCTTACCCTTTGATGCTTCCCGTCCCTGTGGTTCGCGGTGGTGACTTTCGCTTCCAGCTCTGAATCAGGAGGGTGGCGCCAGTGACGAGCATCCAGAGCAGGCCGAGGGCGTTGAGCATCACCACGAAGGGCTCGAGATCGGCGCCGAGCCACTCCCCCTCATGCAGGGCCATCAGCCAGTGCACCTGATCCCTGCTCACCCCACCCCAGTCGCGGGCAAGCCGATACGCCATCCCCGAACTGAGGGTGAGCAGCAGGGGCAGCAGCACGAACGGGGCCAGCCAGCGGTGCCACTGACGCACGTGCTTGAGCCAGGCCATCACCAGTCACGTTGGTTGTCGACATTGATAGCGTGACGCCAAGGCGACTCCGCCCTGATCCCACCACCCGCGTCTTGATGAATCTGTTTGCAGACCTTCTGGCGGCGTCCAACGGAGCGCAAGCACCCGCCCGTGCGAAAGCCACAGCCACCGGTCCCCGCATTCAGCAGCGTCGTGGCGTGGAGGTGAAGTCGGCCAGGGAACTCAAGATCATGGCCCAGGCCAGCAAGATCGTCGCCACGGTGCTCCGGGAGATCATGGCGGCCGTGGAGCCAGGGCAGACCACTGCCGACCTCGATGCCATCGCCGAGAGTCGCATTCGCGCCATGGGTGCCACACCCAGCTTCAAGGGGTATCACGGTTTCCCCGCGAGCATCTGCGCCAGCATCAACGACGAGGTGGTGCATGGCATCCCCAGCGCCAAGCGCGTCATTCGCTCGGGTGATCTGCTCAAGGTCGACACGGGTGCCTATTTCGACGGCTATCACGGTGACAGTTGCGTCACGATCTGCGTCGGCGACGTGCCGGAAGAGGCCCGCACCCTGAGCCGGGTGGCGCAGGAGTCTCTGATGGCCGGTCTTGGACAGATCAAAGCGGGCAACACGCTGCTGGATATCGCCGGCGCTGTGGAAGATCACGTCAAAGCCCATGGCTACAGCGTTGTGGAGGACTACACCGGCCACGGCGTCGGTCGCAATCTCCATGAAGAACCGTCAGTGTTCAATTTCCGCACCAATGATCTGCCGAATGTCACCCTGCGACCAGGCATGACCCTCGCGGTGGAGCCGATCCTCAATGCAGGCAGCAAGCGGTGCCGCACCCTCAAGGATCGTTGGACCGTGGTCACCCGGGACGGCAGCCTCTCCGCCCAGTGGGAGCACACCATCGTGGTGACTTCCGACGGCTGCGAGATCCTCACCGATCGGGGGGAGGGCTGATCAGGCGGTTGTAGACCGCTCGCCCCAGTTCACTGAGGGGCATGATCAGATAGGTGAGGGGATTGGGGGTCACGATCACCAGTCGTAGCCCCAGTTCTGACTGGACAAGGATCTGGCCGGCGACCCAGTCAGCCGACATCACGCCGATCGGATTGAGCTCGGATCGGAACGGGCCGAGCACCAACTTGCGCAGAATCAGGTTCGCTTGGGGCCTGCGCCGATACTCACTCCAGCGCAGGCTCACCAACTGCCCGATCAGGCGCTTGCTCAGTTCATAGGCTGGGCTGAGGGCCGGCTGGATCTCAGCCTCCGAGGTGTTCACCCAGAGCTCCCGTGGCCGCGGCGTGGCGCCAACATCAGCGGCACTCGCTTCGAAGAGCTCCAGCAGTCGCCAGCTGCTGAGGGCATTGATCTCCAGGCTGCTGTTCAGGCTGGCCCTGCTCTGATCGCCCCCAGGATTGATCCCGTGGTTGAGCACCAGCACGTCTAGGTCGCGTAATACAGGCACGAGTGCTTCCTCCTGGCCGCATTGCCAGCGCACCCACTCCTGCTCTGGCTGGGAGGGTGGTTCGCCGTGGGTCAGGCCCACCACATGGGCGCCGCGGGCGCGGAAGCGCCGGGCCAGGGCCCGACCGAGGGCGCCGCGGGCGCCGGTGATGCCCACCCTTCGGCCCTGCCAGCGCTGCTGATGTTGGGAGATTGGGGCGGAATCGCTCTGGGCCATCATTCCAGCTTGGGGCATGCTTTGTGAGATTGGCGGAATCCTTGCTCACCCCTTCGATCGAAGCCCAGGTGGCGCTGTATGCGCCCTACTGCGGCGGTCGCCGTATGGAAGGCGAGTTGCGCAGGGCCCTGGAGCTGTGGCCCAGTGGTCATGTCAACGGGATTCGGCCGCTGGCGGGGGCGCCCGGCCATCGCTTTCGGCTCCAGTGGCAGGTGGTGGAGGCTCCTCTGCTGATGAGCGCCTGCACCCTGACGCTGGATGTCGAGCCACCACGCTGTTTTCGCTTCAGCCTGGCGGCCCATCAGCTCATGGTCTGGTTGATGGAGCTCCAATCCGAAGGCGACGGAGCGCCCGATCTCTCGGATCGCTTCTGGCAGTGGCTGCTTCTGGAGGCTTCGGTGGAACGCGGCCAAGCTGATTCCAGTCCCCTTGAACGGAATGGGGATGCAGAGGCCGATTAAATTGAAGTGCTGAACGCGCATCTGGGGCCGATCATGGGCAACACCTTGCTGATCGGATCCTGTGAACCCTTCAGCGGCAAGTCAGCCCTGGTGCTGGGTCTGGCCCGACACCTGGCCGCCGGCGGCCATCCCGTCCGTTTCGGCAAGCCACTGGCCACCAGCCTCAACTGGACTCCGGCCGATGGGGCTCTGCCCGACCCCTTGATTGACGACGACGTGCGCTTCGTGGGCAGCACGCTCGGTTTGGCGGAGGATCAGCTCATTCCCTCGCTTCACCTGCTCTCACCTCTCACCGCCGAGTCCCGCCTCGCTCAGGCGGAGCTCGATGCGGGCGAGGGCTTCCAGCGGCTCCGGCAGGATCTGGCCCAGCGCGGCGAGGGTGTGACCTTGCTCGAGGCGGCCGGTAGCCTTCATGAGGGCCTGCTCTACGGACTCAGCCTTGTGCAGCTGGCCCACGGCCTCGAAGCTCCGGTGGTGCTGGTGCATCTCTGGCAGGACAGCCGCAGTGTGGAGGCGTTGCTCGCCGCCCGGGATCAGTTGGGTGAGCGCCTGGTGGGCATCGTGCTCAATGCGGTGACCCCCGATGAGGTGGACGAGCTGCAGCGTCATGTGGTGCCAGCACTGGAAGCCTTAGGGCTCGTGGTGTTCGGGGTGATGCCCCGATCGCCGCTGCTGCGCAGTGTCACGGTGGGCGAATTGGTTCGCCGCCTAGATGCGCGGGTGATCTGTTGTGAGGAGCGCCTGGAGCTGTTGGTCGAGACGCTGAGCATCGGCGCCATGAACGTGAATTCGGCGATGGAGTTTTTCCGGCGTCGTCGCAACATGGCGGTGGTGACCGGCGCTGATCGCACCGACATTCAGCTTGCGGCCTTGGAGGCCTCCACCCAGTGCCTGATCCTCACCGGTGCGGGCGAACCCCTGCCCCAGTTGATCAGTCGTGCCGATGAGCTCGAAGTGCCATTGCTGAAGGTCGACCACGACACCCTGGCCACGGTGGAAGTGATTGAGCAGGCCTTTGGGCATGTGCGTCTGCATGAGGCGGTCAAGGCCACCTATGCCTTCCGTCTCGTGGAGGAGCACTGTCAGCTCGAGCAGATGTGCTCCGCCCTCGGCTTGCCATCCCGCTGACACTGCTAGTTTCAGATTCACATCGGCGGGATGTCATTGAGCCGCTCCCTAGACCTTCCTGCCCTCGATCGGGTTGACACCCTCGCCCAGGAACTGGCCCTGCTTCAGGACAAGGGCAAACGTCGGATCGCCATCCTCGGCAGCCGCCATGTGCCGGTGGTGGCGATTCATCTGATCGAATTGATCGCCCGTTCCCTGGCACAGGAAGGCCATTCCCTGATCACGTCCGGGGCCCAGGGGGTGAACGCGGCCGTGATCCGCGGCGTGCTCGAGGTGGATCCGGCCCGTCTCACCGTGCTGCTGCCCCAGAGCCTGGAGAGGCAAGCCCCCGAGATCCGTGATCAGCTCGACCGGGTGCTCCATCTCATTGAGAAACCGGAACACGATGATCTGCCTCTGCCGATGGCGAGCAGTCGCTGCAATCAAGACATCATCAGCCGCTGCGATCAATTGATCTGCCTGGCGTTTCACGACAGCGAGACCCTGCTCAACAGCTGCCGCAGTGCGGAGGATATGGGCAAGGTGGTGAGTCTTCTCTTCTTCGATTGATTCAGAGGGCTGAGGGCCTCGGCAGGCGGGCCATCACCTGAAGTCGGTTGCCGTCCCGGCCGGCCACCACCACGTGATCGCCTACGGCGATCGGTCGGTCGAGATCGAGGGAGCTGGCGGCCCAGCTCTGGCCATGCCAGCGCACGCGCCCTTCACCGCCGGCCGGGAATGGCGTGATCACCTCAGCCAGATCCTCCCGTTGCCGCGCCTGCCCCGGGCGGGGATTGCGCCGGGCCGACCAGCGGCTCAGCCACACGGTGCCGATCACGGTGAACAGCACGAACAGCCCGATCTGGATCCCGATGGGCACGGAGGCCAGTGCGGTGAGCAGCGAGAGCAGCAGTGCCGCCAGGGCGGCAAACATCAGTCCATCGAAGCTGGGTTGCACCAGTTCCAGGATGAGCAGCACACCGGCCAGCAGGAGCCAGATCAGGGGCACCCAGAACGCAGCCATCGGGAGGGGAGCCAGGCCTTCACACTCTGCTGCCTGATGCGGCGATCGGCAGGCAGTTGCCCCTGCGCGATGCCATCCGTAGGGTCCGGATACGGATGGAGTGCGTCATGGAAGTGTTTTTTGGACTGCCTGCCCTGGTGCTGCTCGCCCTTCTGGGTGGCGGCAGTGTGAAGGTCACCAGCGGCGGTCGCTCCAGATTGGTGGAGCGGTTGGGTAAGTACGACCGCGAGCTGCAACCGGGCCTCTCCTTCGTGCTGCCCGTGGTGGAGAAGGTGGTGAGCCATGAATCGCTCAAGGAGCGGGTGCTGGACATCCCTCCTCAGCTCTGCATCACCCGCGACAACGTCTCGATCGAGGTGGATGCCGTGGTGTATTGGCAGCTCCTGGAGCACTCCCGGGCGTACTACGCCGTGGACAATCTGCAGGCGGCCATGGTGAATCTGGTGCTGACCCAGATCCGTGCCGAAATGGGCAAGCTCGATCTCGATCAGACCTTCACAACGCGCAGTGAGGTGAATGAGTTGCTGCTGAAGGAGTTGGATGAAGCGACCGATCCCTGGGGGGTGAAGGTGACCCGCGTGGAGATGCGCGACATCAATCCATCTTCAGGGGTGCAGCAGGCGATGGAGGCTCAGATGACGGCGGAGAGGGAGAAACGGGCGGCGATTCTGCGCTCCGAGGGGGAAAAGGAGGCCCAGTTGAACGAAGCGCGCGGCCGGGCGGAGGCGCTGGTGTTGGATGCCAGAGCCCAGAAGGAGGCGTTGCTCCTGGAGGCGGAGGCTCAGGTGAAACAGCAGGAACTGCTGGCCAAGGCCAAGGCGGAGGCGGCGTTGGAGCTCGCCAGCGCCCTGGAGGCGAATCCCAGGGCGGCTGAGGCGATGCGCCTGATGCTCGCCAAGGACTGGATGGCCATGGGCGAACAGCTGGCTGAGGCCCCCGCCGGCAGTGTGCTGATGGTGGATCCCCAGTCACCGGCGTCCTTGCTTGCAGCCTTGAAACAGTTCCAGCAAGGCCAGAGTTAGGCCCGGATCAGAGCCCTGAGCCCTTCCACATAGAGCAAACCTGTGCAGAACAGGGCGCTGGCCCAGCAGAGTCCCCTCAGGGGGGGCACGTTGCCCACGTAGGCGCCGATGTAGAGGAGGCGAAGCAGCGGTTGCAGCAATGCAGCTCCGATGGCGACGGCCGGAAGTGGGCCGGTGTGCAGAGCGGCGATCAGGGCGAGCAGGGCAGCGGGGGCGTGGAGGCTGAAGGCTTCGAAGCTGTTCTGATGGGCCCAGCTGGCCCGTTGGCCCCAGGCGGGGAGGCGATCAAACATCGCCCGGGGAGCGCCCATGTCGGCCATGGTGAAATCCGCCTGGGAGCGGGCGGCGCCCAGGGGCACGATGCTCAGCACCACCACGGCTCCGGCGAGCACCAGAGACCAGGCGAAAGGGGCCGCGTCGGACGCGGTGAACAGGTTGATCAAAGCCATCGGCAGCCAGCTGCAGTGCCCTTTTCTAAGCTGCGGGAACCCGGAACAGACGCCATGGCCAGCACCTACTCCTTCGACGTGGTGTCGGATTTCGACCGTCAGGAGCTGGTGAACACCCTGGATCAGGTGCGGCGGGATGTGAGTCAGCGCTACGACCTCAAGGATTCCGGAACGGAGATCGAGCTGGAGGAAAGCGAAGTGGTGATCACCACGGCCAGCGACATGACCCTGCAGGCGGTGGAAGATGTGCTGCGGACCAAAGCGACGAAGCGAAATCTGTCTCTCAAGATCTTTGATTTCCAGACGCCTGAGGCCGTCGGTGGAAACCGGGTGAAGCAGGTGGTGAAGCTGCGCAAGGGGCTCAGTCAGGAGCTTGCCAAGAGGCTGAGCAAGATCGTGCGCGATGAACTCAAGAAGGTGACGGTGGCGATTCAGGGGGAAAGCCTGCGCATCACCGGTAAGAGCAAAGATGACTTGCAACAGGCGATTCAGTTGCTCAAAACAAAGGAAGATGAACTGGACGTGCCCTTGCAGTTTGAAAATTATCGTTGATCAGAGCCTCTAGAGGTTCAGATTCACCTGAACGCCTCCGGCCCAGACTCCCGGAACTTCTCCGCTGCCAGATGGATTGATCAGCCATTGCATCACGGGTTGCACCTGCACCACATCGGAGATGGTGATCGAATAATTCAGTTCGATCACGCCTTCATAGGTCAGTCCGGGTGTGAGTGTGGGGCTGAAGCTGCTCCGGGTCAGACCCAGGGCGAGCACATCCAGGGGGCGGTTGGGCAGCACCCCCTGGGAGAGCCAGCCACCGGCGCCATAGGTGGGAACAGGATTGTTGGCGGGATCCAGACTCAGTGATCCTGCCAGCCAGATGCGATTGTCGAGCCCCACCGGCAACTCCACCGGCCAGGTCAATGAGGCGTAGAGGCCCCGGTTGGCACCATCCCCGATCTCGCCAGCGTCCCCCACCAACAGTTTGGTGGTGGCGTAGTAGCCGCCCAACTGCATCAGAGGAAGGGGTAGTTGGCGGGCCACCGTCCCATGGTTGTTTCGCACCCGGATCGGTTCCAAGAGATCCTTGCGTTTGCGCAACGGGTTGATCTGCCATTGCAGCGCCTGCAGGCTTCCCTGCACATCAGGCTGTTCCGGGTCTGTGCCCAGGCTGGCGGCAATGCTGGTTTCCGGGTTGAGGTAGAAGTAGCCATAGTTGAGCGACCCCAGCGTGTCGGAGTGGGCGCCGAGCTTCACACCCGGAGCCACGAAGGGATTGATCGGCAGTCCCACCACCTGCAGATTGAGGGTGTTGTTGAGAGTGGAGTTGATGTAGTTGTTGTAAGCCGGTGCCACCAGAAAGTCTGGATCCATCGCCATAAGGCCGGCCTGGGCCGTCCACCAGCTTTTGCCACGGTTGCGGCTGATGTTCGCTTCTGTGATCCAGCTGCCCACCGGGATCACCAGGGTCTGCAGGGTGAAGGCGGATCCCAGCTCCGTGTTCAGATTCGGGTCGCCGGCGGCATTGGTGAGTTCCAGATTCACTTGCCAATGGTCAATCTCCTGCCAGGTGGATTCCCGCTTGTTGAGGCCGCTGCTCATCGACAAGCCCACCACCGTTTCCTGGAACCAGGAGGTGGCGGCTGGATTGAGGCCCCCGAGCATGCCCCCCATCGGCTCGGTGGTGTAGTCCACACTCAGATCCATCCAGTCGGGCAGGTCGAGCAGGGTCTGGATCGGCCCAGCCTGGGCCGGGCCGCACACGCCGAGCAGGCCAGCTGAGGCGGAGGCCAAAAGGCGGGTCAGCAGGCGCTTCAAGCGATTTCGGCAAAGGTGTCCCTGAAGGCCTGCAAGGTGGCATCGATGTCGGCTTCGCTGTGGGCCAGCGAGGTGAAACCGGCTTCAAAGGCACTGGGTGCCAGATACACACCGCGTTGGAGCATGGCCCTGTGAAGGCGACCGAAGCGCTTCGTATCGGCGGTTTTCGCTTCTTCGAAGTTGCGCACTGGTCCTTCGCAGAGGAAGAACCCGAACATGGCGCTGACGCTGCCACCTGTGATCGGCAGGCCAGCAGCACCCGCTGCCTCGATGATCCCGCTGATCAGGCGGTCTGTGGTGGCCGCGAGCTTCTCATAGCTCCCCGGTTGTTTGAGCAGCTCCAGCGTTTTGATGCCGGCGGTCATCGCCAAAGGGTTGCCGCTGAGTGTGCCGGCTTGATACATCGGTCCGGCAGGGGCGACCAGTTCCATGATGTCTTTGCGGCCGCCGTAGGCACCCACGGGCAGACCGCCACCGATCACTTTGCCCATGGTCGTGAGGTCGGGTGTGACGCCGAAGTGGGCCTGGGCACCGCCGTAGCTGATGCGGAAGCCGGTCATCACTTCATCGAACACCAGCAGAGCACCGTTCTCCTTGGTGATTTCGCGCAGACCTTCCAGAAAGCCGGGCTCCGGTGTGATGAAGCCGGCATTGCCGACGATCGGTTCGAGGATCACACCGGCGATGGCCTCCGGGTTCTCCGCGAACAGCTGCTTGACCGCTTCCAGGTCGTTGTAGGGGGCGGTGAGGGTGTTGGCTGTGGTGCTGCGCGGCACCCCAGGGGAATCGGGCAGGCCCAGGGTGGCTACACCTGAGCCGGCCTTCACCAGGAACATGTCGGCATGGCCGTGGTAGCAGCCCTCAAACTTGATCACCTTGTCGCGTCCGGTGAAGGCGCGGATCAGCCGCAGCACCGCCATGCAGGCCTCGGTGCCGCTGTTCACGAAGCGCACCATCTCAACGCTGGGTACGGCGTCGATCACCATGGCGGCAAGGGTGTTCTCCAGTTCACAGGGGGCCCCGAAACTGGTTCCTTTCTCGATCGCTTCCTGCAGGGCGCTGATCACCTCGGGGTGGGCATGGCCGCAGATCGCTGGCCCCCAACTGCCGATGTAGTCGATGTATTTGTTGCCGTCCACGTCCCAGGCGTAGGAGCCCTTCACCCGATCGAACACGATTGGCTGGCCGCCCACCGACTTGAACGCTCGCACCGGAGAGCTCACGCCACCGGGCATCAGGGCCTGGGCGGCGCTGAAGATGGCCTGGGAGCGGGAGGTGTTCAGGGTGGGAGCTGTCACGGGGACGGGAGCCAAAGGGCTGATGCAAACCGTGGGCCATCCTGACCCAAAACGGACAGATGCGTCCGATCTGTGACCGAGACCTGGCTCTGCGGGCGCCCTTCTCTCTAAGTTGAGCCAGACATCGGTGACGTCCTTGCCGCACGACTGGGCTGCCCTGGACCGTGATCTCAGCCGTCGCCTCCCGGCTAATGCTGTGGTACGAAGGCGGCAGGAGCTCCTCGCTTACGACTGCGACGGGCTGACGCTGGATCGCCATGCCCCCCCCCTGGCCGTCTTGCCGCGCACCCGGGAGGAGGTGGCCGAGATCCTGGCCTGCTGCCATCGCCATCGCATTCCCTTTGTGGCCCGGGGGAGTGGCACCGGCCTCTCCGGCGGCGCCCTCGTGGAGGAGGAGGCGCTGCTGGTGATCACCAGCCGGATGCGTCGCATCCTTGCGGTGGATCTGGCCAATCAGACGATCACAGTGGAACCGGGGGTGATCAACAGCTGGGTGACCCGGGCGGTGGCCGGCGATGGCTTCTATTACGCGCCGGATCCCTCCAGTCAGGTGGTGTGCAGCATCGGCGGCAACGTGGCGGAGAACTCCGGTGGGGTGCATTGCCTCAAATACGGCGTCACCAGCAATCACGTGCTCGGGCTGGAGGTGGTGCTTCCCGATGGCACGCTCACCCAACTGGGCAATGGTCTGGTGGAGGCGGCGGAGTTGGATCTGCGCGGCGTCTTCATCGGCAGTGAGGGCACGCTTGGCATCGCCACGGCGATCACCCTGCGTCTGCTGCGGGCACCGGAAACGGTGTGTGTGCTTTTGGCGGACTTCCCCACCACCGAGGCGGCCGGGGAAGCGGTGCGGCAGGTGACGGCGACGGGCGTTCTGCCGGCGGGGATGGAGATCATGGATAACTTCATGATTCAGGCCGTCAATGATCTGTTCGGCCATGACGAATACCCCCGCGATGCGGCGGCGGTGCTCCTGATCGAGCTGGATGGTCAGGCTGCCGA
>CALGVO010000037.1 GCA_937930135.1 uncultured Synechococcus sp. | reverse complement strand
CATCGAGGAACCAGGGGTTGAGCGCGAAGCTCGACGGCGAGCTGTAGGGAGAGCCAGTGCCGTCGGGGGGAGCCAACGGCAGCACCTGCCAGACGCGGATGCCATGGCGGGCCAGAGCCTCCAGCCAGCGCCGGGCGGAGACACCGAAACCGCCACACACCGGACTGCCTGGGAGGGCGGTGGGGTGCAGCAGCACACCGAGTTCACGCATAACGGGCTTTCAGGTGGATGGGAGGCGGTAACGCTCCACGATGCGACGGGCGAATGGGGGCAGATGCCGATCCACCACCTCCGGATGATGGCGACGCAACCAGAGCGCGTTACGGGTGAAGTGGGAATCGATCGAGAAACGGCCATATTCCAGGCCCTTCGGTCCGATCCGCTGCACCACCCAGCCCACAAGCTCCGCCAGCCACATCGGCAGGCGCACCGCCTTGTCGTAGGCATCGATGCCCTGCTGCACCGCCGCGCGGCGATCACCGCGACTGGTGACCGGCGCCAGATCGAGATCGGCCTCGATCAGATCCAGCAGGGCGGCGCCGCGTTGATTGCGCACCACCAACCACTGGCGGCCATACTCCGCCCCCATGTAGCCCACCACCAGATCCGCGCCCGCATTCACATAGTCGAAGCAGCTGAGGCAGCTGGGGGCGAACACATCCTTGAGGCGGGGCGTGTCGAGCCCGAAGAACGGCACCGTTTCCTGGCGGCCGTCGCGGTGGCGGAAGTGAATGCGGAAATCCTGCATGAACTCGTAGTGCACCACCGTCTCCGGTGAATCGCTGGCGCTCTCCAGAAACGTCTGCAGCCCCTGACGCGACACGTTGTCGACGCAGGGCAGACCGAGCACGTACAGAGCATTGAGCGGCAAGGTGTCCTGAACGGCGCGCAAGGCCTGGATCTGACAGCCGACGCCGATCGCCAGCAGGTTGCGGATGCCACTGCCGGGCAGCTGTTCCAACACCGAGAGGTTGTTGGACAGGGTCGGTTTGTTGACGCGGGCCGCCATCACCTCCTCGGGAGTACGGGCGAGCACGGGCACCGGGGTGAAGCGATCCTCCGGACTCTGTTGCACGCAGAGCACGGCATCCACCAGGCCTTGCTCCAGCGCCCTGACCCCCAGATGGCTGACGATGCCGGTCCACTGGGCGCCGTCGATCGGCGCGCGCATCCGGGCGGTGACCATGCGCTCGTACACGCCGAAATAGAGCTCGTCCTCCTGGTCGAGATCTCGGGAGCGACCATGGTGCCGCCGCTCCATCGCCTCGAAATCCTGGTGCAGAAAGGCGCAGGCCCGTTTCACATACGCCACCCAGCGGGAATCGCAGAGACCACAGTCACTGCATAGATCCCTCGCCGGACGGACCGTGTCGCGAGCCATCGGCCGGGCCCGATCGTGGGGGGCGGGGGTCGCGGGAGTCTGGGTCACGAAGCCGTTGGGTCCTGGAGGCCTCCAACGCTAATGAGCGGGAGTTGGGCGAGACTGGGCGCCGTTCTGTTCTGGCCGGTTGATGACCCCGCAGCAGCGCCGCTGGCTGGGCCAGCATCCGACTCGCACCCTGTTGCGGATCGGCACCGCCGTGGTGGCCGTTGGCCTGGTGGGGGCGGCCCTCGGCCTGGTGTGGCCGGAAGCGGATCGGGTGGCCGCTGATGTGCCCTCCGCCGAGGATCCCACCAGCCTCGCTCCTTATCCCAGCCGGCCGGTCACGGTGCTCGCGGTGGGCGTGGATGCCGAGCGGGTGCAGGATTCGATCAATCAGGCCGCCCCCAAGGGCGCTCCGAATGCCGACACGGTGATGCTGGTGCGGTTCCAGGCCGGCCAACCGCTCCAGATCCTGCAGCTGCCCGTTGAGCTGGCCGTGCACCTGCCCGGTCGCAAGGAGATGCAACCCCTGGGGGCCAGCTATCGCCTCGGCGGTGTGGCGCTGACGACCGATGTGGTGCGCGAGCTGGTCGGCCTGCCCGCGGATGAACCGGAGCGGTATGTGGTGGTGCCGCGCCGGGCGCTCCGCGATCTGGTGGATGGACTCGGGCAGGTGGAGGTGACCCTGAATCAGTCGTACAGCCACACCGACCGCAGCCAGAACTACAAGGTGAACCTCCAAGCAGGGCGCCAGACCCTGAACGGTGCCCAGGCCGAACAACTGGCGCGCTTCCGTACTACCCCCCTCGAGGAACAGGCGCGGCGCATTCGCCAGCAATGGCTGCTTCTGGCGATCAGCGAGCAGTTGCGTCAACCCAATGCCATCTCCCTGTTGCCCGGGCTGCTTGCCGAAGTGTCGTCTGAGGTGAACAGCAACCTCAGCCGTGGCGAGTGGCTGAGCCTGGCGGCGGCCAGCCTCAGCAGCAACCAACCGCCCCGGATCAGCACGCTTCCCCTGGCGCCCCGCGCCGGCAAGCAGACCCTGCGCCAGTTGAAGGCGGATGCCAGCCGCCCCCTCTGGCCGGATCAGGCCAGCGCCACTCCCTGACCTGGGGCAACAACGGCACGCAGGCGGGTCTTCAACTGATCGACCAGGGGCATGAGGTCATCAGAGGGGTCTCCCTGCTCGAGGCAGACCCCGCACCAGGGCAGACCATCGCGGCGGCGGCGCTCAGGTCGCCAGGCACCACCCAGCTGAACGAGGCCCAGCAGAGGCACGCGAAGGCTGGTGCAGAGGGCCGCATAGGCGGGCACCACACCGGGGATAGTGCCATCGGCGCTTGGCGCGGCCACCAGGAGCGTGGGCTGGCGCCAGGCCGCCAGGGCCTCCAGCCAGCCGGCGCCATCGGGGCGCTCGGCCGCCGCATCTCCGGCAAGCCGCAGCAGCAAGGGGTCGGGGTCCCCGGCGAGGGCCGCCAGCAGGGGGTCGGGGTCCTCGCCGCAGACCTGGTGACGCAGGGGACGGCCCCAGGCGCTCGCCAGCGCTTCAGCAGCCTGGCGCATCCGCAACTCGGGCTGCAAGCCCGCACCGATCAGAACCAAGTGGTGTTCGGACATGGCGCAACCCTATCGGGATCGACGCAGCACTACCATCAGAAAACAACTGTCCTCGTCTGCGGGCCCGTGACCAGTTTCCTGACTGCAGCCCGTGCCGAACAGGAGAAAATCCACCAAGACACCCGCCGCCTGCGCCTTTTCAGCGGCACGTCGAACCCTTCTTTGGCACGGGAGATCGCGGCCTATCTGGGCGTTCCCGATGGCCCTCGGGTGTGCAAACGCTTCGCTGATGGCGAGCTCTACGTGCAGATCCAGGAATCAATCCGTGGCTGCGATGTGTTCCTGGTCCAGCCCACCTGCGCTCCGGTCAACGACCACCTGATGGAGCTGCTGATCATGGTGGATGCCTGCCGGCGTGCCTCGGCCCGGCAGATCACGGCCGTGGTGCCCTACTACGGCTACGCCCGCGCCGACCGCAAAACCGCTGGGCGGGAATCGATCACCGCCAAACTCACCGCCAACCTGCTGGTGACCTCCGGGGTGGATCGGGTGCTGGCGATGGATCTCCACTCCGCCCAGATCCAAGGCTATTTCGACATCCCTTGCGATCACATCTACGGCTCGCCGGTGCTCGTGGATTACCTCTCGGCGCAGGATCTGGGTGATGTGGTGGTGGTGTCACCGGATGTGGGCGGCGTAGCCCGGGCTCGCGCCTTCGCCAAACAGATGCAGGACGCACCTCTCGCGATCATCGACAAGCGCCGCACCGGTCACAACATGGCCGAAAGCCTCACCGTGATCGGTGATGTGGCCGATCGCACCGCCATCTTGATCGACGACATGATCGACACCGGCGGCACGATCTGTGCCGGAGCCAGGCTGTTGCGTCATCAGGGCGCCAAGCGGGTGATCGCCTGCGCCACCCACGCGGTGTTCTCACCGCCGGCCTGTGAACGACTCTCCACCGATGGCCTGTTCGAGCAGGTGGTGGTCACCAACAGCATCCCGATCCCCGCCGATCGCACCTTCCCTCAGCTCCAGGTGCTCTCGGTGGCCAACATGCTCGGGGAAGCGATCTGGCGAATCCATGAGGAGAGCTCCGTCAGCTCGATGTTCCGCTGAGGTGAACAACAGCGCCTGGCGGTGGTCCGCTGCATTCGGCCTGCTGGGTGCTCTGGCAGCGGGAGCCGCCCCGACGCTCCAGGCGGCCCCACTGCCACCCCAGCCACCACCACCGATGGGCGCGGCGGCGAGCCAGTTCAGCAGCCTCAAGAGTCGCCAGGCGCCGGTGGGACGCACAACACCCCTTGGGGTCTGGCTCACCAACAGCCCCAGCCCCTTGTATTACGACCGGCAGCGCCTGGCGGACGCCGTCAAGGAGCTCCACCATGCCGGCTTCACCGCCCTGTATCCGAATGTGTGGAGCCGGGGCACCACCTTTCACCGCAGTCGCTTTGCGCCCGTGGAACCGGCCCTGGCCGCCGCCGGAATCGACCTCGATCCGATCTGCACCCTGAGCGATGAGGCCCATGCCCACGGCATGCGCGTGATTCCCTGGTTCGAATACGGCCTGATGGAGCCAGCCGATGCCGCTGTGGTGAAGGAGCATCCCGATTGGCTGCTCCGCAAAGCGGATGGCAGCCCGATCACGATGCTGCACAACAAACCGATGGTGTGGCTGAATCCCGCCCACCCTCAGGTTCGGGAGCGGTTCATTGGCCTGGTGCTGGAAGTGATGCAACGCTGCAGCGTGGATGGCCTTCAGCTCGATGACCATTTCGCCTGGCCCGTGGAGCTGGGATACGACCCCTACACCGTGGCGCTCTATCGCCGCGAAACCGGCGCGGCACCTCCCCTCGACCACACCAACAGGGCCTGGATGACCTGGCGTCGCCGCCAGCTCACCGGATTGCTGCGCGATCTGCGCCAACGCCTGGAGAAAGAGGCCCTGCCCCAGAGGATCAGCCTCTCTCCTGGCCCCTTCCGCTTCGCTTACAACCATTGGCTGCAGGACTGGGAGCTCTGGGCGGTCGGCGAACTGATCGATGATCTGGTGGTGCAGAACTACGCCTATTCGCTCAAGGGCTACGCGCGCGATCTCGATCAACCGGCCTTGCGCAAAGCGCGGCAATGGGGCCTACCGGTGCAGATCGGAGTGCTGGCCGGCTTCGGCAAACGCACCACACCGATGCCGGTGTTGCGCGAAAAAGTGCGTCTGGCTCGTGAACGTGGCCACGGCGTGATCTTTTTCTACTGGGAAGGGCTCTGGGGAGAACACGCCGGTGACGAAGGGCCCGCCCTCAGGCGGGCCGCCTTCCAGGCTCTCGGCGCCACTGACCCATGAGCCGCTGCACGCTGACCCCTCAGACAGCGCCCGGATCCCTCAGCTCGCCAGCATCAGACCCACCACCTCCCGCGTGTTCGTGGAGAGATCGGCGCCATCGAGTGCCTTCAGGGCCTGTTGCACCGCGTTCTGCCGGGCCGGGGCATAGCTCCGCCAACGGCTGAACACCTTGGCCATGCGTGAGGCGGTGATCGGATTGCGTTGATCCAACGCGACGATCTGCTCGGCCATGAAGCGGTAGCCGCTGCCATCAGGGGCATGAAACACCAGGGGGTTGGCGGCGAGCCCGCCCAGCACCGCGCGAACGGCGTTCGGTGCCATTGGATCGAAACGCGGATGACGCAGCAACGCAGCCACCCGCTCCAGGCCATCCGGTCGTGGTGTGGACGCCTCCAGGGCAAACCAGCTGTCGAAGATCACAGGCCGTTCCAGCCAGCGGTCATGGAAGGCCTGCAGGGCCTGATCCCGTTCGGCGCAATCGATCGGCTGCAGGGCCCGCAAAGCGGCCCGGGCCAGGGTCATGGAGGGGCCGTTCACCGCGGCGAGGGCGTCAGCCCGCACGGTGCCATTCCCCGCCGCCACCAACCAGCTCCAGATCAGAGCCGTGAGTTGTCGCTCCCCCTGCCCCTCGGGCCAGGGCCGGGCCAAGGCGGATGCCGCCTCCGCCAGACGCTGCTCCAACAGCGGGGCCAGCGCCGTTCCGAGCGCACTCCGCAGCGCGCAGGCAGCACGATGGAGCGCCGGCGGATCCGCCTCCGCCTGCAGGCCTTCCAACTCAGCAGCACCGGGAAAACCGAGCAGGGTGGCGAGCACGGCAGGATCCGACTCGCCATCGGGCCCGAGCAGTATCGAGAGAGCCGTCAGCATGCGCTGCTCCAACGCCGCATCGCCGCTGCCATTGGCCCGGGCGAGCAAGAGGCGACGCCAGAGCTGCTGCCCCGCATCCCAGCGAGCGAAGGCATCGTCGTCGTGGGCGAACAGGGTGAACAAGGCGTCGTCGCCCTGGTGGGCCTGCCAGTGCACCGGGGCGGAAAACTGCCGGAACAGCGACAGGGCTGGTGGCGGCTCGGCGACGGGCAACCCCTCCACCACCAGCGTCTGCTCCGCCTGATCCAGCACCAGCAGCCGCTCCTCAACGAGCCGGCCATCCGATCCAATCAGCGCCCAGAGCAGGGGAATCACCAACGGCTTCTTCTGCGCCTGGCCCGGGGTGGGGGGAGTGACCTGCTGCAGCTCGAGCGTCAGGCGCCCCTTGGCCCCATCCCACTGGCTCTGCACGGTCACCGTGGGCGTTCCGGCCTGGTGATACCAACGCTGAAACTGGCTCGGATCAAAGCCGAGGGGCTCGCCCTTGGCACAGGCCCCCTCGAGGATGGCCGCCACGAAATCCTCCGTGGTGGCCGCGTCGCCATCATGACGCTGGAAGTAGAGGCTCATGCCGGCCATGAAGCGCTCCTCCCCCAACAGGGTGCGCAACATGCGGATCAGCTCGGCACCCTTTTCGTAGATCGTCGTTGTGTAGAAGTTGTCGATCGCCTGATAGGCGTCGGGCTTCACCGGATGGGCCGTCGGACCGGCATCCTCTCGGAACTGGGTGTTGCGCAACATCGCCACATCCTCGATTCGCTTCAGTGCAGCGGAATGGAGATCGGCGGTGAAGCACTGATCACGGAACACGGTGAGCCCCTCCTTGAGGGAGAGCTGGAACCAGTCGCGGCAGGTGATCCGATTCCCGGACCAGTTGTGGAAATACTCATGGGCAACAACACTCTCAATCCGCTCCAGTTCGCCGTCGGTGGCCGTTTCCGCATCGGCCAAGACAAGTTTGGAATTGAAGATATTGAGACTCTTGTTCTCCATCGCGCCCATGTTGAAGTGGCGCACGGCGACGGTGTTGAACTCCTCGAGGTCGTATTCGAGGCCATAAACCTGTTCATCCCAGGCCATCGACCGCTTTAACGAGGCCATCGCATGGGCGGTGTAAGGCTCATCGCCGGGCTCCACATGCAGACGCAGGTTGATGCTGCGGCCTGAACGGGTCAGGAAGCGATCACGCACCTCCCGCAGATTGCCCGCCACCAGGGCAAAGAGATAGGAGGGTTTGAGAAAGGGGTCATCCCAGATCGCCTCATGGCGTGAGGGATCACGCGCCAGAGGTCCGCTGCTGACGGCGTTGCCGTTGGAAAGCAGCACCGGATAGCGCTCCCGGTCGGCCTCGATTCGCACCCGGAAACGGCTGAGCACATCCGGCCGGTCGGGATGGAAGGTGATGCGCCGAAAGCCCTCCGCCTCACACTGGGTCGTGAGCATGCCGCCGCTGGCATAGAGGCCCTCCAGCGAGGTGTTGGTGTGGGGATCGAAGCGGCAGACCGTGGTGAGGCTGAATGGAGCCTGCGGCAGCTGATGCAGCACCAGGGTGGTGGCATCCTGCCGATAGGCCTCGGTCGGCCAGGGCTGGCCATCCACCTGAAGGCTGACCAGCTCCAGCGCCACACCACGGAGTTCGAGCGTCTCGGACACCTGATCGTCAAGCGCCTGATCCGAGCGTGGCTCGATCCGCAGAACACTGGTGACTTGCACCTCCCGATCCCCGATCACAACATCGAGATCGATCGTGGGGATCCAAAAGGGATAGGGCCTGTAGTCGCAGAGGCGAACCACAGCGCTCGTCTGGTCGGAAGAGGTTGAAAGGGGAGCCATGCGCAGCTTTCGTTCTGGAGATCCTGACGCCTGGCCCTCTGCCACTGCGGGAGGCGGCCCCTCAGTTACCGGCCTTCTGCTTCTTCAGCGCTTCCTCCACCTTCGCCTTCACATCAGCGGGCACTTCCTTCGGGCAGAACTGCAGCGCTCCGGTGATGATCTGAAACTCAGCACCGGCAAACAGTTGCTCGTTGGTGAGTTTCTTGTCGCCGGCTGAGGCCACCTGCCCGCCGTGTCGACCATTGAGGATCTGCACATAAGTAGCGGCAGCGATGCCCACCGCTTTGGGGAATTCAACGCCAGCGGCACGGGCGTTGCACAGATAGGACGACCCCATACCCCGGTACAGGAAGACATCCTCATTCGTGGCGGGTTTGGTGGCGGCGTTGCCGGCACCCTGGGCGAGAGCGGAAGGTCCGACCAGCACCAGAGGAGAGATCAGCAGGGGAGCTGCAAGAACAAGCCGGAGTCGGCGGGGGAGGGAGAGCAACAGTCCAAATCAGATAACAGGGCCATGCTGCCCCATTCGGGCCGGGATGGGGCAATGCAGGTGCTCATCCAGCGATCGGCGCCGATGCATCCTCCATCCGGGTTTCGTGGTGATGCTCCACGATCGCCAGCTCCCCGTTCTCCCAGCTGTAAATGGCCCTTGAGCGATAGCGGTCCTGATCGATCAACCGTGTGTGCTCCAGGATGTGCCAGTCGCCATAGTGGGATTCAAAAATCACCTCGTGTTCATCCACCTGCCGGATGCGGGTGCGCACCGGCACGGCCTCCAGGTACGCCTGATCACGCTGCAACTGATGCCCATTGAGGGTCGCCTCCATCACGCCCTCGCGGCGATAGCGGGGTTTGCGCTCAAAGAAATCCGTGTCGTGTTCCGGCCACCAGGTGAAGCGATAGCGGGGCTGACCGGAGGGCGACTCAGCAAAGATCTCCACGCGGATCATCATGTCGAGCGTGAGCACCTCATCATCCGGGAAGAGGTACTGCCGACGGGAACGCCACAGACCGAGATTGCGGGCGAACCAACGGCGCAGATGGCTGTCCAGCGGGAGCCGCTGGACGATCGGCGGATCTCCGGGGGGCTCGGAGACTCCCCGTCGTTCAAGCGGCAACAGCGGCATGGAACGCTCGGTGAAACGACAGTCTGTACCTCTTCGTCATAGCGGCTCTGCCGCGGGCTGCAAAACCCCATAAGGTGAGCGTCATCTTTGCTTCTGATCGCCCTGTGGATGGGAACGGTCCCAATCCGCGACAGCAGCTCAAGCTCCTGCTGGTGGCCGCCAGGCACCACCTCTCCAGCGGCGATCTTCGCTCCCTGATTCAGTTTCTCGAGCACGAGGACTGCGGTTTCGACGTCACGCTTCAGATGTCAGACCCCACCCAGCAACCGGAACTGCTGGAGCTGCATCGACTGGTGGTGACCCCAGCACTGGTGAAGTTACAGCCCACACCGAAGCAGGTGTTTGCGGGCAGCAGCATTTTTCAGCAATTGCGCAGCTGGCTGCCGCGCTGGCAACAGGACGAGGTGGTCAGCGGCCTTGGCCTCAGCCTGCAACCCGCAGAACTGGATGGCAGTCGCACCCAGCGGGAGCTGCAACTCGAAGACCAACTGTTGGTGTTGCGCCAGGAAAACGAAACTCTGATCGACCGCCTCGGCGCTCAGGAACGCCTGCTGCGCATGGTGGCCCACGAACTGCGCACACCGCTGACGGCGGCCACTCTCGCCCTGCAGAGCCAACAACTCGGACAGATCGACCTGGAGCGGTTCCAGGATGTGCTCAAACGCCGCCTCGACGAGATCGCCCTGCTCTCCAAGGACCTGCTGGAAGTTGGAAGCACGCGCTGGGAGGCCCTGTTCAATCCCCAGCGGCTCGACCTGGCCAGCGTGGCGGCGGAAGCGATTCTTGAACTGGAAAAACTCTGGCTTGGCAGGGATGTGGCGATTCACACCGACATCCCCTCGGACCTGCCGAAGGTTTACGCCGACCAGCGGCGCATGCGCCAGGTGTTACTCAATCTGCTGGAAAACGCCTTGAAATACACCCAGGACGGCGGCCGCATCGCCCTGACCATGCTGCACCGGACCAGTCAGTGGCTGCAGATCAGCATCTGCGACAGCGGCCCGGGTATCCCGGAGGAGGAGCAGCAACGCATCTTTCAGGATCGGGTGCGACTGCCGCAGACCTCTGGCGGCACCTCAGGATTCGGCGTGGGCCTGTCGGTATGCCGTCGGATTGTGGAGGTGCACGGCGGCAAGATCTGGGTGGTCTCCGAACCGGGAGAGGGCGCCTGCTTCTTCTTTACCGTTCCAGTCTGGCAAGGACAGGATCAGATCAGCCCGGTTTCTTCCTTGACGGAGGGTCAGTCCGACGCCTAATTTCATTGGGTGATCGGGAGCACATCCGAGCGATCACGGCCTCGCCCCCATCGTCTAGAGGCCTAGGACACCTCCCTTTCACGGAGGCGACAGGGGTTCGAATCCCCTTGGGGGTATGACTAATTTATTATTAAATTGTTGCTCTAAGTAGCAGCAATTGTTATTTAAACAAAAATCGATAACTGGATCGCAATCTGTATTCATAGTAACGTCATTGTTTGCACATTTTTAGTTTTATCATTTTTTATAAAAGCTCTCTGAAGCGGCGGATCAGGCGAGAGCGAACCGTCGCTGTGCTTCCCGCTCCACGGCCAGCAAATTG
>CALGVO010000036.1 GCA_937930135.1 uncultured Synechococcus sp. | reverse complement strand
CTTCCTTCTGGCAGATGTAATGCGGGAATGGTGTCATCACATCTGCGCGTTCAACGATCGCGACCCATCGGCGGCGGTTGCCGCGGATGTAAACGATGTCGCCTCTTTGGAAGTCTGCGGATGGTTCAACCATTGGATCTTGCTCCAGTAGGGCAGCCAGTCTTTAGCTGCGATTTGCTTTGCTTCGGTGAATGACGCAGCACGCACCACTTCAAATACATTCGCCTCGGGAATGGCAAAGTAGAACTTCATGCGAACCCGACTCCTGAACGGCTGGGTTGAGCCTGGGATTGCCGTGATCGGCTAGGACCATAGCGATCACGACTGTGGGCAGCAGGAACAAAAGGATGCGGGCCAGCATGGTCGGAAGTGGTGGTGAGGGTGGTTAATGCAACAACAGGGAGCCGCGTCAAGTTGGCGCTGAGCCAATGAACAGCAGTGCCGAGCGTGAACCCGGCGACGTAGAACGCTACGGCCACCAATGCAACAGCGGCGACGATGCGTTTGATCTGGAGGCCCAGGGCCTCATCGGTGGGGATGGTGATGGTCATGGGGTGGTGGGGAATCAGTTTCCGGAGGCAAAGCGCAGCAGGTGGCCCAGCTGCTCGTTGATCTCAACCAGTGAGCCAACGTGGCCCCAGTGGATCCGAGTTTCGCCGTCCGGGGCTGGCATGTCTTCGATGACGGCCTGCAGCGCCTGCAAGCTGGCCAGCGCAGCAGCGTGCTGGGCTGTGTAGGTGGCTTCTGCGCGATGGTTTGCCATGGTGTTGTCCGGGTGGTGGGGAAAGGGTGGGGGATCGCAGCTCCCCCGTGGCTGACCCTTCTCTTGTCCAGGGCGGAGAATCCGGCGCCTGCCCGTGGGGCGTATCCGGCTTGTGGCGTGCACCTATTGTGCCCATGCTGCGCCGTGTTGCGCTGTGCGTTGTGACACCTTGCTGACCGGCTCAGCTGAGCACGGTGGGCTCAGCGCCCAATACAGCGAATGGCAGGCTGCTCAGAAACCCATCCTCCTTCTTCTCCCGGATAAGGCATCGCAGCAGTAGGAAGCTGGCGAACAAACACCATGCCAGCCTGCGGCTCGCGGTGACCTTCGATTACCTCGGCGAACATCACTGCGCCGGGAAACCAATCGGCCATGTGCGGCATGTCTACCCAGACCTTTTGGCCGATGTCCAGTTGCTCTCCGGCCATGTCAAGGATGGCTTGCATGATCATCGCAGCCTCTGGGCTGCCGAGTGGAGGGCCGATTGCCTCCGGTGAGACCACTATCGACCCTATTCAGCTCCGCTTAGCTGTGTTGTGTGCCGGTTTGCTGACTGGTTGCAGCGGCTACGGCAGCAGCTGCTGATGCTGCCCATGATCCAGCCATGACTCCTGATGAAATCCAATCAGCAATCGATCGCGCAATCCGGGATCATGAGATCCGCGTTGCGTTTTGGTCCGGCCTTATGGGTGCCATGCTGCTGTTCGGAACATGGCACGCCATCTGGCTACTAGCTCAGAACGGCACCTCCTCATCGTTGCTCGGTGCTGCTGCTGGTTGTTGAGCGTCGCTGGTGTTCCGTGGCAGGAACTCAAATCGCCCAATGGCAAGGACATGCTTGCTGCGCTTGGCGCCGGTTTCCTTGTCATCCCAGTCCTGGCGCCTAATGCTGCCGGTCACCATGATTGAATCCATGAGCTTACAGCGATCCACGATTGTCTCGCCGATCTTGCCCCAGACCTCGCAGTCAATGGCGTTTTTGATGTAATTGCCGTTTTTGTCTTTGCCTTCGTGAATGCCGCCCACGAAGTTAACGACTGATTTGCCGCTCTCGAAATAGCGGGCTTCGGGTTTGGTGATGATGCGAATGATGCCGTTGACGTAAAGGCTCATGATGCTCAGTTCAATGGTGTGATGTTGTTGGCTTCCTCGAAGGCGAGGACATGGGCAAGTGGATAACGAACCCGTGGCGTACCAGCAGGCAGGCCGATGCGTGGCAGGGTCACATATTCAGGGCCAATACCACGCGCGCGTTGACCTTTGATCGCGCTGGGTTTCATGCCCCAGCGCTTAGCGAGTTGTTCAGTAGTGAGGTACGGTTCAGTCATCAGCGAATGGATCCTCTTCCGCAGCATTCAGCTCCTGCTCTTTGGCCATCAGCAGTTCGAGCAGTTGCGTCATTTGTTCATCGCTGAGATCTCCCGAGCGCTTCTCCATGCGTTCCTGCAACGCCTTCAGCCCATCGATGCTGGTGACTTTGGCGATAGCGGCCTTGCCGCTTCGGAACACCTTCTCATCGCCTGCCGGTGCTGCCGGTGCTGGTTCAGCCGTGACGGTGACGCTTTGGATCTCCTCGGATTGCTCCATCTCTTCGCTGCCGTAGACGCCGGACAGATCAGCCGGAAAGGCTTTCCGCAACGCCAACGCTTCGGAACATTTGGCGATCATCGCAGCGCCCATCTTGTTCCACAGCCCCTGCCCGGCGTTGTAGTCCGCATAACGCGCAACACCAACAAATGGATGCTGGCTGCCCTTGCGGTGAATGATGGTCTTGGCTGCGGCTGGTGGTTTGCTGCCAAGCCATACATCTTTCCATTCGCCATCTTCGCCGCACCAGAGCGTCTCAGAACCATCAAGCTGGCCGGTGCGTTCAGCGATCGAACGCAACCCGTCAATGCCGGCTTGGATGGTCATCTTGCCGCCACGTTTGATGGCGTAGATTTGTTTGCTGAACGGATCCAAGCCGGTGCGTTGGCACGCATAGGCGAACATCCGCAGTTCATCAGCGCTGCAACCTGGCGCGATCGTTGAGGCGATCAGCTGCTTTTGCTCCGGTGTCCAGAGCGCAAGGGAACTAGAAGTCATCTGAAGTCAGTGTGTCGTGGGTGGTGGTGAATGCCCATTTGGGCAGGCTCAGCGGTTCGATGGTGTTGCTGTAACCAGGCCATTCGTTGATGGCGCGGCAATCAGCAATCATCCGCATGTTCTGCTTACGCAGCTCATTGCCGTGTTGCATGGCATCAGCATCGAGCTGATACACGCCAACGGCATACG
>CALGVO010000035.1 GCA_937930135.1 uncultured Synechococcus sp. | reverse complement strand
TTCGAGATGGGTCGTGGATCAATCCGCTGCGTCCAGTGCACAGCGAAAACCCATATGGCATGTGGACGTATCCAAGGTTTGCCCAATCAGTGCCGAAGGCCTGTAGCGCATGCAGTAATTATCCGCACACAGGAAGGATCCACCTTTCACGATGTGGCGTTGTTGTTCAGCTTTCGGAGTTGGATAGGCCGATGACGTCCATTCCCAGACGTTTCCGCAGACATCCACCAGGCCGTAGCCGTTGGCCGGGAAAGCGCCAACAGGCGATGTCCATTCCCACCCGTCGAGAACATCGTTCTGCCAGGGGAATTCACCTTGCCAGGTGTTCGCCATCCAGCGACCGTTGGGATTGACGTCCTGCCCCCAGGCGTAGTCCGCATCCTTCAAGCCACCACGGGCTGCTACCTCCCATTCCTCTGCGGTGGGCAGACGCCGATTGGCCCAGGTGCAGTAAGCGATGGCATCGGCGTAGGCGATGTGAACGACGGGGTGATCGTCCAGATCAGCAATGGAACTGCCGGGCCCCTGAGGATGTTGCCAACTGGCTCCAGGAACAAGCGCCCACCACTGGCGAGGCTGAGAGCGATCCACGGCCGATGGTGGCGCCTGAAACACGATGGATGCGGGTTGACGCTGTTCCGGGGTCAGTAATGGATAGACCTGTGGATCGGCGGGTCGCTCAGAGATCGTGCGGTACCCGCTGCTGCGCACGAAGTGAGCAAATTCTCTGTTGGTGACGGGTGTTCGTTCGATCTGGAATGCGGGCAAATCGATCTCCCGACTGGGTGCTTCCTCCGGGTAGAAGCGATCCGATCCGATCCGGTATCGACCGGCAGGGATGTGCACCAGTGAGCTAAGGGAATCAAGGCTCATGACGACGACTCCAACACCGCAATCCCCAGAGTGTCAGCAACAGCTCTGATGCGGTGTAAACCAGGAAGATGGCACCTGGGCGACCATCGACGGCCAGGCTGAGGAGACGACCGGCGGCGAGCCCGCCCATGAAGACCACTTCGCTGATCAGCGCCGTTGTCAGCAGGGCACCCCTCGCAAGGCTCCCGTGATCCAGAGAGAGGCCATGCCCAGATACAGGCCCATGACTGCTCTGAAGACATGCGCCATGTTGGTTCCGCTGAACTGCAGATCCATCAGCTCGGGCAGCAGCGAGCTGGGGTTGATGCCGTAGCTGAGTGCAATGGGCAGAAGTCCCACCGCACTCAGCAGCAGATACCAACGCGCTTCTCTCATCTCGATGCAGGTTGCTCCCTGGTCAATCCCTGCCCGAAGGTGTTGATCAAACGGGTGTTGATCGCCTGAAGCACTGGAGACACGGCCATGCCCTGACGAGCGGCGATCCAGGTGAGATCGTTGAAGCGCACCACAACCTGGCCTTCGGCATCTCTGCGGATCAGCATCTTCTGGCAGAACGCATCCAGCCCG
>CALGVO010000034.1 GCA_937930135.1 uncultured Synechococcus sp. | reverse complement strand
CCAAAAACATAACCCATCAACCCACACACACGCAACCTCAGCCCTCACCGGGCAGATCTCCAGACTTGCTTCCACTGGCCAGATCGCCTGCAATCACTAGGGTCCTGACAGGAGAGGTGAGTGGAAACGCCATGGCAGGACGCTTCAGCCAGCAGCACCAACGGGTACGGCCAAGCTCCAAGGAAGACCAGGTGGTTCAGAAAGCCCGGGAACATTTCGAACGCACCCTGGTGCCCGTGGCGGGATCACTGGCGGGAAGCGTGGCTGCTCTGGAACACCCCAGCCTCGATGGCGCCCTCAATTACGGCGAAATCTTCCTGCGCGACAACGTGCCGGTGATGGTCTACCTGCTCACCCAGAGGCGCTTCGACGTGGTGCGGCAGTTCCTGAGTGTGTGCCTGGACCTTCAGAGCACCACGTACCAGACCCGTGGCGTGTTCCCGACCAGCTTTGTGGAGGAAAATCAGGAGCTGATCGCCGATTACGGCCAGCGCTCCATCGGACGGATCACCTCTGTGGACGCCAGCCTCTGGTGGCCGGTGCTCTGCTGGCTGTACGTGAAACACAGTGGTGATCACGCCTTCGGGTCGAGCCAGAAGGTGCAACGCGGGATCCAACTCCTGCTCGATCTGGTGCTGCATCCCACCTTCGAGGGCACACCGGTGCTGTTTGTTCCCGATTGCGCCTTCATGATCGACCGTCCCATGGACGTGTGGGGGGCGCCACTGGAAGTGGAGGTGCTGCTCTTCGGCTCTCTACGCAGCTGCATCCAGCTGATGGAACTGTCGCGGAGCCAGCACAACAGCCGTCTGCTGGACCAACGCCTGGTGCTGACGCGCCAATGGGTGCACGATCTGCGGCGCTTTCTGCTCAAGCACTACTGGGTCACCAGCAAAACCATGCAGGTGCTGCGCCGGCGACCCACCGAACAGTATGGCGAGAACCAATATCAGAATGAGTTCAATGTGCAGCCTCAGGTGATTCCCGACTGGCTGCAGGATTGGCTGGAAAATCGGGGCGGCTACCTGATCGGCAACATGCGCACAGGCCGACCCGATTTCCGCTTCTACAGCCTGGGCAACTCCCTCGGCTGCCTCTTCGGCCTGCTCACCAGTCCGCAGCAGCGCGCCCTGTTCCGACTGGTGCTCCACAACCGCGACCATCTGATGGCGCAGATGCCAATGCGGATCTGTCACCCACCGATGGATGGGCTCGAATGGCAGAACAAAACCGGATCGGATCCGAAAAACTGGCCCTGGAGCTACCACAACGGTGGCCACTGGCCGAGTTTGCTCTGGTTCTTCGGCTCCTCGATCCTGCTGCATGAACGGCGGAACCCTCACGCGGATGTGCTGTTGATGGGCCAGATGAAAGCACTCCTGGAGGAGAGCTATTGGAGCCACCTCAATCAGTTGCCCCGGCAGCAGTGGGCCGAATACTTCGATGGCCCCACCGGCACCTGGGTTGGACAGCAGTCACGCACTTATCAGACCTGGACCATCGTGGGGTTTCTGCTGCTCCACCACTTTCTCCGCGTCAATCCCGACGATGTGGAGCTGCTCGATCTCGAGGAGCTCCATCCGATCAGCGCGCAACCATAAAAAAAGCCCGGCTGACAGCCGGGCAACGAAAGCATGGACATCCTGGGTCAGAACAGACCGAGGGTGAGGGATTTGTCGATCGGCAGAGCTGCACCGATGCCGAGATAAATCGTGGTAACCGTGCCGAAGAGGAAGACCGCCATGGCAACCGGGCGGCGGAACGGGTTCTGGAACTTGTTGAAGCTCTCAATGAAGGGCACCAACATCAAGCCCAGCGGAACCAGTGTCTGAAGAGCGATTCCGAGGAGTTTGTTCGGAACGACTCTCAGAATCTGAAAAACCGGATAGAGATACCACTCGGGGAGAATTTCCAGAGGGGTGGCGAACGGGTCAGCCTTGTCGCCCAGCATGGCGGGATCGAGAACAGCCAGACCAACGATGCAGGCAATCGTTCCCAGGATGACGACAGGGAAGATGTAAAGGAGATCGTTGGGCCAGGCGGGTTCGCCGTAATAGTTGTGGCCCATGCCTTTAGCGAGCTTGGCACGCAACTTTGGATCAGTGAGATCCGGCTTTTTGAGGATGTGCATGATGGAGAACGGGGATGTACGAACCGTAGAGACAGCTGTTCAAAATCCGCTTCAGATTGTGAAGCAAATGCAATGGATCACAAGGGACCGGAGATGCCCTGCTTCCGAATCATCAGGAAGTGCATGAGCATGAACACGGCCAGCAGCCAAGGCATCACAAACGTGTGAAGGCTGTAGAAGCGCGTCAGCGTGGATTGACCCACACTCTCGCCGCCACGCAACAGTTCAACCATGAAATCTCCCACCACAGGAATGGCAGCAGGCACACCAGACACAATCTTCACAGCCCAGTAACCCACCTGATCCCATGGGAGGGAATATCCCGTCACACCGAAGGACACGGTGATCACCGCCATGGTGACGCCAGTGACC
This sequence comes from uncultured Synechococcus sp., assembly GCA_937930135.1. Classification (GTDB taxonomy): domain Bacteria; phylum Cyanobacteriota; class Cyanobacteriia; order PCC-6307; family Cyanobiaceae; genus Synechococcus_C. The sequence continues at coordinate 20,353 of CALGVO010000034.1, read as the reverse complement.
CAGGTGAGTTCGCGGGGACGCTTGAAGCCGCCGGTGAGATACACGCGGAAGACGTGCAGGATCAGCATCAGCACCATCATGGAGGCGCTCCAGCGGTGCACGGAGCGGATCAACCAACCGAAGCTGACGTCGGTCATCAGGTACTGAACCGAGCTGTAAGCCTCAGCCACCGTGGGCTTGTAATAGAAGGTCATCGCAAATCCAGTCGCAAACTGGATCAGGAAGCAGACCAGGGTGATGCCGCCCAGGCAATAGAAAATGTTGACGTGTGGGGGCACGTACTTGCTGCTGATGTCGTCAGCGATGTCTTGGATTTCAAGACGTTCCTGAAACCAGTCGTAGACGGGTGAGGAGTTCGCCATGCAGAGGTGGGCTTGGATTGCGAGAGTCTACTGAACACGTTCCAGCGACCGCGTCCGCGATGAAGCCGATGTTGCCGACTGTTAACCGCTGGGCCAACCCCTTGCGGCATCTGGCTTTTGCCCTGATTGGCCTGCTGCTGACCAGCCTGATGGCCGCCCATCCGGCTCTGGCGCTCAACGACGCCCAGCAGCTGGTGGTGGAGAGCTGGAAGCTGGTGAACCAGAGCTATGTCGACCCTGGCCGCTTCGATCAGATCCATTGGCGCCGGCTGCGCCAGAAGGCCCTGGAGGGATCGATTCAAACCAGCAACGAGGCTTACAACGCCATCGACGCGATGCTGGCTCCGATCGGGGACCCTTACACGCGGTTGCTGCGACCAACTGACTACGACGCCATGAAGGCGAGCAACAAAGGCAATCTCAGTGGCGTAGGTCTGCAATTGGGGCACCGACGGGAGGATGAGCGCGTGGTGGTCATCGCCCCTCTGGAGGGGTCACCCGCCGCCGATGCCGGGATCACCAGTGGAACGCTCGTGTGTGCCGTGAACGGCGAATCCACCGACAGCCTTGGTCTGGAGGCCACGGCGGCTCGCTTACGCGGTGACATTGGGACCCAGGTGGTGCTTCTGCTCCAGACCCCAACCGGTGCGGAGCAGGAAGTGACCCTGGAGCGACGCCATGTGGATCTTCGCCCCGTGCGCACCCGCCGCCTGCGCAGCGACACTCACACCCTCGGGTATCTGCGCATCACCCAATTCAGCGACGGGGTGCCCGATCAGGTGCGCGAAGCACTGCAAGAACTTTCAAATAAAGGAATCGAGGGGTTGGTGCTGGATCTGCGCAACAACTCCGGTGGCCTGGTGAGTGCTGGCTTGAGCGTGGCCGATGCCTTCCTGAGCAACCAGCCGATCGTGGAGACCCGCAATCGGGATGGAATCGCGGACCCGATCCAGGCAGGAAAGGGAAGCCTGTATGACGGACCTATGGTGACCCTGGTGAACGGGGGCACAGCCAGCGCCAGCGAAATCCTGGCGGGAGCGCTTCAGGACGATGGACGGTCACCACTGCTTGGCAGCCGCACCTTCGGCAAAGGCCTGATCCAGACGCTCACCCATCTCAGTGATGGCAGCGGCCTGGCAGTGACCGTGGCGGGTTATGTGACGCCGAGTGGTCGCGACATCCAGGGACAGGGGATCGAACCCGAGCGGCTTCTCGATCAACCGGAACCGCTCAATCCAGGCGGGGACGGCGACCGTTGGCTGCTCGACGCCGAACGGTTCATGGAATCGCTGCTGGATCGGGAGACCACGACCCAATCCCTGGGCGAAGCTCCGGCTGATCCGGATGCAGCGCTTCCGGCCGTCGAAGCCGGCTGATCCGATGGGCAGCAGAACGTTCCATGACCCTCTCCACCGCAGCATTCGCCTCGATGGCGACCAGCCGGCCGAGGCCATGGTGCTGGCCCTGGTCGACAGCCGACCGTTTCAACGCCTGCGGCGCATCCGTCAGCTCGGACCGGCATTCCTCACCTTCCATGGCGCCGAATCCAGCCGCTTCACCCATTCGCTTGGGGTCTTTCACCTCGCCCGCCAGGCCCTTGAGCGGCTGATCAGACGGGATCCCAGCTTAGAGGCGCAACGCCCGGTGCTTTACGCCTCGGCCCTCCTGCACGATCTCGGCCACGGCCCCCTCAGCCACACAGGGGAAGAGATGTTTGGTTTGCGCCATGAGACCTGGTCGGCGCGACTGGTGCGCGACCACCCGGAGATTCGCAACATCCTGGATGGGGTGGGGCACGGAACCGCCGAAGCGGTGGCCGATCTCCTGCTCCATGGCCGGGCCGAACGGCCGGTGATCAAGGCGCTGGTGAGCAGCCAACTCGACTGCGATCGCCTCGATTACCTGCTCCGCGACAGCTACAGCACCGGCACCCGCTACGGCCAACTCGATCTGGAACGGATCCTCTCCGCCCTCACCCTGGCGCCCGATGGTGCGCTGGCGATCCACCCCAAAGGCCTGATGGCCGTGGAGCACTACCTGGTGGTGCGCAATCTGATGTATCGCAGCGTGTACAACCACCGCTTGAACGTGGTGTGCAACTGGCTGCTGGAGCAACTGATCCGCACCGCGCGCCAACTGGGGCCGGAACGGGTGTGGAGCGACAGCACCATGGCCCGCTGGCTCTGGGATCCCCAGGCGTTGGATCTCGACAGCTTCGAGGCCAACGACGACCTGCGCACCGGGTATCACCTGCTGCGCTGGAGTGAGGAGGCCCCGCCTCCCCTGGCGGAGCTCTGCCAGCGATTTCTGCATCGCCGGCTGCTCAAGGCGATGCCGGTGAATCAGCTGGCCTCAGGTGCCCAGTTGGAATTGCTCGCCCTGGCACGGCAACTGGCGGAGCAGGAGGGTCTGGATCCGGCGCTGACCTGCGGGCTGCGCCATCAGCAGCTGCGTGGTTACCACCCTTACCGGGGCGGGCTGCGCCTCTGGGACGGCCATCACCTACAGGCGCTCGAGCAGTGTTCAGCTCTGGTGAACAGCCTCTCCACCCCCGAGGAGACGGCCTGGTTGATCCATCCCGGCAGCATCAGCCCAGCGCTGAATCACGCGATGCTCCGCGTTGATTCAGGCCCCAAACCCCTACGACCCCGGCAACAGTCATGAAGCACAGGGGCGAAACACGCGTGCGCAACATCAGCACACACAATCGCCGAAACCAGATCACCGCCAAAGGCGGAACTCATGCCGAAGAAAAGCTGACGGAGCGTGGGCCTCGTTTGAGAATCAGGCAACAGCCCGGATCGATCACTCATGAACAAACTCAACAACTCGATCAGCTCTAGCGTTGGCCCATGCACGCGCCCGACGCCCAGTCACCGGTTCCCGCCCAGCGCCACCCGGTGCTGACCCTCCCCAGTCAGCGCACGCTCCACTGGCGCGAGGCCCTGCCTGCCGCGCTCTCACGTCTTCCGCCTGGGCCAGTGGATCTGGTCTGCGCAGACTGGGCCTTGAGCGGACGCGATCTGTTGGAACTGCTGGGCGAACTCGAAGCAGCGGGTCACCCGATCCGTTGCCTGGAAGCTCAGAGCATCGACACAGTGGTGAGTGGCCACGCTCTCGGCCTTCCCACGCGCTGGATCGAGCCATCGAGGCAGGCGCCGCCAGACCAGCCAGATCAAGACCAGCCAGAGGAAGAGGCCCAGCCGGATGACAGCCTCCGCCTCCATCGCGGCACTCTGCGGTCCGGTGATCACCTCACCGCCCAGGGGCACCTGCTGGTGCTGGGGGATGTCAATCCAGGCGCCAGGGTGACCGCCGGCGGCGACGTGCTCGTGTGGGGACGCCTGCGTGGCAGTGCCCACGCCGGCGTTCACGGCCATGAAGGGGCACGGATCGTGGCGTTACAACTCAGACCGTTACAGCTGCGCATCGCCGACACCGTGGCGCGCGGTCCTGAGGAACGCCCCCAGCCCGGACTGGCCGAACAGGCCCGACTCGAAGCGGGAGAGATTGTGATTGAAGCGGCAGATGCTCAGATGCCCAGACCACCTCTAGGCTGACGCGACTTCCCGGGAGCCCGTGGCGTCCATCTCGCGAACGATCCTGATCTGCTCCGGCAAAGGAGGTGTGGGTAAAACCACGCTCACCGCCAACCTCGGCATCGCCCTGGCACGCCAGGGTCACAAGACCGTGGTGCTCGATGCCGATTTCGGCCTCCGCAACCTCGATCTGCTTCTCGGCCTGGAAAACCGAATCGTGTACACCGCCCAGGAGGTGCTCGCCAAAAGCTGCCGGCTCGACCAGGCACTGGTGAAGCACAAGCAGGAACCGAACCTGGCCCTCCTGCCGGCGGGAAATCCGCGCATGCTCGAGTGGCTCAAGCCCGAAGACATGCAATCGATTGTGGGCATGCTGGCGAAGCAGTTCGACACCGTGCTGATCGACTGCCCTGCCGGGATCGAAGACGGTTTCAAGAATGCGGCCGCCGCCGCCCGGGAAGCGATCGTGATCACCACACCGGAGGTTTCGGCCGTCCGTGATGCCGATCGTGTGATCGGCCTGCTCAACACCCAGGGGCTCAGCCCCGTGCAGCTGGTGCTCAACCGAGTGCGGCCGAAAATGATGGCCAACCAGGAGATGCTCGCGGTCGATGACGTCACCGATATCCTCGCCCTGCCTCTGCTCGGCCTGGTGCTGGAAGACGAACAGGTGATCGTGAGCACCAATCGCGGCGAGCCGCTCACCCTCAGTGGGAGCCAGTCTCCGGCCGCTCGCGCTTACAGCAACATCGCCCGCCGACTCCAGGGTGAGGATGTCCCCCTGATCGACCCCGCCAAAGAAGGCCGCGGCCTTCGGGCCAAGGTCCGCCGCCTGATGCAAAAGAAGATCTTCTGACCCGATGACCCTGCGCGACATCCTCGACAAGCTGCTCGGCCGCCAACCGGCCAGCGCCACCACCGCCAGGGAGCGTCTGCAGCTGGTGCTGGCCCATGACCGCACAGATCTCAGTCCCGAACTGCTCGAACAGATGCGTCGGGAGATTCTGGAAGTGGTGGCCAAATATGTGGAGATCGACCTGGACCACGGCGATGTGAGCCTGGAAACCGAAGACCGGGTGACCGCCCTGGTCGCCAATCTGCCCATCCGCCGACCACTGGCAGTGAGCGAACGGAGCATCGACAGGAGCGGGGAATCCTTCGAGTAGTCGCCAAGAACGCCTTGCCATCCCATCGCCTCACCCCCACCGAACAGACCATCCTCAATCTGCTCAGCCAAGGGCTCAGCAACCGGGCCATCGCGGAACGTCAGGTGGTGAGCGTCCGCACGGTGGAGTCTCACATCAGCCATGCGCTGGAAAAAACAGGCTGTCGCTCCCGGCTGGAATTGGTGCTCTGGCGGCTCGGCCGAAGCCAGGACGCAAGCGCTGAACCGACCGTTACACTGCCGCTATCGCCGGCTTAGCTCAGCGGTAGAGCAGCGCTTTTGTAAAGCGAAGGCCATCGGTTCAAATCCGTTAGCCGGCTTCAGGCCACCCTGTCAGCGTTCCTCGCCAGGACGACCCGCCAACAGCCACACCCCGACCAGGGCCAGCAGCCAGGGGAGCCACTGGAGGTTGAGCACGGAGGTGCAGAGGCGCATCACCGGCTCCAGGGGCCACTGGGCCAGGGCCTGGAGCAACACCACCAGGGCGATCAACCAGAGCATGGAGGCTGAAGCAGCAGACCTGTCGGCATCACAGCGCCTTGCCGCAGCAACTGCCACCGGCCCGGCCCAAGCCAGGCCAGGACCGTGCTGGCTTGCCCTGAGGGCTCCGGCCAGGGCAAGGGGCCCAGCAGGGGGAGCGAAGGGAAACATTGCGTCGCTTCCCGGTCTGACTGAGCTGCAGGCTCACCGGAGCGGTTGATGCTGGTGGTCGCCAGAGGACCGCTGAGGGTCAACAGGTGCCGGGTAGGCGCACAATCGGGAATGCGCAGACCGAGGGTGGCCGCCCCCGGGTGCAGATGCTGAACAGTGGGGCCGGAGGCGGGCAACACCAGCGTGAGGGCCCCGGGCCAGTGGGTAGAAGCCAAGGCGGCGGCCTCCCCACGCACATCGGGAGCCACATGGGTGAGCAGGCTCTCGGGTTCAGCCCCCATCAGGATGAGGGGCTTCCGAAGCGAACGCCGTTTGAGCTGCCAAATCTGCCGGGCATGCTCCGGCAGAGATGCCAGAGCCGGCAGGGTGTCGGTGGGGAGCATGGCGGCCCCTCCCATCCGGAGCCGGTGGAGCAAGGCGTTGGGATGGGTGGCGAGAGGCGAAGCGGCTGTCATCACCTCAGCATGGCCGACGTGCACACACGAAGCGGCGCACACCCTGCAGATCTGTTTCAGCCTTCAGATGATCCAGACCGGCGGCAGCGCAGAGGTCCAGCACCGCCTCGCTCTGATCGTGGTGATGCTCGATCAGGAGCCAGCCGCCCGGCGCCAGGGCCTCGGGAGCCCCCGCAATGATCAGGCGCGTCGCCGCCAGACCATCCCGTCCGCCATCCAGGGCGAGCCGAGGCTCATGCTCACGCACCACAGGGTCGAGCTGATCGACCACAGCACTGGGGATGTAGGGGGGATTGCTGAGCACCAGCTGCAACAGCCCCCACCAGGGCCTCAGGGGCTGCCACCAATCACCGCTGTGGAGGGTGCAGCGTGCTGAACCCGCATGCCGTTCAAGATTGAGGCGCGCCAGCGCCAGGGCCGCTTCGCTGCAGTCGACAGCATGACCACTGGCCTGGGGAAAGGCACGGGCCAGGGCGACGGCCAGGGCGCCGGATCCCGTTCCCAGATCCGCCCAGCGCAGCAGCGGCTTGGGGGAGGCACCGGGTTGCGCCGCCCGCCAGCGCTCCAGGGCCAGATCCACCAGAGATTCCGTCTCCTGCCTGGGGATCAGAGCGGCTGCCGTCACCGTGAGCTCAAGATCGCGCCAAGGGCAGCGACCCACCAGATGCTGGAGCGGTTCGTGCTGCAGGCGATGGCGCTGCCAGAGCGAGGCAAGCTCGGAGAGCTCGCAGGCGAGCCGCACCCGACGGGCCGCCGGATCGAGATGCAAGGCCTGCAGGTCGGTCCAACGCAAGCCACCGGCCAGATCGAGCAACCAATCAAGATCCACAGCACGTCCGCCTGTGGCCAGCTGGGCCCGGCGCCAGGCCAGAAGCTCGTACCCGCTCAGCTCCACTGAGGTCATGGGCTGACCCTAAACAAGCCGCCATCGCATTCCGGCTTCCGCCTTCACCAGCCCCTGCAATTCGAGCTGCAACAGCTGCTCCGCAAGCACCCCGGTGGGACGACCCAGATCCCGAGCCAGACGATCGAGGCCGGCTCCTTCTTCCAGAAGCCGCAACAGAGGCGCATCCTGCAGCTGGGGGGCATGGCTGCCACCACCCCTGCCGGCTGCAGGAGCCTGAGCCCCATCAGCGCAGGGGCCGGGCCCGAGAGCGGTGAGAAACGACGCGATCGAGAGCAACGGGCAGGCGCCACACGTGAGCAAGCGATTGCTGCCGCAGGACGACTGACGCAAAGCATCTCCAGGCACCACCCAGAGCGATCGCTCCATCGCGAGGGCGATCTCGGCTGAAATCATTGCGCCACTTCCCTCCGGACATTCCACCACCACCACCCAATCGGCAAGGGCAACCAGAAGCCGATTCCGCAGGGCAAAGCTGGCCCGACTCACCCTGGCCTCGGGCCCATGCTCACTGAGCAGCAGCCCCTGGCTCGCCACGGCCACCTGCAGCCTTTCATGCTCAGGCGGGTAAACCCGCGAGAGGGGCGTGCCCACCACACCGATCGGGGCACCGCCTGCCTTCAGGCAGCCTTGATGAGCCGCCGCATCCACCCCCTCAGCCAGACCGCTGACCACGGGCCAGCCCGCCCGCGCCAGCGCTTCGCCGAGAGCTTCCGCCATGCGCAGGCCATGGCTGGAAGGCCGGCGGGTACCCACGATCGCGACCGCTTGTCGCGCAGACACCATCCGCAGCAGAGCGGCATCGCCGCGCCAGTGCAGCACCATCGGCGGCCGCTCCAGATCCGCCAGGGCCAGGGGCCAGTTGGCATCACCTGGAATCAGAACGCTGTCAGGAGCGACAACGTCAGGGCTGATGCCCCAGCGGCGTCGATAGGCATCGACCGTCTGCGTCAGGGAGTCTGACCAACGCAATGCACATTGCAGCCGCGGCAAAGGCCAAGACCAAAGACCAGCCAGGCCGGCTGGATCCTGGGTCGCCAGCGACTGCAAGGCCGACAGGCGAACAGCCCCCAAGCCAGGACAGCGACTCCAGAGCCACCACCAATCGCGCTCCTCCAATCCCTTCACGCATAGTTCATGCGTACCACTCTCTCATGCGAACGGGCCTCGCAGCAGGCGATCCAGCGCCTCCTGCAACACCGGCGGAGCCTGGCGGAGCACGGTGCGCTGCGCCCCATCAAGCCGCACCAGCACCAGCTCGACACGCGCCATCGCCGCCACCTGTCCATCCTCGCGTCGCCACCGACTCGCCCAGGGCCAGCGCACGCCCCGACGCTCCAGCGCCCAGCTTTCCAGATTCACCCGCTCGCCATGGTGCAGGGCCTGGCGATACTCCAGCTCCAGGCGCACCACCGGCATTTCCAGACCCTCAGCGGCGAGGCGGTCGTAGGGCAGGCCCACCGCAGCCAGGGCCTCCACCCGCGCCTCCTCCAGCCAGGCCACATAGGCCCCGTGCCACATCACACCACCATGGTCGGTGTGTTGGGGCAGCACCCGCTTCCGCCAGCACCAGGGGGGCGTCGTAACGCTCTCAATCACCATGTTTCTGGCGCGGTTCATCGGCCATAGGCTGCTGCAAAGGCCGCTGCACTGCCGTGTTCAACAACCTGCTGATCGCCGACTCCGGCAAGGGTCACGTCGAGGAGATGCTGAAGATGCTCCGCGACCTGCCCGGGTTCCGCACAGCGCGCATCAACCTGCTGCATGTGGTGCCGGAACAGGACAAATCCGGATCAGACGAGCACTGGAGCGCTGCGGCGGCGCTGTTGTCTCAGGCCGCCGAGCGCCTGGGCCTCGATCGCAGTGAGTTCAACGCGATCATCCGCTCCGGCGATGCCAAGCAGACCGTTCTCAAGGTCGCCGATGAGCTCAATGCTGACCTGATTGTGATGGGGTCCCGCGGACTGGGACGCCTGCAGTCGATCCTTGCCAACAGCACCAGTCAGTACGTCTTCCAGCTCTCGACCCGCCCGATGCTGCTCGTGCGCGACGATCTTTACGTCCGCCACGTGAACAGACTGCTGGTTACCGTGGACGGGACGGGGGTGGGGGACGACGCCCTGCGCCTGGCCTGCGAGATGGTACGCGACATTCCTGGGGGCCAACTGACCGGGGTGCACGTGGCCCGTCAGGACGTGACCCCGACCAGGGGGGCAACGAGCAAAAGTGACAGCCTGCTGAACGCGGCAGTGCAGCAGGCCAGGAGCTTCGGCGTCACGTTGACACCCCTGCACATCACCGCGAATGACGTGGGACGCGGTGTCTGCCAGGCCGCCAAGGATGTGAATGCAGATCTGGTGGTGATCGCCTCACAGGATCGCCGCCCCCTCGTGGCTCGAGGCCTGGTGGATCTCGACAAACTGCTGGGGGGGTCCGTGAGTGATTACATCCGGGTGCATGCTCCGGCACCCGTCCTGTTGGTACGGGAGCCGGAGCGTTCCTGAGGGGGGTCGGTCCTCGTCAGGCCCGGGGACCACTCAGCTCTGACGGCTGTTGGTCTGGATGAACAGGATGATCAGGAAGACCGTCGGAACCAGCACAAACAGAAGGCTGGCAACAAAACCGAGATCGTTGGTTTCCATGACCGCTGAAAGATTCCACCGGAACGTATCACCGTTCGGCCGGCAACCCGCCGACTGCGTCAGTCCTCGTCACCGGGCGTAGCAGCTTCATCCGACGATGCGCTCACCTCCTCCTCTTCAGAGGAGACCTCTGGCTCCTCCGTGACCGGCCAGGCGGTGGGCCCCGCCGGCAACGGCGTCGCCCGAGCAGCGGCCAACCGAGCCGCAGCATCAGCCTGGCCCGTCTGCGGGCGCGTCATGATCAACACCGACCCTTCCACCAGGGTCTGACAAGCCAGCCGCCAGGATTGAGGACGCCGCCGCAGCTTGGCCTCTTCCACAGCCGTGCGGGGCGAGAGGGCCCCCATCGCTCCCCCTTCCGGCACATCAACGAAGCAGGTGATGCACTGTCCGCAGCCGCCGCAATTGCCCAGCTGACCTTTGAGCCCATAAAGAGCGATCCCTTCCCGCAACGCCACCTCGCGCAGGTTCTCGCCCGGATAACACTCCACGTCGCGACCTTCTCGAACAAATCGGATCACCGGCATGGCGACTTGGGCAGCTGCCTCACCATTGTGAATCGAGGGATTTCGATTTGTAACCTCCCCGCATGGGCCCGTTCGGGCAGCCAGGTCAAGTCAATCCGTGCGGCTGGCACGGCCGAGAGAGCGCATGTGCAGACATTGCAGCTCGCGACAGCGTCCCCCGACCCACCGACCACACCCCTTACGATCGCGGAGTCTGGCTGCATCAGCAGCTTCGTTCCCCCGAACCTGACCCATGGGATTGCCCTGGTATCGGGTGCACACCGTCGTCATCAACGACCCCGGCCGACTTCTGGCCGTGCACCTCATGCACACCGCCCTCGTTGCCGGCTGGGCCGGCTCGATGGCTCTTTATGAACTCGCTATTTTCGACCCCTCGGATCCCGTTCTGAATCCGATGTGGCGTCAGGGCATGTTCGTCATGCCCTTCATGGCCCGACTCGGCGTCACCGGCAGCTGGGGAGGCTGGAGCATCACCGGTGAGACCGGTGTGGATCCTGGCTTCTGGAGCTTTGAAGGTGTCGCAGCTGCTCACATCGTGTTCAGTGGCCTGCTGATGCTTGCCGCCATCTGGCACTGGACCTACTGGGATCTGGAGATCTGGCAGGACCCTCGCACCGGCGAACCTGCCCTTGACCTTCCCAAAATCTTCGGCATCCACCTGCTCCTCGCTGGCCTGGGTTGCTTCGGCTTCGGCGCCTTCCATCTCACCGGTGTTTTCGGTCCGGGGATGTGGGTCTCCGATCCCTATGGCTTGACCGGCCATCTAGAGGCTGTTCAGCCGGCCTGGGGGCCAGAGGGTTTCAACCCCTTCAATCCCGGTGGCATCGTTGCTCACCACATTGCAGCCGGCATCGTCGGCATCATTGCTGGCATTTTCCACATCACCACCCGTCCGCCCGAGCGTCTTTACAAGGCGCTTCGGATGGGCAACATCGAAACGGTTCTGGCCAGTGCCATCGCCGCTGTGTTCTTCGCCGCATTCATTGTGGCGGGCACGATGTGGTACGGCTCTGCAGCAACACCCGTCGAGCTGTTCGGACCCACCCGTTATCAGTGGGATCAGAGCTACTTCAAAACCGAAATCAACCGTCGCGTCCAGACGGCGATGGATCAGGGTTCCACAGCTCAGGAAGCCTTTGCAGCCATCCCTGAAAAGCTTGCCTTCTACGACTATGTCGGCAACAGCCCAGCCAAGGGTGGCCTGTTCCGAGTCGGTCCGATGGTGAATGGTGATGGCCTTCCTACCGGATGGCTCGGTCACATCGCCTTCACCGATAAGGATGGTCGCGATCTTCAGGTGCGTCGTCTGCCCAACTTCTTCGAGAACTTCCCTGTGGTTCTGGAAGACAGCGACGGCATCGTTCGCGCTGATATTCCCTTCCGTCGCGCTGAAGCCAAGTATTCCTTCGAGCAGCAGGGCGTGACCGCCCAGGTGTTCGGGGGCGCTCTGGATGGCCAAACCTTCACAGATCCTGCCGATGTGAAGCGCCTGGCCCGTAAGGCTCAGCTTGGTGAAGCGTTTGAGTTCGATCGCGAGACCTACCACTCCGACGGCACCTTCCGCAGTTCACCACGCGGCTGGTTCACCTTCGGCCATGCCACCTTCGCCTTGCTCTTCTTCTTCGGACACATCTGGCACGGTGCTCGTACCCTGTATCGCGATGTGTTTGCCGGTATCGATCCGGATCTTGGCGAACAAGTGGAGTTTGGTCTCTTCCAGAAACTGGGTGACCGTTCCACCCGTCGCCTTCCCGAGGGTTACGTGCCCCCGGCCGGTTCCACCCTCAGCTGATCGCCCTCCGGAGACTCCCCGATGGAAAGCTTCGCTTACATCCTTATCCTCACCCTGGCGATTGCCACGCTCTTCTTCGCGATCGCCTTCCGCGATCCTCCGAAGATCGGCAAGTGATCCACAGAGTTCCTGCTTCAAGCCTCACCAATCGGTGGGGCTTTTTTGTTGTGATTCCAGCTCTGGACACAGTGTCTACAATTGGTCCATAACCTTGAACTCGGAGTTGCCCGGGCGTGCAGTGCCCTTCCTGCCAAAACACAGACAGCCGGGTGCTCGAGTCCCGCGCTGCCGACGGCGGCAGAAGCGTGCGGCGCCGTCGTGAGTGCCTCAACTGTGAATTCCGCTTCACCACCTACGAAAGGGTGGAAACAATGCCGATCACCGTGCTCAAGCGGAATGGCAGCCGGGAAAGTTTCAGCCGCAGCAAATTGCTTCACGGTCTCAGTCGTGCCTGCGAAAAAACCGGCCTGACCGCCTCCCGACTGGAGACGATCGTGGACGATCTCGAACTCGCCTTGCAGCAGCGCAACGGACGGGAAGTGAGCAGCCAGGAGATCGGTGAAATGGTGCTCAATCAGCTCAAAGACCTCAGCGAAGTGGCCTATGTGCGCTTCGCCTCGGTCTACCGGCAGTTCCGTGGCGTCAACGATTTTGTGAAGACCCTCGAAGGCATGAGCGACTCGACCACCTCCCTGGCAGCGGTCTGAACCAGCCCGCCACGGCTCGACCGAGCCGATCTGACAGAATAGTGGATTCGATCGTTGTGGTCGGCGGGCCACCACGTCATTCCTTCGCACTGTCTCCGGGCAGACCGCCATCGCTCCATGACTGTTTCCTCCACCGACCAGGTTCAGGACCCCGCTGTCGAATCAGCTGCAAATCTCACCGATGCCGCCGAGCAAGTCGCCGGTCAAGCTGAGGTGCTCACTGCCGATGAAGCTTTCGACGAGAACGACCTGAGCATTCCGGAGGATGTACCCACGGCCGACGACCCGAGTAGCCGGGCGAGCAGCCGCGATCTGGATAACGCCGGCTTCACCCTCGACGAGTTTGCGGCGCTTCTCAGCAAGTACGACTACAACTTCAAACCGGGCGATATCGTCAACGGCACCGTGTTCGCCCTGGAATCGAAGGGGGCGATGATCGACATCGGCGCCAAGACCGCCGCCTTCATGCCGATGCAGGAGGTGTCGATCAACCGGGTGGAAGGCCTGAGCGATGTGCTCCAGCCCGGTGAGGTGCGCGAGTTCTTCATCATGAGTGAGGAGAACGAAGACGGTCAGCTCGCACTCTCCATCCGCCGGATTGAATACCAGCGGGCCTGGGAGCGGGTGCGTCAGTTGCAGAAGGAAGACGCCACCATCTACTCCGAGGTGTTCGCCACCAACCGCGGTGGTGCCCTTGTGCGGGTGGAAGGCCTGCGCGGCTTCATCCCCGGTAGCCACATCAGCACCCGCAAGCCCAAGGAAGATCTGGTCGCCGATTTCCTGCCGCTCAAGTTCCTGGAAGTCGACGAGGAGCGCAACCGTCTGGTGCTCAGCCATCGCCGCGCCCTGGTGGAGCGCAAGATGAATCGCCTGGAAGTGGGCGAAGTGGTGATCGGCACGGTCCGCGGAATCAAGCCCTACGGCGCCTTCATCGACATCGGTGGCGTCAGCGGTCTGCTGCACATCTCCGAAATCAGCCATGAGCACATCGAAACGCCGCACTCGGTGCTCAATGTGAATGATCAGATGAAGGTGATGATCATCGACCTCGATGCCGAGCGGGGTCGGATTTCTCTCTCCACCAAGGCACTCGAACCGGAACCGGGCGACATGCTCACCGATCCCCAGAAGGTGTTCGAGAAGGCCGAGGAGATGGCGGCCCGCTACAAGCAGATGCTGCTGGAGCAGGCCGAGGAAGGCGACGATGGCTACGGCATGATGGGCTGACGAACGGTTCAGCCTTCCATTCATGGCCCGGTTGCTGCTCAACGGCATCACCCTGGCCGACGTTGACGGGGTGCTGTTCGACAAGGACGGCACCCTTTCCCATAGCGAACCCCATCTGATCGGCCTCGGTCGCCAGCGCCTCCAAGCGGCAGCCACGGTGTTCCGCCAGGCCGGTCACTCCTCCAGAGCTTGCGAGCACCTGGTGGATCAACTGCAACGGCTCTATGGCATCAATGCCGCCGGGGTCTCCCCCACTGGCTTACTGGCCGTGGCCTCACGCCGGCAGAACCTCATCGCCACAGCTGCCACCGTTGCCCAGCTGGAAGCGTCCTGGCCCCAGGCCTTGCGAATAGCCGACGTCTGCTTTCAGCTCGCTGATCAGGCCCTCACCGAGCAGCCCAGCCCGCTGCTGCCAGGGGCCGATCGCGTCCTCCATGAGCTGCGGGCTGCGGGCATCCGCTGTGCGGTGATCAGCAACGATTCGCGCCAGGGAATCGAGCGGTTTCTGCAAATCCATGGTCTTCACCCCTTGGTGAGCGCCATCTGGAGCGCCGACGACACTCCCTGCAAGCCGGATCCCGTCGCGGTGCATCGCCTCTGTGAGCAGATGCAACTTGACCACCGGCGTTGCGCCCTGATCGGCGACGCTGATTCCGATCTGCTCATGGCACGGGAGGCCGGCATGGCGTTGACTCTCGGCTACGTGGCCGGATGGCAGCAGCCACCAACCCTCACCGGCCACGAGCATCTGATTCAACACTGGCGCAACCTCCAGGTGGAGTGTTTGACCTGAAAACACTTCCCCCTACAGTCGCCCCAGTTACTGCAACTCATGAGCCGCTACGTTTTCACCTCCGAATCCGTCACAGAAGGCCATCCCGACAAGATCTGTGATCAGGTCAGCGATGCCGTGCTCGATGCGCTGCTCGCCCAGGACAGTGCCAGCCGGGTGGCCTGCGAAACAGTGGTCAACACCGGTCTCTGCATGATCACGGGTGAAGTCACCTCCAAGGCTCAGGTCGATTTCATTCATCTGGTGCGGGATGTGATCCGCGACATCGGCTACAGCGGTGCCCGAGCCGGCGGATTTGATGCCAACAGCTGCGCGGTGCTGGTGGCCCTCGATCAGCAATCGCCCGACATTGCCCAGGGTGTGGATGAAGCCGATGATCACGACGGTGATCCCCTCGACAAGGTGGGGGCAGGCGATCAGGGCATCATGTTCGGCTACGCCTGCGACGAAACACCGGAGCTGATGCCCCTGCCGATCAGCCTCGCCCACCGGCTCTCGCGCCGTCTGGCGGAGGTGCGCCACAACGGCAGCCTTGATTACCTGCTGCCTGATGGCAAGACACAGGTGAGCGTCGTGTACGAGAACGACAAGCCCGTGGCGATCGACACCATCCTGATCTCCACCCAGCACACCGCCGAGGTGGCCGGCATGAGCGGTGAGCAGGAGGTGCGCCAGAAAATCAGCGACGATCTCTGGACCCATGTGGTGGAACCGGCGACAGCCGACCTCCCCCTGCGCCCCAGCAAGGAGAGCACTCGCTATCTGGTCAATCCCACCGGGAAGTTCGTGGTGGGAGGCCCCCAGGGGGATGCGGGTCTGACCGGCCGCAAGATCATCGTGGACACCTACGGCGGCTACGCCCGCCATGGCGGTGGTGCCTTCTCCGGCAAAGATCCCACCAAAGTGGATCGCTCGGCGGCCTATGCCGCCCGCTACGTCGCCAAGTGCCTGGTGGCCGCCGGTCTGGCCAAGCGCGCTGAAGTGCAACTGAGTTACGCCATCGGCGTGGCCAAGCCAGTGTCGATTCTTGTGGATGCCTTCGGCACCGGCAAGGTGTCGAACGCCGAGCTCACCGAACTGGTGAATCAGCACTTCGATCTGCGCCCCGGCGCCATCATCGAACAGTTCAAGCTCCGGGAGATGCCGGCATTGAACGGAGGCCGTTTCTATCGCGACACCGCGGCCTATGGCCACTTCGGTCGCCCCGACCTCAAGCTTCCCTGGGAGGATGTGGCTGATAAAGCCGCCACCCTCCTGCAGGCGGAAGCAACCCGTCTGCAACAAGGCAGCAGCCTCTGATTGCCGCCAGTGCCACCCAACACGACAGTGCTCGGCATCGATCTGGGCACCAGTGGTGTTCGGGTGGCTCTCCTCAACTTTGAAGGCGAGCTCGTTCACAGCGCAGCCACCCCCTATCCAGGCGATTTCACCGATCCCCTCGCCTGGCGTCAGGCCTGCTCTGACCTGATCCAGGCCATCCCCCGGCATGGGCGCGCCGGCCTGGCTGCGATCGCCGTCGATGGCACATCGGGAACGCTGCTCGCCTGCCGCCGGGATGGCACCCCCTTAGGTCCTGCGCTCTCCTACCAGCAGAGCTGCCCGGAGCAGGTGGAGACTCTCCGCCGACTGATTGCACCGGAGCACCCTGCCGGAAGCGCCAGCGGCAGCCTGGCCAGGGCCCTGCGGCTGCTCGACAACCACCGAGAAGCCAATCTCCTGCTCCGCCATCAGGCCGATTGGATCACCGGATGGCTGCTTCAACACTGGCGCTTCGGGGAAGAAGGCAACAACCTGCGCTTGGGTTGGGACCTGGAGCGCGGCGGCTGGCCTGCGACCTTCCACGACCAGGCCTGGGCTGAGGCCCTGCCTGAGATTCAGGCCAGTGGGAGTGTTCTCGGCCGCATCGCGCCGCAGATCGCCAGTGCCCTGGGCTGTCCAGAGACGGTGCAGGTGGTGGCCGGCACCACCGACGCCAATGCAGCGGTGTTGACCGCCAGCCCAGCCGTCGATGAGGGCATCACTGTTCTCGGTAGCACCATCGTGCTCAAACGGTTCGTGGACGCGCCCCTCCACGCACCGGGAGTGACCAATCATCGGGTCGGCGGGCGCTGGCTCTGCGGAGGGGCTTCCAATGCCGGTGGAGCGGTGCTGCAGTCACTGTTCGGCGACATCGACCTCGCCGCCCTGAGCCGACAGATCGATCCCAACCAGACCAGTGGCCTGGAGTTTCGTCCTCTGCCGGCCCGGGGAGAACGCTTTCCTGTGGATGATCCGACTCTGGAGCCGGTGCTCACCCCGCGGCCGGTGAGTGACGCCCTGTATTTGCATGGGTTGCTCGAGGGGTTAACGCGGATTGAAGCCCAGGGCTGGCAACGGCTTGGTCAACTGGGTGCCCCCGAGCCACGGCGGCTGATCACGCTCGGGGGTGGGGCCCGCAACCCCCAGTGGCGCCGGATCCGTGAACGGATGCTGGGCCGCCCGATCCTCACCTGTCATGCCCCTCCGGCAGCGGGGGTGGCCCGACTCGCCCTTCAGGCTCTGCAACCAGGCGCCAACCGAGGCGAATGCGGGGCAGAATTCTGAGTCTCCGAGTGCTTCAGGTGCCTGCCAAACTCCGCAATGTTCTGGCCATTGGGCTGTTTCTGGTTCTGGCCGGATATGTGACCTTCAGTGGCATCCGGTTGACCCTGCTGCTGTGGCAGCGCTTCGGTTGACGACTCCCCCCCTACCACCTCCATGGCCGCCGATCCCCTCACACCCAGCGTCAGCGATCGCATCTGTCACCACATGAATGCCGATCACGCCGAAGCCGTCCTCCAATACGCCAGGCATTACGGAGGAATCACTGAACCACAAGCCGCCACGATGCTCGCCGTGCGTCCGGACGCGATGGAGCTGGAGGTGGATGGGGCCAAGCTGGAGATTCGTTTTGATCACGAGTTGAGCGACAGCGAAGATGCGCACCGCACCCTGGTGGCGATGCTGCGCGCCATGGCCAGCGGGGAATCCTGAGGGCAGCGTCCCCGTTGCCGTGCTCACCACCCTGTCGTCGTGCCTCAAGACCCTGCTTTATCAACCCAGCTGCCCCCTCTGCTCCCAACCGCTCACCGACGATCAGGACGAGCAGCGCCCCTGTGAGTCCTGCAACCGCCGCCTGGGACTCCGCAGCCAGCTGCTGCATGGACGGGCCCCCCTGACCTGGGTCGCCGCCGGGCTCTACAGCGGTGCACTGCGCCAGCTGCTGCTCCAATTGCGCCGCAGCCGCGACACCAAAACCATCGCTGCGCTCTGCGCCAACCTGCGCGACCACCTGCCCAGCGACGCCCTGCTGGTGCCCATCCCCAGCTGGAAAAACGCCAGTCGGGCCAATCCGCTGCCGGCCCTGCTCTGCCAGGGCCTCAACCGCCCCACCCTGGAGCTACTGCAACGCAGTCGGCCCGGCCTGGGGCAACACCACCTGAAAGCGCATCAACGCCAGAGCAATCAACAGGAGGCGTTTCACGCCGTCGCCCCCGTCGCGGCAGACGTCGGTCGGTCGAACGGAATGGTCTGGATCGTGGATGACATCCTCACCACCGGTGCCACAGCCGTTGCCGCCCAGGCGGCACTCACCAGGGCGAAACTGCCCGTGGCTGGCCTGGTCTGCTTGGCGAGAACGCCGCGCCGAAGCGCGAGTTCGGAACGTCGTGATTTAAGATCTGGCTGTCGCGCAGACGACGCGCCGGGATAGCTCAGTTGGTAGAGCAGGCGACTGAAAATCGCCGTGTCCCCAGTTCAAATCTGGGTCCTGGCATGCCTATTTCTCTCCTATGCCTCAGTTCGGAGAGCTCAACGACACCCGTCAGTTCAACAACGCCGACAGCTTCGCCATGGCCTTTGACGAGGCCTGGAAGCGCAGTGTCAACGTCGATGGCGATCAGGATGTGACGAGCCGACTCGCTTCTGTCATGAGCAGCCTGCAGGGGCATCCATTCATGGAAAGCTCATCGGATCTGGCCCGCCAGGTGGCCGAATTCCGCCTGAGACTTCTCAATCTCTGACGCCATGTCTGCTCCTCTGAATCGTCTGGTGCGCCTGCTCTGTGGGAGCTTCACCAACGAGGCACAGGCCTTCGAGAATCCACCGCTCTACGCCCACATCAACGTGACGGTGCGACCCTTGCCGCACCTGGAGGCGGGCATGCTCCTGCTCGAGCAGGCTTACGCCCTTGCCCCGGCCGAGCCCTACCGGATCCGGGTGCTCGAAGCGCGCCAGGAAGGAGAAGCCCTGCACGTGCGCAACCACTCACTCACGGATGCGCAGCGCTTCTGGGGCGCCACCCTGAATCCAGACCAGCTGACCGCCATCGGCAGCGACGATCTGCAACTGCTCGAAGGATGCACCTATGTGGTGAGCCCGAAGAGGGATGGCTTCAACGGCGAGGTGGAACCCGGCTGCCGCTGCATGGTCGAACGCAAGGGACGCACCACCTACCTGGTGAGCCAGTTCGAGATCGACGCCGCCGGCATGACCACGATCGACCGCGGCCACGACCCTCAGACCCATGAACAGGTCTGGGGATCACTGGCCGGACCGTTCCAGTTCCGCCGCGTGGAGGACTACTCCAGCGACATCCCGAGCCACTGGAACCTGGAATAGGGCGGAAGCAGGCGAAATCCAAAGTTGAGTGAAGTGATGTCAGTAATTGTGTCCATCCGGACAATGGCTCATTCCCTCCCCATAGGGTCCTCGCCAGTTTCGATTCATCGTCCATGGTGCTTCCCCTGCTTCCAACGCCGATCCGCACGCAGAATGCCCTCGTGAAGCCCGTGGGCAGCGTGGCCGACGAGAGCGATCGACGCTGGAGCGAAGGTCGACATCCTCAAAAAGACTCTGTGAACGAGGTGATCGAACAGGCCTACCGCCAGGTGTTTTTTCACCCTCTCAAGCACGATCGCAAACCGATGCTGGAGATGCAATTGCGGGATGGCGGCATCACCGTCCGCGACTTCATGCGCGGCTTACTGACCTCGGAACGGTTCCGGGATGGTTATCAGAACGCCAACACCAACGTCCGCCTCGTCGACCATCTGATCAGCAAAACCCTGGGGCGCCAGCCCCATGGCGATCGCGAACGCATCGCCCTCTCGATCCTTGTGGCCGACTCCGGATTGCCTGGCGCAGTCGACGCACTGCTCAACAGCCAGGAATACCTCGACAGCTTCGGAGAAGACACAGTGCCGTACCAGCGCAGCCGCGTTCTGGCCGGGCGCGACAAGGGGGACATCCCCACCCACCAGCGTCTTCCTCGCTACGGCGCCGACTGGCGTGACAGCACAACACGTCGTTTTCCTGTCAACCCCGAAGGCGCCCATGGGATTGCTTCCCCCGCCTGGGCATCGGGTCAGCCACCCGCCTGGGCGCTCAAGCTCTGGCTTGGCCTTGCTCTCGTGGGTGGACTGGAGATCATCCGCGTGCTGATCACCGTTGCAGGTTCCATGCTGAGCACCGGAGCTGGCTGAAACGGCATGAGCAGGGCTGCCTTGGGCCTTGGGGTCAAGGCATCTCCACCAACAGCCCCTGCTCCTCCTCACCATCAGGCTGCATGTG
>CALGVO010000033.1 GCA_937930135.1 uncultured Synechococcus sp. | reverse complement strand
CAGATGCCTGAACCTCAGATGCCTGAACCCGTCAGCACCATGGCTTCTCCTGCCACCAGCGCCGATGAGGGCGTCGATCCGGATCAGGAGCCTCGCCGCCGCCGTCGCCGTTCCTCGGCGGCCACGGCGGATTGATTCCCTGTCCAGAGCCGCGATGGCGGAATGGACGGCGGGGGTGGATGAAGTCGGCCGGGGCTGTTGGTTCGGTCCGGTACTGGCTGCGGCCGTGGTGTTGTCGGAGCCCGCAGCATCGCGACTGCTTGCCCAAGGGCTCACCGACAGCAAGCGGCTCAGCCAGCGTCGTCGTGCCCAGCTGGTGCCGTTGATTGAATCCGAGGCCTGCGCCTGGGCCCTGGGGCAGGCCTCGGCGCGGGACATTGACAGCGGAGGCATCCGCGCAGCGACCGAGCTGGCGATGCTGCGCGCCCTGCAGCGCCTGCCTCGATGTCCTGATCTGGTGCTGGTGGATGGGGTGTTGCCGCTCCGGACCTGGCTGGGACCCCAGGAGACGATCGTGCGAGGTGACAGTCTCTGTGCCTCCATAGCCGCCGCCAGTGTGTTGGCCAAGCAAGCCCGTGATGGCCTGATCCAGCGTCTAGCCTCCCGTTTCCCTGGTTACGGACTGGAGCGCCATGCCGGCTACGGCACCGCCGGGCATCGCCAGGCGCTGCTGAGCCATGGCCCCACACCTCTGCATCGCCGCACCTTTCTGCGCAAGCTGTTCAGCGCGATGCCGGATTCCGGCACCAGGCCTGAAAGTCCGCCACCAGCTGGCGACCGACGCGTCCCTTGATCGTGAGGAGGATGCCGTTGAGGATGGATTCGCCGGTGCTTTCCAGCACCTTGCGAGGAATCAGGCGCAGCAAGGGCGGCTGACTCACCTGCACTCCGAGTGTGGCCAGTCCCTGCAGACCGGAGTCGCTGGCTTCCAGCACCGCTTCCAGGCTCAACTGAAAATCATCCACCAGGCCGAGACCTTCAAGATCGGCCTCGATCGCCCGCATGATCAGCTGATGGTCGGAATGGGTGACCTCCAGGCTCACCACTGGCTTCACCCGCAACTGAAACACCTGCAGGGTGGTGACGGTGTAGCGGTACCGGCCGGGAGACAGCAGGGTCAGCTGCTGAGGATCCAGGAGGGCCTTCACGACCCGGTCGGTTTCCTGGAGGTAGGCCGGCAGTGCCTCCACCTGCTCATGGACAGGAAGATCCAGGTGCTGGCTGGCGCGGAAGGCCAGGGGCATGGGCGGCGGCAGACGCGGCATGATCCTATCGAGTGTCTGTGGAACGAATCGATGCCCACCCGCGTGGCTTTTCTCGGGCCGGAAGGGACCTATGGCGAGCGTGCAGCTCGTGCCATGGTCAGGCTGGAAGGCCTGGAGGCGGTGGAGCTGGTTCCCTGCGCTGGCCTGCGGTCGGTCGTGGAGCACGTGGCCGATGGCCGTTGCGGCGCCGCCGTGGTGCCCGTGGAGAATTCCGTGGAGGGCGGGGTGACCGCCAGCCTCGATGGTCTCTGGTCCCATCCGGAGCTGTGCATTCGCAGGGCGCTGGTGCTCCCGATCCGTCATGCCCTGCTCAGCAGTGGCCGCCTGGAGCAGATCTCGGAAGTGCTTTCCCACCCCCAGGCCCTGGCCCAGTGCAGTGGCTGGTTGGCGGAGCATCTGCCCGGTGCCCTGCAGCTCCCCACCAGCTCCACGGCGGAAGCCGCACGCATGGTGCAAGGCAGCCAGTTCCGAGCGGCGATCGCCAGCCGTTCGCTCGCCTCGCCGGGAGCGCTGGAGGTGTTGGCTTATCCGATCAATGACGCCATTGGCAACTGCACCCGATTTCTCTTGTTGCAACGCGGCGATCGAAGCCAATCAGGTGACGTGGCCAGCCTTGCCTTCTCACTGCATCGCAACGCTCCTGGAGCCCTTCTGGAGGCCCTGGGCGCTGTGGCGGCGCTGGGCCTGAACATGAGTCGGATTGAATCGCGACCGTCGAAGCGCGAACTGGGTGAATACGTGTTTTTTGTGGATGTGGAGTTGCCCCCTGAAGACGATGGTCTGCTGCTCAGTGCCCTCACGGAGCGGATGTCTCCCTTCTGCGAACACCTGAGCCAATTCGGCGCCTATCCGAGCACGGAGTTGGAGCCCGACTGATCACGGCGGAACACCCCGAACTGCATCAGCCCGGTGGCGAACGCCCAGTGCATCAGAAGAAGCGTCGGCGTTTCCCTTAAGCCCTGCAGCACAGCTTTAGGGCCGATGCTGAGCACGGCGCCGGGGCGACGCACACCCTCCACGATCGAGTCAATCCAGGAGGGCAGGGTCGCCGCGGTCCAGTCGGCGCTGACGATAGTGCCGCCATGGTGGTAAGGACTGGCGTTGAGATTGGCGCAGAAGCCTTTAATGCTGGCGAATTCCGGATGGGCCCACTGGGTGAGCAGCTGGTGCATCACCTGCCGCTCGAGCCCCGACATTGTCCCGTCGGAGGCATCGCGGCGGTTCCAGTCCGCCACGGCGAGAACGCCGCCGGGGCGGAGCACGCGCAACAGTTCATCGGCATAACGCTGTTTGTCGGGCATGTGAGGACCGGCCTCGACGCTCCACACGGCATCAAACTGGCCGTCGGCGAGTTGCAGATCGAGGGCATCCATCACCGCAAAGCGGCAATTCAGACCCGTGGGGGTGAGGCTGGTGGCGCGGGCCACCTGAGCGGGACTGATGCTGATTCCGAGAACATCAAAGCCGTACTCACGCGCCAGGATCCTGGCGCTGCCGCCAATGCCGCAGCCCACATCGAGGAGGCGCGAGCCGGGGGGCAGCTGATCGAGGCCACTCCAGTGCACGAGGGCATGCACGAAATCGGCCTTGGCGGCCCGGAAGTCTCGGCGCCGCGGCGGATCGCCGTAGTGCCCGAGGTGCACGTGTTCGCCCCAGAGCTGCTCGAGCAAGCGATCGTTGGTCCAGGCGTCGTAAGCCGCAGCCACACTGGCGCTGGAGTGATAGGCGCGATTGCGGCGACTCCAGATGGAAAGGCCCACCGCAGCGGCGGCCGTGGGAATGCCAAGGGCCAGCGCGATGCTGGTGGCGCTCAGCATCCCTCTGAATTCGCCAATGTGTCGCGGAGCACTGTCCGCGCCGCCAACTGGCGGCGTGTTTCATCGAGCATGGCGAACTCCTGTTCCAGGCGCTTCCGGGTGCTGGTGAGTTCCAGCAACTCCTGTTGCTGGTCTGCCACAGGACCTCCCAGGTGGGCGCCGATCCAGAACGACAGTTCCCGAGGCAGATCGGGAAGGTCATCGGGAAGGCTGGCGGGTGATCCGGTCAGTTTCCCGGTCAGTTCCACCACATCCCTGAGGGCGTGATCGACGGAGCGAGTGAGTGATTCGAGGTCGGATTCGGCCGTGACCGGCTCATCTTCGATCCAGCTCACCATGGCCGTGCGAAAGGGGGTCTCGCGCACCACATCCAGCACCCGGAAGCGCTGTTGGCCCAAGGTCACGATGTTGCTGCGACCGTCATCGGCGGTTTGATGCTGCAGAACCTCGGCACAGCACCCCACCGCAGCCATCGCTTGATTCTGTGGATCCCAGCGCACAACGCCGAAACGGCGATCATCTTCGAGCACGCTCTTGAGCATCATCCGGTAGCGCGACTCGAAGATGTGGAGTGGCAGCACCTCACTCGGAAAGAGAACGACATCCGGCAGAGGGAACAGCGGTAACTCTCTGACGGACAGGTCAGCCACGCAGTTTCATTGCAATCACAGCAATCCTAGGCAGCTGACCCGGGGGACGGGGAGGCTCAGAGCTTCACTTCAATATCGACACCACTGGGAAGATCCAGTTTCATCAGGGCGTCAATCGTCTTCGCCGAGGGGCTGTAGATGTCGATGATCCGGCGGTGGGTGCGGGTCTCGAAATGTTCGCGGGAATCCTTGTCCACATGGGGTGAACGCAGCACGCAATAGATTTTGCGTTTTGTGGGGAGGGGAATGGGGCCGATGGCGGTCGCCGCCGTGTTGTCGGCCGTTTCAATGATTTTGTCGCAGGAGAGATCCAGCATGCGGCGATCAAACGCCTTTAGGCGGATGCGAATCTTCTGCTGAGCAATGGCAGTGGACATGGAAAGCGAAAGAGTGGACCCCGCCGGTGGCGGAAGCCGTGAATTGTCAAGGTTCGTCTTGAAAACTGTAGGGGATGGCCCCGCTAGGGCAGGACCATCCCCCGAGACTCATCGACGTGCGATCACTCGATGATCTTGGACACCACACCGGCACCGATGGTGCGGCCGCCTTCGCGGATGGCGAAGCGCATGCCCTGTTCGATGGCGACGGGGCAGATCAGCTCGCCGGTCATCTTGATGCGGTCACCGGGCATCACCATTTCCACATCGCTGCCGTCATCAGCAGTGAAGGCGGTGATCTGACCGGTCACATCCGTGGTGCGGATGTAAAACTGGGGGCGGTAACCAGCGAAGAAGGGGGTATGACGACCGCCTTCTTCTTTCTTGAGCACATACACTTCACCCTCGAACTTGGTGTGGGGGGTGATGGAGCCAGGCTTCACGAGCACCATGCCGCGCTCGATGTCCTCTTTCTGAATGCCGCGGAGCAGCAGGCCAACGTTGTCGCCAGCCATGCCCTGATCGAGCAACTTGCGGAACATCTCCACACCGGTGACGGTGGTTTTGCGGGTGTCTTTGATGCCGACGATTTCGACTTCCTCACCCACCTTCACCACACCACGCTCGATACGGCCGGTGGCCACAGTGCCACGACCGGTGATGGAAAACACGTCTTCCACAGCCATCAGGAAGGGCTTGTCGACTTCCCTTTCCGGTTCGGGGATGCTCTCATCAACGGCGGCCATCAGCTCTTCGATCTTGGCTTCCCACTCTGCGTCGCCTTCGAGGGCCTTGAGGCCAGACACCTGGATCACCGGGATGTCATCGCCGGGGAAGTCGTAGCTGGAGAGAAGTTCGCGGATCTCCAGTTCCACCAGCTCGATGATCTCCTCATCGTCGACCATGTCGCACTTGTTCAGAGCCACCACCAGGGCGGGCACACCCACCTGCTTGGCCAGGAGGATGTGCTCCTTGGTCTGGGCCATCGGGCCGTCGGTGGCGGCACACACGAGGATGGCGCCATCCATCTGGGCAGCACCCGTGATCATGTTCTTCACATAATCAGCGTGGCCGGGGCAGTCAACGTGGGCGTAATGACGGCTCTCGGTTTCGTATTCGACGTGGGCGGTGTTGATGGTGATGCCGCGCTCGCGCTCCTCGGGAGCACCGTCGATCTGGTCATAGGCCTGTGCCTTGGCCTGACCCTTCTTGGCAAGCACGTTGGTGATCGCGGCGGTGAGGGTGGTTTTGCCGTGATCAACGTGGCCGATGGTGCCGATGTTGACGTGGGGCTTGTTCCTTTCGAACTTCTCGCGAGCCATTGGTTTTAAAGAATCGGGGGTGGGATTAGGGTTGAGTAGAGATCAGGAATTGCCCTGATTCTTGGAGATGATGGCTTCAGCGACGTTGCGAGGAACATCCTCGTAGTGGCTGAATTCCATCGAGAAGATACCCCGACCCTGGGTCATGGATCGGAGCTCTGTGGCGTAGCCGAACATTTCGGCCAAGGGCACCTTGGCCGAGACCTTTGACGTGCCATCGTCAATGGCCTGACCTTCAACCTGTCCCCGGCGGGATGACAGGTCGCCGATGATCGAGCCAAGGAAATCCTCGGGGATCTCGACCTCGACCTTCATCATCGGTTCGAGCAGCACGGGATTGCACTTCTTCACCGCATCTTTGAAGGCCATGGAGCCGGCGATTTTGAACGCCATTTCCGACGAGTCAACATCGTGGTAAGACCCGTCCACCATGGTGACTTTGACGTCGATCATGGGGAATCCAGCGATGACGCCGGACTCACAGGTTTCCTTCATGCCCATTTCAGAGGGCTTGATGAATTCCTTGGGAACGACACCGCCAACAATTTTGTTGACGAACTCAAAGCCAGACTCGGGTTCGCCGGGCTCCATTTCGATCACCACGTGGCCGTACTGGCCCTTACCGCCGGTCTGGCGAGAGAACTTGCCCTCGCCCCGTGCTGAGGCGCGAATCGTTTCGCGGTACGACACCTGTGGTGCGCCGATGTTGGCTTCCACCTTGAATTCCCGCAACATGCGGTCCACGAGGATTTCCAGGTGAAGTTCGCCCATGCCGGCAATCACGGTCTGGCCGGTTTCAGCGTCGGTGTTGACACGGAAGGTGGGATCTTCTTCGGCGAGGGCAACCAAGGCCTTCGAAAGCTTCTCCATGTCGCCCTTGGTTTTGGGTTCCACGGCCACCGAGATCACCGGCTCGGGCACGAACAGGGTCTCGAGAACGATGGGATCGTCCGCTGCAC
Source organism: uncultured Synechococcus sp. (assembly GCA_937930135.1). GTDB lineage: Bacteria > Cyanobacteriota > Cyanobacteriia > PCC-6307 > Cyanobiaceae > Synechococcus_C. The sequence continues at coordinate 16,518 of CALGVO010000033.1, read as the reverse complement.
AGAGGGTGTCACCGGTGGTGGTGGCTTTCAAGCCCAGAACGGCTCCAAGGTCACCGGCGCGCAGTTCATCCACCTCTTCCCGGTCGTCGGCCTTCAGCACCACCAGGCGGGAGATGCGTTCCTTTTCCCCTTTGGTGGAATTGAGCACATAGCTGCCTTTCTCCAGCACGCCGGAATACATCCGCACGAAGGTGAGCTTGCCGTAGGGATCGGCCATCACCTTGAAGGCCAGGGCGCTGAACGGAGCGTTGTCGTCGGAAGGACGCACCGCTTCTTTGCCATCGGGCAGCACACCCTGAATGGGGGGGACGTCCACTGGGGCGGGAAGATAGTCAACCACCGCGTCGAGCACCAGCTGCACACCTTTGTTCTTGAAGGCGGAGCCACAGAGCATCGGCACCAGTCCATGCTTCAGAACCCCAATACGGATTCCGTTCTTGAGTTCCTCGTCGCTGAGCTCACCCGTTTCCAGGAATTTCTCAATCAGGGCCTCATCGGTTTCCGCCACCGCTTCCATCAAGGTGTTGCGCCACTCCGCAACTTCATCGGCCATGTCTGCTGGAACATCGGTGATGTCGATGTCTTTCCCTAAATCATCTTTGTAGATGTAGGCCTTATTAGCGACGAGGTCGATGATGCCACTGAGATCACCTTCTGCACCGATCGGAAGCTGGATCGGCACCGCATTGGCCTTCAAGCGATCCTTGATCTGACCATGCACCTTGAGGAAATCAGCACCGGTGCGGTCCATCTTGTTGACGAACACCATGCGGGGCACGGAGTAGCGATCGGCCTGGCGCCAGACGGTTTCCGACTGGGGCTGTACACCACCCACAGCGCAGAACACAGCGATTACACCATCGAGAACACGCATGGAACGCTCCACCTCGATGGTGAAGTCCACGTGACCGGGAGTATCAATGATATTAATTCTGTGGTCTTTCCAACTGGTGGAGATGGCGGCCGCCGTGATGGTGATCCCGCGTTCGCGCTCCTGGGCCATCCAGTCGGTGACGGCGGCGCCATCATGCACCTCACCAATCTTGTGCACCACCCCGGAATAGAACAAAATTCGTTCGGTGGTGGTGGTTTTGCCAGCGTCGATATGGGCGGCGATACCGATATTTCTGACGCGTTCCAGGGGAAAGGCGCGAGCCACAGGATACTCCGGGGTGGGGCGTTAAAAGGCGGGTGAGACTCTACAGGTCCGCCCTGAACAGACGAGAGCTGACAGGGCGACGCTGAGTCAGTAGCGGTAATGGGCGAAGGCTTTGTTGGCTTCCGCCATCTTGTGGGTCTCTTCCCGCTTGCGGACGGCGTTACCAGACTCATTGGCCGCATCCATCAGTTCACCAGCCAGCTTCTGGGCCATGCTGCGGCCGTTGCGGGAGCGGGAGAAATTGACCAGCCAGCGCAGGGCCATGGCGGTGCCCCGCTCCTGGCGCACTTCCATCGGCACCTGGTAGGTGGCGCCACCGACGCGGCGGGCACGGACTTCCACCAGAGGGGTGGCGTTCTTCACCGCGGTTTCGAACAGCTCAAGGGGATCGCCGCCGGTGCGCTCTCCGATCAGGCCGAAGGCGTCGGACAGAATCCGCTGGGCCGTCGACTTTTTGCCGTGCTTCATCAGACGCGACACCATCATCGTGGCCAGGCGGCTGTTGAACTGGGGATCGGGAAGGATCGGGCGCTTTTCGGCAGCGTTGCGGCGGGACATGAACCGTTAAGGAAGAGGAGGGGATGGACGGGAAAAACGAGAACGCGACAGCAGATCAAGGGGTTTGCTTGGGACCCGATTGATCACTCCTTCGGAGTCTTGGCGCCGTACTTGGAGCGCGATTGACGGCGATCCTTCACACCGGCCGTATCAAGCGTTCCACGGATGATGTGATAACGAACGCCAGGCAGATCCTTCACACGACCGCCCCGGATCAGCACCACGGAGTGTTCCTGCAGGTTGTGACCGATGCCGCCGATGTAGGCCGTGACTTCAAAGCCGGAGGTCAGGCGCACACGGGCCACCTTGCGCAGTGCCGAATTGGGCTTTTTCGGCGTGGAGGTATAGACGCGTGTGCAGACACCACGACGCTCAGGACAGGCCCGAAGGGCCGGCGATTTGGTCTTCGCCTTGAGGCTCTGACGCTCGTGACGGATCAGTTGTTGGATGGTTGGCATCGACGGTCGGGTTGCGGCCGGAGACCCGACCTGATTCGACAATCCACAACCATACCGGGTCGCCTGACCCGCGTTTCAGAGACGGGTGAAGGCACTACCGCAGGGGCAGCAACGGATGCCGCTGCGGGCGGTCACCAGGAAGCCGCCGCCACTGAGGTCGCCGCGATAATCCAGGCAGAGCCCTTCCAGAGCTTGGGACTGGCTGCTTGGCGCGTGCAGGGTGATGCCGTCCGCTCGGGCAATCGGCTGCCCTCCCATCGGTCCTGGTTGCAGGCGGATCACATGCTCTTCACAACTGCCGCTCACCAGGTCGAGGTGCATCTGGCCGGGGGTGCCGGCCGCTGCGGCCTGACGACCCAGCTCTGCAGCGGCGGCAGGGGTGATCAGCAGGTTGGCACCCATGGAATCGTCAACTCAGCTCGCGATTTTCATCACTCTGGCACCAGCCCCAGGGCGTTCTGCACCCGGGGCGGGAAGGAGCGCCCTGTCATCACCAGTTGGTTGGCGACCAGCAGGGAGGTGGAGCTGCCGCCATCCAGATTCAACGCCTCTCCGATGCCGAGTTGCTGAAGCGCAAGGCTGGTCTCCAGCAGGGTGGGATCGCTCTCCCTGGCGCCTTCGATGGTCATCAACCAGAGCCGCTGCTGATCCTGAGCCACGACCGTCCGGGGGGCCCGCAAAGCCATGAATCCAGCACTGAATCCCTCCTGGCGTCCATCGAGCACGACCCGACCGTTACTGAGCAGCAGTGGACCGCCGCCGAGCACCTGGGACCGCTCGCCGAGTGGAGAGGAACTGCTGACCTTGATCTCCACTGCCTCATCCAGGCCTGCCGGTAGTGGGGCGCCGGCCCGGGCGACGATCAGATCGGTGTCGCTGGCCAGGGGGACGCCACGGGCCAGTTCGGCTCTGTTGTGGAGGGCAACGACACGGCCTGCGCGCACGCTGAGCGCCTGCTCTTCGCCGCTGAGAGCGCGGTAATAAGGACCCCAGGCCCTGGTGTAGCGACTCAGGCCCCGTTGCACGAACCCGCTGTTGAGCAGCCCCAGACTCCAGCGTTCCCCCCCGGAAAGGATCAGTTCCTGATTGAGGCGCAGTCGACCGAACGAGAGGCGCTTGCCGGGATCCCAGCCAATGGCGCCCCGATTGAGGATCGGCCCAGAGAGCCAGGAGTCGTTGAGGCGCACAGCGCCGAGGGGCAGTTGACGCACCCGGTTGAAGAAACCACCGTTCACGGCCACCATGGCTCCGACCGGTTGGGCCAATTGGTTCAGGAAACGCAGCCCCTCTTGGGCCTGAGTGGGTGCCAGGGGGAGCAGGCGGAGCCCCTGGCCCTGGGGAACCGTGCCGGCCCGATACACGGTGAGAGGTTTGACGCCGACGGTGACCGTGCGTCGATCGAGCACGAGCCCGCGGCTGATCAGGGATTGGACAGCTGGGCTCATCAGGGCGGTCGCCAGGCGGTCGATGCCCTGGCTGCGATTGGCTTCACCCCCGGCAGGGACGCCATCGAGAACGATGCGCCAGGGATCGGCCAGGGTGAGGGTGGCGAGAGCCTGGCCCTGGCCGGGTAGGGCCAGTTGGGACCGCTGGCGCTGGATCCGCAGCCCCATGCCGCGCAGTTGGCCGGCCTGGGTGGGCGTCGTGCTGACGCCAAGCACCAGATCATTGCCGAGGCGCTGCACCAGTGCAGGGCCGCTGAGATCCAGGACCAGCCGATTGGCGGTGCTGCCCTTGCCACGTCGCAGCTGCTGCACCCTGGGTGCGGCGAGGGAAACCCTCAGGCTGCGGCTCGAGCGGTTGGTTTGCACGCCGGTGGAGTCCAGCCAGCTGGCGACCTCGATCGCCACTTCATCCTCGAGGGTGCGTTGCGGCAGAGAGCTCAACACCACCTTGCGGCCATACCACTCCAGCTGTTCGCCCCGATCGGACTGGGTGCGTGCAAAACCGAACTGGCTGATCAGAAGATCCAACGGCAGCCAGAGTTGATCCGGCCGCCGGTTGTCGCTTCCGACCCAAAGCCAGGCTGCCTCGAAGTCATGACCACCGATCCGGATGCGATCGCCGCGCTGCGATGGGGAGAGACGCACCTCAGCGACAGGGCTGGGTGGTGGCGGCAGATCGACCATCGCGCAGACGCTAACCCCGTGGCGCAGACGCTAGCCCGGTCTTTGGGGCTGCACCGTGCCTCCTTAAGATCTGAGATCGCGTCGATGGGTTATGACACACCTCACAGGCACTTCCTGGCCCTATTGCGACAGCCGCGCTCCGGCTGCCGTGGCTGGTGAGAAGGATGCCTGTGGTGTGGGGTTCCTCGCCAATCTTCAGGGTGTTGCCAGCCACTGGCTCCTGGAGCAGGCGCTGCGCGGGCTTGGCTGCATGGAGCACCGCGGCGGTTGCGGCGGTGATGGCGACTCCGGTGATGGCGCCGGTGTGCTCTGCGGCATTCCATGGCCCTTTCTTGAGGCGGTGTGGCCCGAGGCGGCAGCCGTTGAGATGCCACGCGGGCTGGGCATGCTCTTCATGCCCACCGATCCGGACCGGCGTGCTGAGGCCCAGCGTTTTGCGGAACAGGAGGCTGCGGCCCTCGGACTGCGCTCTTCTGGCTGGCGGGAGGTTCCTGTCGATTCCCTTGTCTTGGGGCCTCTTGCGCGAGAGACCGCACCCAGCATTGTTCAGTGGCTGTTGTGTGGCGGCAGTGATGGCGACGCCCTGGAGGCGCTGTTGTTCCGCCTCCGCCGTCGGATTGGTGAGCGCGCCCGTCAGGCCTGGGGGGCGGAGGCCGCTCGCGATCTCTACATCGCCTCCCTGAGCTCCCGCACGGTTGTTTACAAGGGGATGGTGCGCTCGGAGGTGCTGGCGGCCTTTTACGCAGACCTCCGGGATCCCCGTTTTGCGGTGAGTTTTGCGGTGTATCACCGGCGCTTCAGCACCAACACTCTGCCGCGTTGGCCCCTGGCGCAACCGATGCGACTGTTGGGACACAACGGTGAAATCAACACGTTGCTGGGCAATCTGAACTGGGCCCGCGCTTCGGAAGCCCATCTTGAGGATGTGTGGGGTGAAGCGGCTGCCGATCTCAACCCAGTGGTCAATCCAGCCTTCAGCGATTCCGCCAATCTCGATGCCACCCTCGAGCTGCTGGTTCGCAGCGGTCGTTCGATCACCGACAGCCTGATCACTCTGGTGCCGGAAGCGTTCCGCCATCAACCCGAGCTGGAGGATCGCCCGGCGGTGCGAGCGATGTATGAGTTCAATGCCGGTCTGCAGGAGCCATGGGATGGCCCGGCGCTGCTGGTGTTCGCCGATGGCAAGAGGGTCGGCGCCACGCTGGATCGCAATGGCCTGCGGCCCGCGCGTTATTGCATCACCGACGATGGCTTTGTGGTGATGGGTTCCGAAACCGGCGTCGTCGATCTCAGTGGGAAAACTGTGACCAGTCGCGGTCGACTCGGGCCTGGGCAGATGCTGGCGGTGGATCTCGAGCGCGGCGAGCTGCTGGACAACTGGGCGGTCAAAGAGGATGCGGCGGCTCGCCATCCCTACGCCCAGTGGCTGGAGCAACACCGTCGCAATCTGGCGCCCCAGCCCTGGAGCAACGACCAGCAGCTGGCTGATCTCGATCTGCTGCGTTTGCAGACGGCCACCGGATTCACGGCTGAAGATCTGGAGCTGGTGATCGAAGACATGGCGGGCGCTGCGAAGGAGCCCACCTACTGCATGGGGGATGACATCCCACTGGCGGTGCTCTCCGACAAGCCCCATCTCCTCTACGACTACTTCAAACAGCGGTTCGCCCAGGTCACCAACCCGCCGATCGACCCCCTGCGGGAACAGCTGGTGATGAGCCTGGAGATGCATCTGGGGGAACGTCGTCCGGCGCTCCGGCCCCAGCCCGAGGCCGCCGCCCTCGTGCATCTCGATTCGCCGGTGCTGAATGAGGCGGAGCTCGAGGCGTTGGCCCATCAGGGACTGCCCTGCACCACACTGTCTACCCAGTTCGATCCCGCCGCCTCACTCGATGGGCTCGAGAAGGCGCTGGATCGCCTCTGCGCTGCGGCATCCGCAGCGGTGGAGGCGGGATCTCAGATTCTGGTGCTGAGTGATCGCCATGGCCTCGCCGGTGCTCCCGCCCATCCAGCGGCCACCGCCGCCTCCCTGCCACCGCTGCTTGCGGTCGGGGCGGTGCACCATCACCTCCTCCGCGCCGGACAGCGTCTGCGCTGTTCCCTGGTGGTGGACACCGCCCAGTGCTGGAGCACCCACCATCTTGCCTGTCTGATCGGCTACGGCGCCAGTGCCGTCTGTCCTTGGCTCACCTGGGAGACAACGCGCCACTGGTTGGCCCATCCCAAGACCCAGAAACGGATCGAGCAGGGCAAGCTGCCGTCCCTGACTGCCGCCAAGGCCCAGGCGAATGTGCGGCTGGCTCTGGAGAACGGTCTGCGCAAAATCCTCTCCAAGATCGGGATTTCTCTGCTCGCCAGTTATCACGGCGCCCAGATCTTTGAGGCCATCGGCCTCGGTGCCGATGTGATCGATCGCGCTTTCTCCGGCACCACCAGCCGGGTGGCCGGGCTTTCCCTCCAGGAGTTGGCTCGCGAGACCCTGCTGCTGCACGCCAAGGCCTTTCCTGAGCTCAATCGCAGCAAGCTCGAATTCATGGGCTTCGTGCAATACCGCACCGGCGGGGAGTACCACCTCAACAGTCCGGAGATGGCCAAGGCCCTGCACAAGGCGGTGCATGAAGGGCCGGGTTATGACCATTTCTCCACCTATCGCACCCTGTTGGAGAACCGGCCGGTGACGGCGTTGCGGGACCTGCTCGAGTTCAAACCAGCCACCACGCCGCTGCCTCTCGATCAGGTGGAGAGCGTGGACAGCATCTGTGCCCGCTTCTGCACCGGTGGCATGAGTCTCGGAGCCCTGTCAAGGGAGGCTCATGAGGTGCTGGCGGTGGCGATGAATCGCATCGGCGGCAAGAGCAACAGTGGTGAGGGCGGTGAAGATCCAGCGCGCTTCAAGGTGTTGAACGACGTTGACGCGGCCGGCCACTCCACCACCCTGCCCGCGATTCAGGGACTCCGGAACGGTGACACCGCCTGTTCGGCGATCAAGCAGATCGCCTCGGGGCGTTTCGGCGTGACGGCGGAGTATCTGCGCAGCGGCAGGCAACTGGAGATCAAGGTGGCGCAGGGTGCCAAACCCGGCGAAGGGGGACAGCTGCCTGGACCCAAGGTCGATGCGTACATCGCCTGGCTTCGCAACAGCAAACCGGGCGTGGCCCTGATCTCACCGCCACCCCATCACGACATCTATTCCATCGAGGATCTGGCCCAGCTCATCCATGACCTGCATCAGGTGCATCCCAGCGCCAGGGTGTCGGTGAAGCTGGTGGCGGAAATCGGCATCGGCACCATCGCCGCCGGTGTGGCGAAGGCCAATGCCGATGTGATCCAGATTTCCGGCCATGACGGTGGCACCGGCGCTTCTCCCTTGAGCTCGATCAAGCATGCGGGCAGCCCCTGGGAGCTGGGTCTCACCGAGGTGCATCGCAGCCTTATGGAGAACGGTCTTCGGGATCGAGTGCTGCTGCGCGCCGACGGTGGTTTGAAGACCGGCTGGGATGTGGTGATGGCCGCCCTGCTCGGCGCTGAGGAATACGGCTTCGGTTCGGTGGCGATGATCGCGGAGGGCTGCATCATGGCCAGGGTCTGTCACACCAACAATTGCCCCGTGGGCGTGGCCACCCAGAAGGAGGCCCTGCGCAAACGCTTCACCGGCCTGCCGGAGCATGTGGTGAACTTCTTCCTCTACGTGGCCGAGGAGGTGCGTCAGTTGCTGAGTGTGCTCGGCGTGGCCCGTCTGGAGGATCTGATCGGTCGCAATGACCTGCTCCAACCGCGGCAGGTGTCATTGGAGAAAACCGCCGCGCTCGATCTCACCACCCTGTTGGCACCGGTGCCCGGCCATGGTGAGCGCACCTGGTTGCAGCATGCCGCTGAAGCCCATGGCAATGGTCCGGTTCTGGAGGATCAACTCCTGGCCGATGCCGAGCTGATGGCTGCGATTGAGAGCCACGGTTCGATTCGCCGCAGCCTGGAGATCGTTAACACCGACCGCAGCGTCTGTGCGCGCCTGGCGGGTGAGATCGCCGCTCGCCATGGCAATCGGGGCTTCCGCGGCCAGCTGCAGCTTCATTTCCAGGGTGCTGCCGGTCAGAGCTTCGGCGCTTTTCTGGTGCAGGGCATGGATGTGCGTCTCCAGGGCGAAGCCAATGATTACATCGGTAAAGGGATGAACAGTGGCCGCATCGTGCTGGTGCCGACGGCCGAGGTCCTCTCCCCCGGCGAGCAGGTGATCATCGGCAACACCTGCCTGTATGGCGCCACCGGAGGCGAGATGTTCGTGCATGGTCGCGCCGGGGAGCGCTTCGCTGTGCGCAACAGCGGCGCCCGCACTGTGGTGGAGGGCGCTGGAGATCACTGCTGCGAATACATGACCGGTGGCGTTGTGGTGGTTCTCGGCAGCACCGGTCGGAACGTCGCCGCGGGCATGACCGGTGGGGTGGCTTTCCTGCTGGATGAGAACGGTGGAGTCGCTGACCGGGTGAATCCCGAGATCGTTGAGATCTGTAGCCTCGAGACCGCAGAGCAGGAGGCCGTGCTCCAACCTCTGCTCGAAGCCCATCAAGCCGCAACCGGCAGCGAGAAGGCCGCGGCGATCCTGTCGGACTGGACCCGGTGGAGGTCACGCTTCAAGGTGCTGGTTCCCCCCAGCGAGAGAGCGGCCATGGGTCTGGTGGATCGCGCTGCCGTCACGGCCTGATCGGCCAGGCCCCACGCGTGCCCCTGTTCATCAAACACGAGACGTTCACGGCCGCCACGGCAGCCTTATCCGTCGATCAGCGGCGACACCACCTCGACGCCCATCGCCATTGGGTGCGGCAGCGTCAGTCGGCAGGGTGCAGCATCTCCAGTGGCTTCCTTGTTGATGGCGAGGGCCAACCCGGCGGCGGCGGGCTGCTGGTGCTGGAGGCCGAGAGTTATGCCCAGGCCCTGGCGCTGGTGCAACAGGATCCGATGGTGGCTCGCGGCCTGGTGAACTGGACGTTGCAGCAGTGGCGGCCGGTGGCGGGGCTGCCGCTCATTGACGCCCCGTCTCAAGTTCCAGACCAGCCCGACTGAGATTCCATTGCTGGATCGCCGTGGCTTCAGCGCTGCGGGCCGCTTGCAGATCGCGTTGGGCCAGCAGCAGTTCGGTGACCGGCGCGATGCCGGCGCGATAGCGCAGCTGAGCGTCCCGCACCGCTTCTTCGGTGGCGATCACAGCCTCCCGGCTGGAGACCATGGCGACCTTGGCGCTGCGGTGGGTGTGCCAGAAGGTCTCCACCGCCTGGATGATCGTCTGTTTGCGTTGCTCCAGCAGCAGGCGTTGTTGGTCGACCTGACTGCGCGCCAGGGCTGCACTCTGGGCTGACAGCCCACCGTCGAACAGGGGTTGGCGCAGGGTGAGCAGCACGCCGTAGTCGTAGAAGCTGCCGCTGGCACTGCCGCTGCTGGACAACGTTGGCAACTCCAGATCACCAGCGACGGGCACATTGCTGATGCGACCACCGCTGTTGAGCACCGGCACATTCAGGCTGTCGCCACTGATGCCGCCTCCAAGCAGGAGCCCCACCCGCGGCAGCATCGTGCCCCTGGCCGCCCTCACTTTCGCTTCCGCAGCGGCCTGTGCCTGCGCGATCACCTCCAGCGCCGGGCGATTGCGGGTGGCAGCCTCGATCGAGGTCTGCAGCTCCAGCGGCCATGGCGACTGGGCCAAGAGGGGATCGGTGGCTTCCACCCTTTGATCAGCAGGAAGGTTGAGCAATCGGGCCAGGGCGCTGGCGGCGATCGCCCGGGCCGTGCGGGCGGCGCTGAGTCCGCGCTGGTCGGTGGCGAGCAGGGCGCGAGCGCGGAACACATCGATGCGTGCGCCCAGGCCGCCGTCCCGCAGCGCTTCCGCATCCTTGAGCAAGGTGCTGGAGAGCGCGGTCGATCGCTGCCACACGGGGATCAGCGCGTCGCTGAGCTGCAGGTTCAGATAGGCATTGGTGATGGCGAACCGGCTTTGCCGCCTCTCCTCGGCGATCCGTGCCGCGGCGGCCTGATCCAGGGCCTTGGCCGCCGACAGCAGCGGTCCACGTTCGAAGTCGATCAGGGGATAGGTGAGTGCGAGCCCGATGTTGCCGAAGGTGTTCTGGATCAGGGCGTAGCCATCACCGCCGAGATCGAGATCGAGGTCGCCGATGGTGGGCAGATTGGAGATGAACCCGATCGAGCTTCCCACCTGGGCCCAGCTGCCGAGGCCCACCACATCCAGCTTCGGCAGAAACAGGCTGCGGCTGACGCCGACGCCCGCTGCGGCGGCTTCCTTCTGCGCCTCGGTTTGCTGGAGGTCCAGCGAGGCTTCCATGCCCCGCGCCAGGGCCTGGTCCAGGCTCAGGCCGAGAGGGTCGCTCAGCGTTTCGGGTGCGGCGTTGGCCGGCAGCCAGGATGCGGCCGCCATCAGCAGGGAAACCAGGAGCCGTCGTCGGAGCATGCCGGTGAAGCCTTCAGCGGTGGCGCGGAGCCATCCAAAAAACGGCGCTACCCTACGCGCGGTTTGAGGGCGCGGATGGGTGAAGCGCGGATGGCTGCTCTGCTGCAACGGTGCTGGCCGATCGCCCTCGTCACCGGCGCGACAGCGGTGTGGGCTGTGCTTCCGGCGATCAAGGTGCAGGTGTTCGGATCCGCCGTGTTGCTGGCCCCTGGCGACCGCCGGGGGCTCTACAGCCGCTCTCCCGGCCAGGTGCTCAACCTGAGCGTTCCAGTTGGAACGCGTGTGGCGAAGGATCAGGTGCTCGTCCGGCTCGATCGCATCGATCAGGCCGCCCGGGGCGGTCCCGCTCCCACCGGTCAGCCCCAGGCGCTGGATCGTCAGCTGGAGGCCAACGCTGATCAACAGCAGGGACTGGTGGAGCAGTTGCGCGCCAATACCTCCGAGGTGGCGGCCCTGCGCCAGCAGATCAGCACGCTGCAGGAGAGCAATCAACCGGTGGGGCAGCAGCTCACGGCGCTGGAAGGCTTGCGTCAGAAGCAGGTGATCCCCACCTACAGCCCCCTCTGGGTGGCCGCCCAGGATCTTTATCTCGGCAACAAGGCGGCGATCCGTTCGCTCGAGGCGAAGATCGCTCAGCTGGAGGCCAATCGCGGGCTCCTCCAGGCCCAGCAGGCCGAGTTGCGGGCGGCCCGGGCTGAGCTGGAGGCCCAGGCTCAGTCGCTGGAGCTGCGCGCTCCCGAGCCCGGCCGGTTGGTGAGCTGGGCTGTGGAGGAGGGCCAGCCCGTGCTGTCTGGCGAGCGCCTGGGCACATTGGCTCTGGAGCGGCCCCGTGCGGCATCGAGGCAGGCGATGGCGCTGTTTACCGAGGCGGATGCCACCCGGCTTCGGGTCGGCGCCGCGATCGAGATCGAGCCGATCCTGCAGAGCCGCAATCAATACGGCGGCACGGCTCAGCGCTACGGCGGCGTGGAGGGCCGCATCAAGGCGATTTCGCCCACACCGCTGGATGTGGCTGCTCTCACCAGTGTGGTGGGCGATGCCGATCTGGCGGCGTCGCTGGTGGCGCGGGCCCGGCAGGAAGCCTATGGCGATGGTGGAGACCCGCTGGCGATTCTTCCGGGTAAGGCCACAGCGCCGCTGATGCTCGTGCGGGTGGAGTTGGAGTCGGCGCCAACCCCCTCCGGATTGCGCTGGAGTGGTGGCCAGGGGCCGGATCTGCGTTTTGACGATGGTCAGCCCGCTGAAGCCAAGGCGCCTGTGGAACGACGCTCCCTGCTGAGCTACACCCTGCCGTTCCTGCGCTGGATGGCCGGCATCAATCGCTGACCCCTTCAAGCCTCGAGCCTCACCATGCCCCGTCGTTCTCTTGCCTCCTCCGGTTGGCTGAGCGCCCTGCGCCAGCCGGCCCCTTGGGTCGCCCTTGTGTTGCTGACGATCACGGTGGCCAGCACGGCACCGCGGCTCTGGTTCTGGTTGGCGCTGCTGCTGATCGTGCTGTTGGTGGGCTGGGTGCAGGCGCTCAAGCGCGATCCGGCGGGGCCCGATGACGACTGAAGCCCAGCGGCTCGGTTTGCGGGCGGCACTGGCGATCGGCCTCGCCGCCAGTCTGACGCGGCTGATCTGCCTCACGATCGGTCTGGGTGACATCGCCGCCGCTTACGGCGTGGTGGTCGCCGTGTTGGTGGTGCGTCCTGATTTCTGCCGCTGGCCTGCGCTGCTCTATCCGGTGCTGCTGGTGATCGCCACTGTCGCCATGGCTGTGGGGCTCAGTGTGCGGATGATGTTCCCTGCCGCTCCTGAGGTGTGGTGGTTCGGCATCGTCGGCGTGGTGATGCAGCTGCTCGCTGTGGCACTGCCGGCCAAGCTTGCCCTGCTCACCAACGCGGTGGCGGCCGCCGGCGTGCTGCCTCTGCTCGATCTGTCCGCCACCTGGGCTGACTGGGGGCATGAGCTGGAGGCGATCGCCCTCGGGTTGGCCGTTGGCACCGCACTGCAGTGGGGATTGACGCCATCGGGCTATGGCGCCCCGGCACCGCCCAGCGGGCCGGAGGGGGAGGATTGGCCTCTGGCGGAGCGTTACCGCCTGGCTTTCGCCAGCTGGAGCTATTGGCGCAAGCTCGTGCTGGCGGCGTTCGCCCTGGCGATCGGCGTTGGCCTGGGAACGCAGACCCCCAAATACCTTTATTTCGGTGTGGTGCTGCTGCTCAACGACAGCATCGGCGCCACCCTGGCCCGGGTGCGCGACCGGATGGTGGGGGTGAGCCTGGGGGTGTTGATGCCCCTGCTGGTGTTCAACACCATCGGTCTCAACAGCGTGGCTGTGGGGTTGGCCATGGGTGGCACGGCGGCCCTGGTGGCTGCCCTGAATCTCGGCCCCTACCTGCGCACGGCCCTGATCTCCAGCGGTGTGGCGTTTGCCGGCTATGGGCCGCTCGTGGCCTGGTACGTCCCGAATCGCTGGATCGACTACCTGCTGGGAAGCGGCCTGGCGCTGTTGTCCGGGGTGCTTCTCTTCCCCCAGTCGTCGCTGCGCCGCTATCGCCGTCTGCTCGATCGGGGTGGTCCGGAAAGCCTGGAGCAGCTGCGCCGGCTCTACCCGTCGGCCCGTGAAGAAGCCGCCTGGTTGGGGCAAGGGCTTGTCAGTCCAGACGCTCAGCGTGGGTGACTGGCCATCAGCCGTTGAACCTCTGCCGCGTGATAACTGCTGCGCGTCAGAGGGCTGCTCACCACCTGCAGAAAGCCGAGCTGGTCTTCACCATGCCGGCGGAAGCTCTCGAATTGCTCCGGGGTCACGAACCGCTGCACCGGCAGATGCTTGGGCCCAGGCGAGAGGTACTGGCCGATGGTGACGATGTCGACCGCATGGCGCCGCAGGTCGGCCAGCGTCTCGCGCACCTCGGCATCGGTTTCCCCCAGCCCCACCATCAGGCCTGATTTGCTGTAGGCCTTCGGCCAGCCCTCCCGAACGCGGTGCAGCAGCTCCAGCGAGCGGCTGTACTCCCCCTGCGGTCGCGCCCTTTTGTAGAGGCCTGGAACGGTTTCGATGTTGTGGTTCAGCACATCGGGCCCGGCGTCCATCACGGTGGCCAGGGCGTTCCAGTTGCCACAGAAATCAGGAATCAGCAGTTCGATCGTGGTGAGGGGAGAGCGCTGCCGCACCTGTCGGATGCAGGCGACGAACTGGGAGGCGCCGCCATCGCCGAGATCGTCGCGGTTCACCGAGGTGATCACCACATGGCGCAAGCCCAGACGGGCCACCGCCTCTCCGAGCCGCTCCGGTTCGGTGGGGTCGAGCGCCCGCACGCTCTTGTCGAAATCGATGTCGCAGTAGGGGCAGGCGCGGGTGCAGCCCGGCCCCATGATCAGAAATGTGGCGGTGCCGCCGGCGAAGCACTCGCCGATGTTGGGGCAGCTCGCTTCCTGGCAGACCGTGTTGAGCCTGAGATCGAGCAGCAGATCGGCCACGGCGCCGATCCGTTCCCGCTGCGGCGCTTTGACGCGCAGCCACTCAGGTTTCAAGGCGGAGGTCATCTTCTACAGTCGGGCCATCGGGATGTAGCGCAGCTTGGTAGCGCACTTCGTTCGGGACGAAGGGGCCGCAGGTTCGAATCCTGTCATCCCGACTGCATGACGATCAGCTCAGGGCAGCGCCGGGATACCCCCTCGGCGTCACCATCCGATCCGAGGCGATGTAGGTGCTGCTGTTGCCCACCAGCAACACCGTCAGCATGTCGACCTCGTCTGGATTGAGTGCGCCCAGAGTGGTGTGACGCAGGCTCTCCTCCGGGCGGCCGAGCTGGCGGGCCAGCAGCACGGGCGTGGTTGCGCTCCGTTCCGCCAGCAGCAGGTCCCGGGCCCGGGCCAGTTGCCAGTCCCGATCCCGGGAGCGGGGGTTGTAAAGCGCCACGACGAAATCGCCCCTGGCGGCGGCCTCCAGCCGTCGTTCGATCACGGGCCAGGGGGTGAGGCGATCACTGAGGCTGATCGTGCAGAAGTCGTGCATCAGGGGGGCTCCCGCCCGGGCTGCCGCCAGCTGCAGGGCGGAGATGCCGGGGTGCACGGCAAAGGCGGGTCGCTCGCAGTCCGGCAGGGCCAGCCAGAGCTCCAGGGCCAGTCCGGCCATGCCGTAGATGCCGCTGTCGCCAGAGGACACCAACGCCACCCGCACGCCCTGCCGGGCCAGGTCCAGCGCCTGGGCGCAGCGTTCCCGTTCCCGGGTGAGCTGGCCATCCAGGCGCACCTGATCGCAGCGCCGCAAGGGTTCCAGCAGGTCGAGATAAAGGCTGTAGCCCACCCAGACGCTGCACTGGGCCAGGGCACGTCGGGCCTCGGGAGTGAGGAGGTTCAGATCTCCAGGACCGCTGCCGATCAGATGGAGCTGCCCCCGCTGGGGAGCCTGGGGCAGGGCCGCCTGGGCGATTGCCACTGTGGCGGCACCCCGCTCCTCGCTGCTCAGCGGTTTTTCGATCGTTTTGGCCTGCCGTAGTTGGCCCTGTTCACCTGCAGCGAGAAGGGCCGCGGCTTCTGCCACCGATGCCGTGCCCATCTCCGCTGCCACGACGTCGGATGGGGTGGGCACCGCCACGGCCGCCAGTGCTTCAGCGCTGTGCAGGCGCAGGGGCCAGCTGCGCTGCTGCGCCAGGGCGATCAGGGCTGGTTCATCGCCTTTGCGATCGATGCTGCTCAGGCCGGCCACCGCTTCGATCGCCAGGCCGGCGGCTTCCAGCGACCGTTCGATTGCCCTGGAGATGAGGCTCAGGCTGGTGTCCCTTTCGCAGCCCACCCCCAGCCAGAGGCAGGCGGGATGCCAGGCACAGCCGTCGTCGCGGCGCTGCTCAGGGCCGATGGTCAGATCCGCCTCGGATACCTCATCAGGAGCGCTGCAGTTGAGTTGAGCCCCTGGCGCCTGACGCCAGAGCGGGCTGCCGGCGGTCTGCAGGACACGGCTGCTGCGGCTCTGCGCTCGCTCAATCATCAGGGCGCTCCAGCGGCTGCCACTGCCGCTGCGCTGCCAGCCCCAGGCCTCGCCGAAACCATCCAGGGCCAGGCGGTCGTGGCTGGCGCTGTCGCCCGTGATCACCGCCTTCCCGTTCAGCGCAGCGGCCAGACCATGGGCCCACAGTTCAGCGCCGGCGCGATGGCTGCCGAGGAGGGGAATCACCTGGCCACCTTCCGCATCCAGAACGAGCACCGCCGGATCGGTGTCCTTGTCGGATAACAGGGGTGCCACGAGGCGGGTGGCTGCTCCCACGGCCCCAATCAGGATCAGTCCGCTGCATTGATCCCAGTGGCTCGCCAGCAGATCAGCCGCGGTACCGATCAGGAGGCCGGCCGGTGGGCTGGGCAGAGAGGCTGCCGCCTGAGGCGTAAGGGCGATCCAGTGGGCTTCTCCGGCTTGTTGAAGGCGTTGCAGCAGGGGAAGGGCATGGCTGGAGAGCCCCAGAGCCAGGCAGGGCTTTGGGGCCCGGGTCGGTGACGGGGAAGCGGCGTTCAGAACGGCAGGGTCGAGGGTCAACGCTGGGTGCCGTCTGGATTCAACAGCTCCCGCGCTGATCCTCCCAGGCTGGTGGTCGGCTGCCGCGGTGGTGGCTCGGCGCGCTGGAGGGGGGCGGCGCTGGAGTCTTCTTGAGTTTCAAGGACATCCTCAGGGGCCATCTCCGCTTCGAGCTCCTGTTCGAGCTCCGGTGCGAGATCTGGCTCGGTTTCCCTGGCCAGCGCCGGCTCCGTTTCAAGGTCCGGTTCGGGTTCGGGTTCGGGTTC
>CALGVO010000032.1 GCA_937930135.1 uncultured Synechococcus sp. | reverse complement strand
TCACGATCTCGCCTTCGGGGTAGGGGGCATAGGTGGCGAACCAGGCATGGTCAGGTCCGCCCGTGCTGTCTTCCGCCGTGCCGGTTTTTCCACCCGCCGGGGGAAGACCGGGACCATTGAGGCCATAGCCGGTGCCATCAGAAACCACCTTGCGCAAACCCTCTCGGATCTTGGCAAGGGTGGAGGGTTTCATCTCCACCTTGGTGCGCCGGGAGGGAGCGGTCCAGTCGAGCCCCTGATCGGCCAGATGGGGCGTGACCAACCAACCACCGTTGGCAAACACGGCATAAGCGCGTGCCAGCTGCAGCGGCGTGATCTGCACCACCGACTGACCGATGGAGGCGCTGGCCATGTCTTCCGGAATCCAGGGGGTGGTGCCCGGTTGAGCCCAACCCCGCCCGGTGGCGGCCCAGTCTTCATCGCCCACCAGACCCACACTTTCCTCCCAGCCGATCTCAATCCCGCTCTTACCACCGAAACCGAGCTGGGTGGCTGCTTTCTTCAAAGCACGGGAGCCCACACCCACACCCACCTGATAAAAAAAAGTGTTGCTGGAGAAGCGAAGGGCATCGGCATAGCCGATGCGGCCGAAACCGGCACCGTTGTGATCCGGGAAGCAGTGGCCGCCATAGGTGATGCAGGCCACGGTATTGAGCTTGGTGTCGGGAGGAAACTTGCCCGATTCCATACCGGCCATCGCTGTCACCGGTTTCCAGGTGCTGCCGGGGTCGTAAGGGTTCATGGCCCGACTGAGCAGAGGCTTGGCGGGGTTGGAGAAGAGGGCGTCGTACTCCTTCTGGGTGGTCACCAGCTTGGAGAAGAAGTTGGGGTCGAAGTTGGGTTTGCTCGCCAGAGCCAGCACCGCGCCGGTGCGGGGATCCATGGCCACAATCGCACCGCCGGGTTTATCCGCCAGCGCCTGCTCAGCCACCTTCTGCAGATCGAGATCGAGTGTGAGCGTGAGATCCTTCCCGGCCTCGGAAGGACGGTCACCAAGACTGCGCTGCACTTCGCCCATGGCATTGACCTCGAGCATCTGGCCGCCCCACTTACCGCGCAACCAGCTCTCGTAAGCCGCCTCCACACCGGTGCGGCCGATCCTGTCGCGGATCTTGTAACCCTTCTCTTCAAGCTGCTCGTATTCTTCCTCAGTGATCGGCTGGGTGTAACCAAGGGCATGGGAGGCCAGCGATCCATGCGGGTAGTGGCGCAGAATGTCCACATCCACCTGGGCGCCATTCAGGGCGGAAGACTGTTCTCGGAAGCGCAACACCTGCTCGGATTTCAGGTCGGTGGCCAGGGTGATCCGATAGCCATCACGATCGACGCCACGGCCGCGGCGAGCGTCGAGATCCTGCGCTGAGAGGTTGAGGAGACGGGCGAGGCGGTCGCGGAGATCCGGCCAGCTGGCTTCATCCACCAGGCGTGGCTCCAGATACAGCGAATAGGTGAGCCTGCTCGATGCCAGCACCTTGCCATGGCGATCAAGCAGGCGGCCCCGAATCGGTGAGCGTGGCACCAGGCGAATCCGATTCTCATCGGCGAGCTCCTTGTAATGGGCTCCTTCGAGCACCTGCAACCAGGTGAGACGGGTGAGCATCGCTCCGCAGAACAGCAGCACCACCGCCAGCAACACCAGCGGTTGCTGACGCATGCCGCTGTGACGATGCCCCTCCCGACTGCCGATGCTGCGTGTCATAACGGGATCAGACCAAGCCTTCCTTCAGGCGGCAAGCCGCCGCCGCAACTGCTCAAGGCGCTGCTCCATCCTGGTCAGGGCTTCCTGCAGGGCCAGCCGATCATCGTCCACATTCTCCTCCACTTCAACGGCCACCTCCAGCACCGGATTGCCCAGACCAGGGCTCACCTGATCGAGGCGTTCACGCACTTCACGCGCCGCCGGTTCCCCCTCCGCGCGCAGATCGGTGAACGGCTCGGGTGAGGTCGTGAAAGTCTCCACCACCCGCTTGGGTCCACCACGACGCACCCGATTCAGCAGAGCCAGGCCCACCGGCAACACGTCCTGCATCAGGGCCAGCCGCGCAGCATCGAAGGGTCGGGAGTCGGCCATGGGCCCGGTGGCGATCAGCGCATTCCAGTCTGCTCTGCAGGCAGCATCAATGTGGGGCAGCTGGACCGAGAGACTCCAAGCGTCCAGCCACCGACCGCCGCCAGCACCACCAGTGCCAGCAGCGGGGCGATCGCCTGATGGGTCATGTCAAGAGCCAGCCATTCTCGCCAGCCCCTCAGAAAACGATCGCGGGCGAAACGCCGGCGCTCGTGCTGCTCCTGTTTAAAACGCCGGCGATACGACTTCTCCACCCAGCGCTCAAAGGAACGCTTCTTGGTGACCGCCATCTTGCGCTCCACCTCCAGCAGCTGGCCGGCTGTGAGCTCCGGATGGAAGGTGCTGATCAGATCCAGGCTCTTGAGGAACATCTCCACAGCGCCGTCCTTGATGCGTACGGAGTCCTCGTCGAGCAGATCCCAGGCAAGTTCGGGGTAAAAGCGCCCCCGGTTGGCTTGGATCTGCTCCTCACTCAGCTGGCCGGGTTCCCGCAGCCAGCGATCCGTGTTGCTGTCGAAGCGTCGCCAGTAGAGAAAGGGATTGATGTAAATCGACTTTCCGGCCAGCTGAATGCTGTCCTGCTGCAGACGCCGCTGCAGCTGCAGGTCCTGCTGTTGGGCAGCGGTCACAACACATTCAGGCCGGGAGCTCAGGGTATCGACGATGGACCATGATCACCAGCCCCGTCAGCTCATTCCCACTCGATCGTTCCGGGCGGCTTGCTGGTGATGTCGAGCACCACCCGGTTCACCCCCTTCACCTCATTGACGATCCGGTTGGAGATCCGCTCCAGCAACTCCGGCGGCAGGCGCGACCAATCCGCGGTCATGCCGTCTTCGCTCGACACGCAGCGCAGCACGATCGGCCAGGCATAGGTGCGCTTGTCGCCCATCACACCCACGGAGCGGACGGGCAGCAAGACGGCAAAGGCCTGCCAGATCTCGTGATACAGACCAGCCTCCTTGATCTCCTCACGCACGATCAGATCGGCATCGCGCAGGCAGTCGAGCTTCTCATCGGTGACCTCACCGAGAATGCGGATGGCCAGGCCCGGCCCGGGGAAGGGATGGCGACGCACGATCTCCTCCGGCAGACCGAGGCTGCGGCCCACCTTGCGCACCTCATCTTTGAACAGCTTCCGCAGCGGCTCCACCAACTTGAACTGCAGATCCTTCGGCAAACCGCCCACGTTGTGGTGGCTCTTGATCTTCACGGCCACCCGTTCGCCGGTCTTGGGATCAATGTTGGTGCCGGCACTCTCGATCACATCCGGATACAGGGTGCCCTGGGCGAGGTAATCGAAGGGGCCAAGGCGCTTGCTCTCCTCCTCGAACACCCGGATGAACTCCGTGCCGATGATCTTGCGCTTGTCCTCGGGATCGGTGATGCCGGCGAGTTTGTCGAGAAAGCGCTTGCGCGCGTTGATGTACTCCACGTGAATATTGAACTTGCGATCGAAGAAATCCATGAGGAACTCGGGCTCCCCCTTCCGCATGAACCCCTGATCGATGAACATGCAGGTGAGTTGATCGCCGATCGCTTTCTTGAGCAGAAAGGCCAACGTGGAGGAATCCACTCCACCCGACAGGGCCAACAGCACCCGCTTCTCACCGACCTGCTCCCGCACCAGCCGCACCGCCTCTTCAATGAAGGCCGCCGTGGTCCAGTCGGGGTCACAACCGCAGATGTGATAAACAAAATTGCGGATCAGGGCCATCCCGCAGGTGGAATGCACCACTTCGGGGTGAAACTGCACGCCGTAAAGCCGGCGTTGATGGTCGGCCACGGCCGCCATCGGCGTGTTGGCCGTGTGGGCGAGGCCCGCAAATCCTTGCGGCAACGCCTCAACGGAATCGCCATGGCTCATCCACATCGTCGAGCCGTCGTCCACATTCGTGAGCAGGTCGGTGGGGTCATCCACCACCAGAGGCGCCTTGCCGTATTCCGCTTTGCCGGTGGCCGCCTCGACGCGGCCTCCCAGCTGCTGCACCATCAGCTGCATGCCGTAGCAGACGCCGAGCACCGGGACCCCCAGGCTCCAGAGCGCCGGATCACAGAGGGGAGCCCCCTCCGCATACACCGAACTGGGGCCACCACTGAGAATGATTCCCTTCGGCGCCAGTTCGCGAAGCTCTTCGGCGGAGGTGCTGTAGCCCAACACCACCGAATACACCTCGGTTTCACGCACGCGCCGGGCGATCAGCTCGGAGTATTGGGAACCGAAATCAAGAATGACGATGGCCGGCTTGCGCTGGCCATCGGACTGGGTTGAGGACATCTCGGCAGGTGGGTCGAATCAGGACGACCGTCGTGATCTTCAGCGTAATGAAGGGCTCAGATCGGCCTCTGCACATCACCACCCCAACGGTTCAGCAGGCGCAGGCCCTCGGGCCCGGCCCAGCGCAGGCGACGGGAACGATCGAACAGGGCGGCGCCGATCCGCAACGGCCAACGGCCATAACGCTCCAGGTAGGTGCGGCTGCGCTGCTCCACAGTGGCAGCGATCGCCTGCCACAACGCACCGGCCGCCTCAGGGTCGCACTCCGACAAGGCCAGGAAAGCCGCCTCAAGGGATGGGAGCTGGAGCAGGTGCTGCAGGTGTTCCGTGGCCCAGCCCTCACGCACCGCCAGGGCAACCAACACCTCGAGGCGGCCATCGGCCAGGTGGTGATGGGTGTGGAAGATTCCACCGGCCAGTTTGATCAACTTGCCGTGATAGCCCAGCAGCAACAGCTCCTGAACGTCCGCTTCCGCCGCCGCCACCAACACCGGACCGATCCAGTTGCCCACCTTGAGCACAGGCACCCGATCCGCCAGACCGCTGCTGCGGGCGAGATCGAGACCGTTTTCGCCGATCACCACCACCAGACCGCCCTCAAAAACGGCAGCCCGGGTGAGTTGCTTGAGCTGCTCGAGCGTCGCCTTGAGCTGGTCGGGTGAGGCACTGGCCTGCACCTGGGCCTGGGTGCCGATCAGGGCAAGTCCATCCACCACCCCGAAGGCGGCATTGCTGGTGCGCTCCGCCAGGGCCCGGCCGGCCGGCAAGATCACCTCGAGCCTCAGGGCGCGGCCCCGGGGCAACAACGGCTGCAGATTCCGTTGCAGTAACTGGCGGGCGAAGGAGGAGATACAGAGCCGCTGATCGGACTCCATCCGGCCCACCCCTTCCCCGGCCACCAGCTCCAACCAGTCGTCGCCCTCCGTTTCGATCGGCGCCGGCTGCTGCCAGCAGAGCCGCACCCAGATCTCCAGACCCCGGGTCAGGTCAAGCCCCGGGCCGGGATCACACAGGCTGATCGCCAGAGCCTGCTCACCCTGGGCGAGGGGAGCGACCGACTGCACCGGCACGCGCAGGGGCTCGCTGCGATCGGGCAGCGTCAACACCTGCGTCTCCTCTACCGGCATCCCCAGCAGGCACTGGAGAGCAGCCCGCGCCGCTGCCGCCACCCACACCGGGAGGGTCAGGCCAGACGGATCCATGCGGGGGGCCTCGGCCATGGGTGTTCGCGTTGCAACAGGCGGCCTGTGGTCATTTTTTACAATGACTGATTCTCGATCCGAGGCCCGTGCAGGACAAGCTCACCCTGATGATCCCCGGGCCGACCCCGGTGCCCGAGACGGTGCTCAAGGCCATGGGCCGGCATCCGATCGGACACCGCAGCGGTGAGTTCCAGGCCGTGGTGCAACGCACCACCGAGCAGTTGCGTTGGCTGCATCAGACCAGCGGCGATGTGCTCGTGATCACGGGCAGCGGCACCGCAGCGATGGAAGCGGGAATCATCAACACCCTCAGCCACGGTGATCGCGTGCTCTGCGGTGACAACGGCAAGTTCGGGGAACGCTGGGTGAAAGTGGCCCGCGCCTATGGGCTCAACGTGGAGGTGATCAAGGCCGACTGGGGGCAGCCCCTCGATCCGGAGGCTTTCCGCAACGCTCTGGAAGCAGACACGCAGAAAGAGATCCGCGCCGTGATCCTCACCCATTCGGAAACCTCAACCGGGGTGATCAACGACCTGGAGGCGATCAGCGCCCATGTGAAGGCCCACGGCACGGCACTCACCATCGCCGACTGTGTCACCAGCCTGGGGGCCAGCGACGTGCCGATGGATGCCTGGGGCCTGGATGTGGTGGCCTCTGGCTCCCAGAAGGGCTACATGATGCCGCCAGGGTTGAGCTTCGTGGCCATGAGCGAGCGAGCCTGGCAGGCCTACGAGCGCTCCGATCTGCCCAAGTTCTATCTCGATCTGGGTCCGTATCGGAAAACAGCGGCGAAACACAGCAACCCGTTCACACCAGCGGTCAACCTCTATTTCGCCCTGGAAGCGGCCCTGGAGATGATGCAGGCTGAAGGCCTGGAGGCGATCTTCGCCCGTCATGCCCGCCATCGGGCCGCCGCCCAGGCCGGCATGAAAGCCATTGGTCTGCGCCTATATGCCGCTGAAGGTCATGGCAGCCCGGCGATCACGGCCGTGG
The DNA here is from genome assembly GCA_937930135.1 of uncultured Synechococcus sp. GTDB lineage: Bacteria > Cyanobacteriota > Cyanobacteriia > PCC-6307 > Cyanobiaceae > Synechococcus_C. The sequence goes on along the minus strand of CALGVO010000032.1, from coordinate 490 downwards.
CCCCAGAAGGCCTCGACGCCGAGCAACTGCGCAAGGCCGTGAAAGATCGCTTCGATATCCTTCTGGCCGGTGGCCAGGACCATCTCAAGGGCCAGGTGTTCCGAATCGGGCACCTCGGCTTCGTCTGCGATCGCGATGTGCTCACCGCCGTGTCGGCGATCGAAGCCACACTCCATGCGCTGGGTCTGCACAAGGGCAGCATGGGAGCCGGCGTTGCGGCGGCAGCTGAAGCGCTGCAAGACTGAACATTACCGAAAATCCGGCGGCAGTGACATACACTGCCGCTCATGCGGGTGTAATTCAGTGGTAGAATGTCAGCTTCCCAAGCTGAACGTCGCCGGTTCGAGCCCGGTCACCCGCTTGCAGTCCAGGACTGAGAAATCCCCCCAAAATCCAGTCTGGAACTAACTTTAAGGCTGCCAGCGGCCGACTACTCCTGACAGGCCGTGCCAGGCTGTAGGGCCAAACATCTCACCAAACGTCTCACATG
>CALGVO010000031.1 GCA_937930135.1 uncultured Synechococcus sp. | reverse complement strand
TGCCCCAGATCGAAGGCCCCACCGCCGCCATCCAGCATCCAGCCCCAGCCACCGCTGCGCGCCTCCTCTCCCTGACTGTTCCGGCCCAGGCAGATCATGCCGGTGCCGCTGATGAGCACGATCCCCGCCGCATCAGGAAAGGCGCCGTGGAGTGCCGTGCGTTCATCCCCGGTCGCCAGGCAGCGGTGCGGCGGCAGCGTCAGTTCCGCCGCCATCAGATTCTGGGCGCGGGCCTGCAGGGCCGTGCCCTGCTCCAGGCCACTGGCGCCGATGGCGGCTGCTGCCAGCGCGGGCGTGGCGGTGACCGACCCGGGCGCTTCCGCCTCAGCCGCCGCCCAGGCGGCGTGAAGGCTGCTGCGCAGTGCCGCCCGAAAGCGGTCCTCGCCACCCTCAGCGTCCAGATGCGACACGGGGGAGCCACGCCCGTCGGCGAGGTCCTGCCAGCGGTTCCTGCGGCTGTCCCAGCGGCGGAGCCGGCAGCGGCAGGAGGTCTGGCCGGCATCGAAGCCCGCCAGGATCACAGCAGTCATGCGCGGTCTGGGGCAGCCGTTGGATCGGTTGCTGCTTGATCGGTGCCGTTCTGATCGCTGGCGTGGCTGAGGGGTTGGGCCAGGCTCGCCAGGCAGAACCAACCGATGATCTGCACCTCCGGCCGGAAGAAGATCGTGTCGGTGGCACCCTGCACCAGCAGGCCGGCGATGGCGGCGAGGCAGGCCAGTCGGGGCAGGCTGAAGGCGCCGCGCTCGCGCAGACCGGCCAGGCCTTGCCGCAGGCTGCACCAGGCGAGTCCGAGACAGGCAATCAGGCCGGGAACGCCGGTTTCCACCAGGATCTCCAACGGCACGGAGTAGGCACTCAGAGCATTGAACTTGGGTTGTTGGTACAGCGGATAGATGCTGTTGAAGGCGTCATTGCCCGGGCCGATGCCGATCCAGGGCCTGTCCTGAATCATCTCGAGTGCGGCCAGCCACACGTTGATGCGGAAGTTGTTGGAGCTGTCGCCTCGCCCCGCCAGCAGGCTGGCCACCCGGGTGCGGATCGGTTCGATCTTGGTGGCCGCCAACACGATCAGCATGGTTGCCGCCACCAGGAGAGCGAGGGGAAGCAGGCGCCGCCAGAGGGGTGGCCAGTCGCGGATCGCCCGCAGCAGCAGAAGCAGCACGACCAACCCAAGTGCGGCGAGCATGCCCAGCCAGCCGCCGCGGCTGTAACTGAACAGGGTGGCGGCAGCACCCAGGCCCAGGGCCATGCCCGCGAACAGCCGTTGACCCCATCCCTGCCAGCGCAGCAGGGCTACGAGGGCCAGGGGCAGGATCGGCACCAGATAGCCCGCCAGCAGGTTGGGATTGCCGAGGGGGCCGTAGACCCGGATGGTGCCTTCCGCCACCGAGTTCGGATCGGCCCAGCGGGCCAGTTCCTCCGTAGGGCCGTAGAGCTGCCGCAGCGCGGATACGCTGGTGGCCAGTTCGCCCGCCAGCAGGGCGGCGACGAGGCGATCCCACCAGAGGGGGTGTGCCGCCAGCAACCGTTGCATCAGGGCGTAGACGCCGAGGTAACTGAGCAGCTTGGCCAGGCCTTTGGCGGCGGCCAGGGGCACCGGCGAGAGCCCGGTGGCCAGGACGGCCATGGCCAGAAAGAGCAGCAGCCAGAGGTTGATGGCCCCGAGGCGACCCGGCGGCTGGGTGGCGCTCCAGAGCAGCCAGAGCGCTCCTGCGGCCAGGATCACCAGGCCGAGCCCGGTGCGACTGATCCACGGCAGTCCGGTGAGCAGTGCGATCAGAATCCAGCCGGCCCAGAGGCTGAGCCGTTGTTGCAGCCCTGGCGGGCTGGGCAGCAGGCCCTGCCAGCGCAGGAGCCAGGGGGTGGGGGCCGAAGCCTCAGCCATCGGGAGTGCCCGGAGCGTCGTCTGCGGGATTATCGACCCGTTCCCACTCCGTTTCGAGCTCGGCGCGTTCCGGGAGCGGCTGGGCGTTGCGCCGGAACAGCACCCGGTACACCGGCAGGTTTTGGGCGAGCACATAGCGCTCCCGCTCCGTGCCCACGGGCAACGGGTTGGCGCCGCGCCATGGCGTGGCATCGCCTGGGGGCCTGGAGAAGGCGCCGCTCAGTTCGGTGAGCTGCACCATCGGCTCGATCACCTCGAGCACATCGCTTTGCAGAAACAGCTCCCGTCCTGGCGCCAATGCTGCTGCGATCGCCAGCAGCAGGGAGGGCTGCAGCACGCGACGTTTGCGGTGGCGC
>CALGVO010000030.1 GCA_937930135.1 uncultured Synechococcus sp. | reverse complement strand
TCAGCGAGCCGCCCGCTTCGGCGCGGCGATGGAGCAGGTGATGCACGCTGCGCTGGGAGCGCCAGCGGCCACTGCTCTGCTGAAAGAAGCTGAGGGCGTCGGGGATGACGAGGGTCATGGAGCGTCGCGGACGGGCATCTCGGCCATTCAGGATGATCGCAGCCGGTGGAGACGTTCCGCTTCGGCGATCAGATCCTCCAGGGTCAGTTCCAGGGGTGTGCACTGACGCTGCTCCGCCAGTTCCTCGAGTTGACGGGCGGCGCTGGCGAACTGCTTGAGCAGCAGCTGCGCGAAGCCGGGATCACCCAGCAGGGGCGGTTGGCGTTGGATCCAGGCCTGCTGTTGCTGCGCCGAGGGCAGCGGTCCCTGTGGCGTGGCGCCGGCCATGTGTTGAAAACTGGCGAGGCAATGGGCGATCAGCCGCAGGTGATGGCGCTCCCGCATCGGTAGCTGGGTGGCATCGATTCGGGCGATCGCATCGCTATCGAGAGGACTGGTCGTCCCTGCGGACGCCTCAGCCATGGTGCGGACTGATGCGGAAACCGCAGGAATGGCCCTTCTCCAGTCGCCAGTGCACCCGTTCCACGCGGCAGTCGGGGAAGGTGTGGCGGATCAGCTGGAGCTCCTGGTCGCACAGCGCCGGATATTCCTCGGCGATGCGCTGCACGGAGCAGTGGAATTCGCTCAGCAACCAGCCCTTGCTGTCGGGATCGCGGGTCAGCTCGGTGACGTAGCCCTCCTGGCGCCGCAGGTCTGCAAGGGCTGCAATGCGGTCCTTCAATGGACCTGAGCCGACCCGCTGCCGATAGCGACTCGCTTTTTCGAGCGCCTGCTGGCTGAGCAGTGACGCCATGGCTTCCGGAGAGAGGGTGGCTGCCATCGAGTTGAGCAGTCCGAGGGCGAAGTGTTCACTGCCGTCGGGGAAATGCTGCCGGCCGCGGCTTGTGAGGCACCAGAGATTGGAGGGGCGACCAGGGCCCACCGGCATCGGTTTCGACTCCACCAGGCCGTCGTCCTCAAGGCTGCGCAGGTGGCGGCGCATCGCCTGCACCGAAATCCCAAGCTGCTCGGCAAGATGGGCCGCACTCATCTCACCCTGCCGCAACAGCAGGGTGAGGGTGGTTTCACGGGTGGGAGCCTGAGCGTGTGCGCCCATGGGTCAAACGTCGTGCTCACACGATGCCACGCCATTTCGGCGGTTGACGGGTCCGGCCATGGCGGGATCAGGCGATGGTGACCTCGGGGCTCAGATACACGTCCTGCACCGCCTGGATCAGGCTGACGCCTTCGGCGCGCGGCTTCTGAAAGGCCTTACGGCCCATGATCAGACCGCTGCCGCCGGCACGCTTGTTGATGACGGCGGTGCGGATCGCTTCGTGCAGGTCATCGCTGCCTGAGGCGCCGCCGCTGTTGATCAGTCCGATCCGGCCGGCGTAGCAATTCAGCACTTGGTAGCGGCAGAGATCCACCGGGTTGTCGCTGCAGAGCTCGCTGTAAATCCGATCGTCGGTCATGCCGAACGACTGGCCCAGGGCCTTGGCGACGGCCGGGTAGCCACCGTTGTTGGCGGGCAGTTTCTGTTTGATGATGTCGGCCCCGATGGTGACGCCCAGATGCACCGCTTGGCCGGTGAGGTCAGCGGAGAGGTGGTAGTCCGCCTCAGGCTGTTTGAAAATCGGATTACGCAGGTAACACCAGAGCACCGTGGCCAGGCCCCGGTCGTGGGCGTGCTCAAACAGGGCGGCGATCTGCTGCAGCTCCCTGTTGCAGTCGTCGCTGCCGAAATAAATGGTGGCACCCACTGCCACAGCGCCCATGTCCCAGGCCTGGTCGACGGAGGCGAACAGGATCTGCTCGTGCACGTTCGGAGCCGTGAGCAGCTGGTTGTGGTTCAGCTTCACCATGAAGGGAATGCGATGGGCCCAGCGCCGGGCCACCGAACCCAGCACCCCCAGCGTGGAACAGACGGCGTTGCAGCCTGCCTCCACGGCCAGCTCCACAATCGCTTCGCTGTCGAAATAGTCGGGATTCGGGGCGAAGGAGTGGGCGGCGGAATGCTCGATGCCCTGATCCACCGGCAGGATCGAGAGGTAGCCGGTGTTCGCCAGGCGTCCACTGCCATAAAGCTGCTGCAGGCAGCGCAGCACCTGGGGGCTGCGATCGGAGAGGGCGAAGCGATCGACGACGTCGGGTCCGGGTAGATGGAGGCGCTTCTGGTCGACCTTGGCGGGAGCCTGCAGGATCAGCTCTGCTTCGGCCCCCAGCCACTCGGTGATGGACCGGTTGGCGATGGCCATGGGGTCAGTCTTGGTCGTTCACGCCGAAACCTAGAAACGGGCTTCGCTTCCGTCAGTGCGCAGACGACATCCCATCCCCTGGCGGCAGCAGGTGAGAATGGCCCCAGCCGTCGGTGGACGGACCTTTGCCCTAGGCTCCAGAAACGAAACACGAATGTTTCGTATCTGTTGGCCGGTGGGTCGTCTCCATCGTTTTGGTTCTGCCCCTGCCATCCGCATTCCCGTTCGAGCCTCATGACCGACCCGTCCGCTGGAAACCCGGAGCCCACGGCCGAAAGCCTTGAGGTGATCCGGAAGTTCGCCGAAACCTATGCCCAGCGCACCGGCACCTACTTCTGCAGCGATCCCGGTGTGACCGCTGTGGTGCTCAAGGGTCTTGCCCGGCACAAGGACGAGCTTGGTGGTGCCCTCTGCCCTTGCCGTCACTACGAAGACAAGGAGGCGGAGGTGTCGCAGGCCTTCTGGAACTGCCCCTGTGTGCCGATGCGGGAACGCAAGGAGTGCCACTGCATGCTCTTTCTCACCGAAGACAATCCTTTCCGCGGTGATGCGCAGA
>CALGVO010000029.1 GCA_937930135.1 uncultured Synechococcus sp. | reverse complement strand
GCGCATGCCTGCATACCTTTTGGGTATCGCTGGTTGTTCATGTCTGATTCCCCTGCGACCGTCTCCACCAAGGTGTTGATCGTGGGCGGTGGTGCCGCTGGCATCACCGTGGCCAACCTCCTCCGCAAACAGCGTCCTTCGCTGCAGATCACGATCCTGGAGCCGAGCAGCGATCACTTCTATCAACCCGGCTGGACCCTGGTGGGCGGCGGACTGATGCCGGTGGAGCGCACCCGCCGCAATGAAGCGGATCTGATTCCCAAGGGTGTGACCTGGATCCAGGCGGCGGCCAGCACGTTTGATCCCGACCAGAACGCGGTGATCACCGATGCAGGTCAGCGCATCCACTACGAGGCCATGGTGCTGGCCACCGGGCTGCAATGCCGTTGGGACTGGATTCCCGGCCTGGTGGAGAGCCTCGGCCGCAATGGCGTCTGCAGCAACTACTCCAATCGCTACGCCCCCTACACCTGGGAAACAATCGAAGCCTTCCAGGGCGGCACCGCGATCTTCACCATGCCCGGCACCCCCGTGAAATGCGGTGGGGCGCCCCAGAAGGTGATGTACATGGCCGATGACCGCTTCAAGAGTCGCAGCGGCGTGGGGGTGAACACCAAGGTGATGTTCTGCACCGCCACCGCTGGCATCTTCTCGGTGCCCGCCTATGCCGCCACGCTCCGGCAGGTGGTGGCCCGTCGCGGCATCGATGCCCGCTTCCGCTGGAATCTCGTCGAAGTGCGCGGCGAGGAGAAGGTGGCGGTGTTTGAGGTGACCCCCGAGGAGGGCGAGCCCCACCGGCAGGAGCTCCATTTCGACATGCTCCACGCCGTGCCGCCGATGACGGCACCGGAGGTGGTGGCCAACAGCCCCCTGGCTGGCGAGGGCCCCGGCGGATGGGCCGCAGCCGACAAACAGACCCTGCAACACCCGGGTTGGCCGAATGTGTTCTGCCTCGGCGATGTGGCCAAGCTGCCCACCTCAAAAACCGCAGGGGCGGTGCGTGGTGAAGCTCCGATTGCCGCAGCGAACCTGATCGCTCAGCTGGAGGGGCGTCCGCTGACGGCCCACTACGACGGTTACACCGTCTGCCCCCTGATCACGGGCTACAACCGGACCCTGATGGCGGAATTCAATTACGAGAACAAGCCGGTGAGTTCCTTCCTGGTGGATCCCACCAAGGAGCGCTGGAGCATGTATCTGATGAAAACCAAGATGCTGCCCTGGCTCTACTGGAATCGGATGCTGCCGGGCGAACCCCACGAGGCCCGCTACCTCAAGCCGTTCCAACCGCTGGTGCATGCGATGGGGCTCGACTATCGCGAACCGAAAGCCACGGCGGGCCACTCCTGATCGGCATGGATCCGGCGGAACT
>CALGVO010000028.1 GCA_937930135.1 uncultured Synechococcus sp. | reverse complement strand
ACCCCCGCGATGCGGCGGCGGTGCTCCTGATCGAGCTGGATGGTCAGGCTGCCGAAGTGGCCGTGGCGGCGGAGCGAGCCTCGGCGCTTTGCCGTCAGGCGGGGGCTCGTGGCGTGCGTCGGGCTGACGACGCGGCCGATCGCGCCCAGCTCTGGAAGGGGCGTAAATCAGCGTTTGCCGCTGTCGGCCAGATCTCTCCTACTTATTACGTGCAGGACGGCGTCGTTCCGCGCAGCAGCCTGCCCGCCGTGCTGGCAGCGATTGGCGCCCTCAGTCGTGACCATGACCTGCCGGTGGCCAACGTGTTCCACGCGGGTGATGGCAATCTCCATCCGTTGATTCTCTACAAACGCGATGAGCCCGGCGTCGGGGGCCGCGTCAAGGAGTTGGCGGCGGCGATCCTGAGAGCCTGCCTGGATGTCGGAGGCAGCATCACCGGAGAACATGGCGTTGGCGCCGACAAGCGCTGCTACCTCGATTGGATGTTCAGCCCGGATGATCTGGCAACGATGCGCCGGGTGCGCCTGGGCTTCGATCCCTGTGGGCTGGCCAACCCCGGCAAGATCTTTCCAACTCCCACCAGCTGCGCGGAGTCGGCCCGTCGCCGGGTGGAACTGACGAGCTCTGATCCGAATCTGGTCGCTTTCTAAAGGTTCCAGCTCTAAAGGTTCCAGTCGTCGCCGTCCTCCTCTGGGGGCCAGCAGAGATCGACCACCACAGGGGCATGGTCACTGGGTTGATCCCGCCCCCGCTCCTGTTTGTGAATCACGCAGCCCCGGGCCTGGGCGAGAAGCTCGTCGCCGAGGTAGATGTGATCGATGCGCCAGCCCCGGTCACGATCCCAGGCGCCGCTGCGGTAATCCCACCAGCTCCAGTGCCCTGCGTCGGGTTCAAACACCCGGAAAACATCGTGCAGGCTGCCGGAGAGGGCGGTGTTGAGGGCGGCCCGCTCTGGCTCACTCGCCATGATGCCGCCGGTGAGCCGATCCGGGTCATGGATGTCGCGCGATTCGAGGGCGATGTTGAAGTCGCCGACCACGCAGAGGGGCTCACCCCGCTGCTGCGGCTGCTGGAGATAGCGCTGCAGGCAGGCGAGCCAACGCAGTTTGTAGGGGTACTTGTCCGATTTGAGGCTTGATCCGTTCGGCACATACAGATTCACCACGCGCACGCCATCGAGCAGAGCGCTGATCACCCGTTTCTGCGCGCCGAGTTCCTGGGCCTCCTCGTCAGCCAGTTCACCGGAAAAGCCAAGGCGCACATCCTCGAGGGGCGTCCGGCTCACCAGGGCAACACCGTTGTAGGCCTTCTGGCCGTGAATGGATGCCTGCCAGCCACGGCTGGTGAAGGCCTCCAGCGGGAACTGGGGGTCGTCCACCTTGGTTTCCTGCAGGCAAAGCAGATCGGGCTGGGCAGCGTCCAACCAGTTCAGAACATGATCGAGGCGGGTGCGCACGGAATTGACGTTCCAGCTGGCGATCCGCACGGAGGTTCAGGCTCGTTGGGTGACCCTTAGCATTACGCGGTCCCTGAAGCAGAGAACAATGCGCGCGGTTCAGATGCTGCCCAGGACCGGCATGCTCCTGGGACTCGCCCTGACAGGACTGACTGTGGCCGTGGAGGCCGCGCGTGCCCAGAGCCCCATGGGCGGCTATCAGACCCCGCAGGAACGGGAGATCTACAACACGCTTCCCGGGCAGAACGACAGCACCAGTCCGCTGGATGCCACCAATCCGATGGATCTGATCAACCGTCTGCGGCGGGCGACCTCCATGAGTGAGGCCACCGATCCCGCCGACGCCATCGATGCCGCCCTCAAGGGGTATCAGACAGAGGCGCCTGCCCAGCCTGGCCCTTTGTCCCAGCCTTGAGCGCCTCCAGATTTGTGGTGCTCCGCGCCGACAGCAAGGCCCAGCGAGCGGCCAGGCCGGCCAAGGGGCGCTGCGAGGCTTGTTCGGGGCTCTGTCGCCGTTGCGCCTGAGCCAGCAGCTCCTGAGCTGCCGCGCCCTGGCCCTGCTCCTGGCGTAACAAGGCCAGGGCCAGCAGTGGCCGTGGATCCGAACCATTCTCTTTGGCTAACTGCTGATAGGTGGTGGTGGCGTCCTTCACCTGACCGGATTGGCGTTGCAGATCTGCCAGCAGCAGCCCGAGTTTGAGGCGTTGCCCTGGGGGCCGGGCCTCGAAGCGGATCTTCACCCGTTCGATCGCCACCTTGCTGCGGCCGCGGTTGAGATCGTTCAGAGACGCCACCCTGAGAACCTCCTCCTGCTCGGGATGCAGGCGCAGCAGCAGGGCCAGTTCGCGGTCGGCGGCGTTCTGCTGTCCGGAGCGTCGCATCAGTTCACTGAGCAGCAGGCGCCAGCGCCAATCTTTCGGATCCTGCTTGAGTTGGTCCTGCACCAGTGCGATGCCGTCGCGGCTTCGACCCAGTGCGATCAGGCGCTCCAGCAAGCGCCGTTCCTCGTCCGGAGGCAGAGCTTCGCGGCGTCGACGTCGGAGCTGGTCTTGCACCTTCTGGTCGAGCTGAGCCCGGGTGGCGGATTGCAAGGACGGGGGTTGAACCATCTGGAGGAGCAACCAGCCACCGCCAGCGGCGATCGTCAGGCCAGCCACCAGCATCCAGCGGCTCCATGCACGCGTCCGCCCACTTCCTCCTGCCACAACGGTTGATTCGCATCGCTGACGCCGACCAGTGTGGGATGGTCACCTCGGCCTGGCTACAGTTGATCCGGGCTTGTGGATGCCCCTTTTCCTGATGCGCGACCATCCGATTCCCCCGGTCACCGAGCCGCTCCAATACCGGGCCATCGGTGTCGTGCGCGGCACCTACAGGCCAGAGGACGCCGACCAGTTCACCCGTGGTGTGCTGGTCGATGCCGAAGGCCAGGAGCTGGAGGCGGTGGTGCTGGGGCGCATGCTCACGCTCATGCGTCGCCACCTCGCCATGGATGCACCCCATCTGTGGGTGGTGTACCCCCGCTGCCGTGATGCGGGCCATCTCCATCTGCAGATCACCGGGATCTGGGAGCCGAGCACCCTGCAGCCGGGGGCTTCGGACGATGCGCTGCCTGAGGGTGACGACTATTTCTCGATCCGCGGCGAATTGATCTACACCCGCCCGGAGACGGGTGATCTGGTGGTGAAAGTGCGTCAGAAGCCACGGGCGGATGGCAGTCGCCCCCTGCCGTTCAAGCTGCAGCTCAAAGGGGAAATCCCCCTGGATCAGCTGCGTCATTTCGTCAGCTTCAATGTGCGACGTCAGGGGCAGGAGCTGCACGTGGAGTCCCACGAGCTGATCGCACCCATGCCCACCCGCGGTGGCAAGGGGCGGGGCGGGGCTCGTAAAGGGGGAGGGCGCAGCAGGCGCCCGCAGGCCCGCGCCTGATGGCCTCCACGCCTGTTTCTGCCACCAGTGCGGGCCTGGCGGTGGCCGGAGCCACCGGTCTCGCCGTGTTCGGTCCTTTGCTGGGCCTGTCGCCGGCCTGGATTGCCCTGGGGCTCGGGGCCGGATTGCTCGGGCTCACTCTGGATGCTTATCAATGGCAGGGGCTGGGTGGCCACCTTCTGGCGGAAACCCTTCCGGGTGGCCGGGCCCGTTTGCAGCGAATCGCCTGCCATGAAGCGGGGCATCTGCTGGTGGCCCAGGCGGAAGCGATGCCCGTCCGGCGCGTGCTGGTGGGCACGAAGGCCTGCCTGCAGGCTGGGCTGCGCAGCAACGGAGCCACGGAGTTTGAGCTTCCCGATTCCGTGCGCCTTTCACTCGAGGATCTGCGCCGCTGGAGCCGTGTGCTCCAGGCGGGAATCGCTGCGGAGACCCTGGTCTACGGCCAGGCCCGCGGCGGCGCCGATGATCGTGCCCTGCTCGGCCGGCTCTGGGGACTCTCCGGCCATGATGTGCCCACGGCCCAGCGGGAGCAGCGGCGCGCCAGGCGGGAGGTGGATCAGCACTTGCGGCGGGAGCGTGACCAGCTCGAGCAGTTGCGTGATCAGCTGCTGACGGAGGCGGCCCATGGCTGATCTGCTGGTCGATTGCCCGACCGGTCTGGCTGGAGACATGCTGCTGGCGGCCTGTTTCGACCTGGGTGTGCCCAGGGCGGTGGTGGAGGAGCCCCTGGCCTCTCTGGGCTTGGCGGGGGAGTATCAATTGACGGTGGAGGAGGCCAGCAGTGGCGGCTTACGCGGTCTGCGCCTGCAGGTGGCGGCCAGCCGCGCCCCCCAGCCCCATCGCTGTTGGGGCGACCTGCGCGCCCAGCTCGAGGCGGCCGCCCTGGCTGAGCCGTTGCGGCAACGGGTGTTGCGCGTCTTCGCTGCCCTTGCGTCAGCAGAAGCGCGGGTGCATGGCATGCCCGAAGAGGCGGTGCATTTCCATGAAGTGGGTGCGATCGACAGCCTGGTGGACGTGGTGGGTGTCTGCGCGGCCATCACTCATCTGGCTCCGGATCGGTTGCTGTGTCAGCCGCCACCCGCCGGCCGGGGGACGGTGGCCACCGCCCATGGCGTGTTGCCGGTGCCCGTTCCCGCCGTTCTGGAGCTCGCCCGTCAGCATCACCTTCCCTTCCGGGGAGGTGAGGATCAGCCGGAGGGAGAGCTCACCACCCCCACCGGTCTGGCGCTGATGGCGGTCCTCGCCGATAGCTTTGCGCCTTGGCCTTCCTTTGCGGTGGAGGGTCTTGGGGTCGGGCTCGGGCACCGGCAGCTCGACCGACCCAATCTGTTGCGGCTGATCCGCACCGACCGAGCCGTGGGGCTGGAGCCGCCGTCGCTGCCGATGATGGACGCCGCTGAGGCTCAGTGGCAGGAGTTGGTGCTGCAGGAGGCCTGGCTCGACGATGCCAGCCCCGAAGATGTCGCCGCCCTGGCGGAGTCGCTGCGTCAGGGTGGGGCCCTGGAGGTGACCACCACCCCGGCCTTGATGCAGAAGGGGCGTCCGGGTCTGGCCCTGGCGGCTTTGCTTTGGCCGCAGGATGTGGAGGCCCTGCGGCGGATCTGGCTGGCCCGCAGCCCCACCCTTGGGGTGCGCGAGCGTCGCCAGGGCCGTTGGGTGCTGCCGCGTCGCGGTGGGCATTGCCCTTCCCCCTGGGGCTCGGTGCGCGTCAAGCAGGTTCGGCGCCCGGGGGGAGAGTGCACCGTGAAGGTGGAACACGATGAGTTGCAGCGCCTGAGCCAGAGCGCCGGTCAGTCGATCGATCGGGTGCGCCTGACCGTGCTGGCTGAGGCGGCGCGGTTTGAAGCCACGGAGGCATGGCGATGGTGATGTGGAAGCTGCGGGATTGGAAGCCGGCGCTTCCGGGCGGGCTGCGGCTGTGGGTCACCCTGGCGAGCCTGACTTTTGTGGCCTGGACGCTGGCGGGGCATCTCAGCGGGCTTCAACAGCTTTCGATCGCTGGGCGCAGTTGGTGGTGGCTCCTGCTTGGTCTGGGGCTCAGCTGGGCCAGCCTGGTGGTCAATGCCCTGGCCTGGCGCGTGCTGGTCGCCTGGCTTGGCCATGGCGCCGAGTCTGTGGATCTGGTGGCCTTGCATCTGCGCAGCAACCTCCTCAAATACCTCCCCGGCGGCGTCTGGCATTTCGTCGATCGCCTGCGGGAACTGCAGCCTCGGATTGGCACGAATCGGGCCCTTGCCTCGGTGCTGCTGGAGCCCCTGTTGATGGTCGTGGCCGCCCTGCTCTGGCTGCCCGCTGGTGGCTGGCAGGCCGGTGTGGCTCTGCTGGCGCCCCTGCCCGCCCTGCTGCTGCTGCCCCGTTGGCGCGAGCCGCTGCTGCAGCGGCTGGAGCGGGGGAAATGGAAGCAGTTGCAGCGCTTTTTCGGTGCCGAAGGCCTTGAGGCTCTCGATCCTGAGCACCTGGGGAGTGGTCGTAGTGGCTACCCCTGGGTGCCCCTGGGCATGGAACTACTCTTCGTGTTCTGCCGTTTCGCCGGTTTCTGGTGTTGCGTGCAGGCCTTCGGCCTGCGCCTCAATCATGCGCCTGGCTTCTGGTTGGCGGGCTTTGCACTCGCCTGGGCTGTCGGTCTGGTTGTGCCCGCCGCGCCAGGAGGCCTCGGAGTGTTTGAGGCGGTCCTGATCCTGCGGCTCGGTGCGCTGGTGCCGGAAGCGCCCCTGCTGGCGGTGACGCTCACCTACCGGTTGATCGTCACGGGCGCCGATGCCCTTGCGGCCGGTGCCGTGGTTCTGGATCGACGCCAAG
>CALGVO010000027.1 GCA_937930135.1 uncultured Synechococcus sp. | reverse complement strand
AGCGCAACCGTTGCGTCAAGCAGAACCCGCCGATACGGCTGGAGGATGAAACATCACCTCGGTGAGCCCTCTTTCACCAACCGCCACAGTGCCTGCGATCAGCGATCCGCTTCCAGAACGTGAGCAATCATTCGACGGACCTCCTTGTTGGCATTCAGTGGGATCAGTTCCACTTCAGGGTGAGCCAGCGCAAAAACCCGAAACACCTCATCGGCGAACGCCTGCCCGATCAACACAACACCTTTGAAATCGAGCACCACGGTTCGAAACTTCTCAAAGCGGGTGATCAGGCGCTTGGCCTGTGATCTGGACACCAGATTGTCGTCACCATATTGAGCTAGCTGAACAGGAACGACGGTCTTCGTGAAGCCAAAGTCGTCACCACTGGTGAATTGCTTGAACACCTTGTTGATCGAACGTGCCGTGTGATTCCCAAGTTCCATGCGAACCGTGGTGCCACCTCGTGCCTCTGCTTCGAGAATCCAGTCTTCCGGGGCCTTGGCCAGCCCACTCATGGCAGCGCTGCACAGATGGCTGCGACGTGCTCAACCAAAGTCTCGGCTTGCTTCTGCCAGACCTGCCGATCGAGATTCATCGGTTCCAACGCCGCGTCGTAGCGAAACTGCACAGCGAAAACCGTAAAGGCCTCCAATGGCAAAAAGGGGTCCACGAAGGCGCCTCGATCCGTGAGCCGTCCAAAAAGCGCAGTGAGGTTGTGGATGAAGGGCGGATCATCACCGAGGCCCAACAACCAGGCCTTGAGGGCCTTCTCGATCGCCTGCTGGATCTGGAAGCCCCAGTTGGCTTCATCTGCGGACGGATCCTGAAGCAGAACTGCAGCCGTGAGGTCGCGCCGAGCGATCTTGAGCAGGGCGAGGGCTTCAGGGTTGGCCATGCAACACCCGTCCTTCGCGGTAGGCCCTGGCGATCACGTGGCTGAGCCAGTGGCGCCGCTCTTCCACCTGGCTCCGGGAGTAGAGCAACAGATCAATGGGGATGCGGTGATAGGCCAGTTTGCGCCAAACCCGACCGAGGGTTTCAAAGCGGCTGTGCTGGGCCAGCCAACCATCGTTCGCTGTGATCAACAGGTCGAGGTCGGACTCGGGGCCCGCCTCACCTCGAGCATGAGAGCCAAACAGAAGCACCTCAGCCCCTGGAATCTCCTGCTGGATCTCGGCGGCCATCTGCTGCAGCAGGGCTTCGCTGATCGCAGCGCTAGGGGTTGTGGTCATGGCTGCACCTCCTAGCTTCAGGATGCCTCGACCAGGTCAGCGAGCACCAGCTCCAGCGGCTTCGGTGCCGTGCCCTTCAGCACGTCGGCCCGGAGCCGGCAGAGCTCGTCAAGGGTGTCGACCCCCATCCTGACCTGGCGAGACTGCGCGGTCAGCCCCCTCACCACTCCGTCAGCGTCAGTGGCTGGAATTTGGCGACGCTCAGGGTCCAGCCGCGGCCGGCCATGGCCCGGAGGCCGGCCTGAAAGGCCGAAGTATCCCCCGTGTTCAACCAGGCGGCCTTGAGGGCCGGCAGGTCTTCCGGCAATCGCTCCATCGGCAACTCCACCAGCAGCAGACTGTCGAGCCCGCAGGCGCGACGCAACGGTCCGTCATCACTGCGCTGCCACACACGCAGCAACAGCTCCAGCGCCAGGGCATGCGCCACCTCCACGGGCTGCTCAGCCGCAGCAGCCTCGGCCGTGAGCGAGCGACCGGCCAGAGGCAACGCCCGTCGCCCCTCCTGCTCGATCAGGGCCAGAGCGACGAGATAGGGAGCCTCAGCCATCGGAAACACGCCAATGGGCGCATCCTCACCGATCACCCACACCATCACCCGAGAACATCTGTACTATTTCAGTGCGTCGGATGGTCTCCCTTGGCGGTCGATCGCTCCTCTGTTCAGGCCGCGCTACCCCTGCGGGCCCAGCGCCAGCCATTGCTGCTGCCTCTGGCGGGCGAACGCGTCGCGGCGGGATTCCCCTCACCCGCCGACGACTACGTGGAGGTGGGCATCGATCTCAACGACCAGCTGATTCGCCATCCCCTCAGCACCTTCTTCCTGCGGGTGAGCGGCGATTCGATGCTCGGCGCCGGCATCCACGACGGCGACCTGCTGGTGGTGGACCGCAGCCTCGAACCCAGGCCCGGCCGGGTGGTGGTGGCCGTGCTCGATGGCGCCTTCACCCTCAAACGCCTGGCCCGCCATCGCGGCCAGCTGCGCCTGGAGGCGGCCAACCCCGACTATCCGCCCCTCGAGCTGCACCGCTGCGGTGATGTGCAGATCTGGGGGGTGGCGATCCATGTGATTCACCCCCTCTGATCCACCCGCTCTGAGCCCTCAGAACGCAGCGCCATGCCTGCCGCCACAGCCCTGATTGATGCCAACAACTTCTATGCCTCCTGCGAACAGAGCCTCGATCCCTCCCTGATCGGCCGACCGGTGGTGGTGCTCTCCAACAACGACGGCTGCATCGTGGCCCGCAGCGCCGAAGCCCGGGCCCTGGGCATCGCCATGGGCACGCCATTCTTCAAGGCGAAACGGGAGCTGGAACGCCATGGCGTGGTGGTGCGCAGCTCCAACTACGCCCTCTACGCCGACATGAGCCAGCGGCTGATGAGTCTGCTGGAGAGGCAGGTGGAAGACCTGGAGATCTATTCGATCGACGAGGCCTTTGCCCGCCTGAGCCGACCGGCCGACGGCGACCTGCTGGCCTGGGGGCGACACCTGCGCGCCCTGATCCGTCGCAACCTGGGCCTCTCCATCTGCATCGGCCTGGGGGCGAGCAAGGGGCAGGCCAAACTCGCCAACCGCCTGGCCAAGGTGGAACCGGCCCATGCCGGCCTGTTCGACCTGACGCGTTGCAGCGACCCCGACCGCTGGCTGGAAACGATCGCGATCGAGGATGTGTGGGGCATCGGCCGCCAGTTGGCCCACTGGTGTCGGGCGCGGGGGGTGACCCACGCCCGGGCACTGCGTGACATGCCCAGCGGCGTTCTGCGGGCCAAGGCGGGAGTGGTGGGCGTGCGGCTGCAGCGAGAGCTGCAGGGTCACAGTTGCCTGCCGCTGGAGCTGACGCCCGCACCGAAGCGGGAAACCTGTGTGAGCCGCAGCTTCAGCCGGCCGATCACCGACCTGGAGGAACTGCGCGAAGCGGTGGCCACCTACGTGGTGCGCGCCGCGGAAAAATTGCGCCAGCAGCATCAGCGCGCCGCCGCCCTCAGCGTTTACACCCGCACCAGTCCTTTCGTCCCCGGTTTCTACAGCAACACCGCCAGCACCCGTCTGGACCTACCCAGCAACGACACCCAGGCCCTGCTCAACGCAGCTTTACCTCTGGTGGAGCGGATTTTTCAGCCGCACCGCCAGCTCGCCAAAGCCGGCGTGTTGATGCAGCACCTGCAGAGCACCGACCAGCTCCAACATCACCTGCTGGTGCCCTGCAGCGCCGCCGAGCAACAGCGTCGGCAGGCGCTGATGGCCACGATCGATGCGCTGAACCGGCGCTATGGCCGTGGCACGGTGCAATGGGCCGCCTGTGGACTGGATCCGGGCTGGGCGATGCGTCGGCAACGGCTGGGCCGGGCCGCCACGACCCGACTGCGTGACGTGCCGATCGTGCAGGCCTGAGCCAGCTTCACCTTGAGGGGCAACGACGGTGGACGTGTGTATGGCCGCACGATGGAAGTCGGCCAGCTGCCCCTCGATGCTGGCCAGGGCCAGACCGCAGGTTTCACAGAACAACACCGGCAGGGTGCCGTCATGGCAAGCCATCCCCTGAAGGTCGAGGGCCTGACGCACAGCCAGAGGTGGTTGACGGGGGTGCAGCTGGCGAAATCAAACGACGACGTTGTCATCAGATCAGACCGGGAGCTGCTCGATCGCAACCACGATCATCTGCGGTGTGACCGGGATCGTCTCCAGGGCATCCTCGTTGTCGAGATAGGCGTCGAAGGAGGCAAAGCGTTCGATCCGAGGGGCTGCACCTTCGGCGGCACAGGCCTCGATCCAATCATTGTCGTCGGGCTTCACCGCCACGTAGGCCTGAAGGGCTTCCTGCAGGTCGCCGCCATCGCCGATGCCCTCCCCGTGCCAGATCGCTTCAAAAAATTCAGACATGGCCCGTGGGAAACAGACGACGGTTGCGGTTGGCGATCGCCACCAACGACAGCATGACCGGAACTTCCACCAGCACACCCACCACGGTGGCGAGCGCAGCGCCGGACTGCAGACCGAACAGACTGATGGCCACGGCGACCGCCAGCTCGAAAAAATTCGATGCTCCGATCATCGCTCCAGGCGCAGCAATCGCATGCGGTTGCCTCCAAAGGCGCATCCACTGGGCGCTGATCCAGAAGATCAGGTAAGTCTGCAGGATCAGGGGCACGGCGATCAGGGCGATGGCCAGGGGATCCGCCAGGATCGATCCGGCCTGCACCATGAACAGCAGCAACACGGTGCCGATGAGGCACACCACAGTGAGCGGTTTCAGGCGTTGTTCCAGCCGCTCAATCCGACCGGGCGAGTTGAGAAACACCCTGGTGAGCCAGCCGGCCGTGAGCGGCACCACCACAAACAAGCCGACAGCGGCAATCAAGGTGTTCCAGGGCACCAGAACCTCACTCACCCCCAGCAGCAGGGCGGCAATCGGCGCGAAGGCGAACACCATGATCAGATCGTTCACCGCCACCTGCACCAGGGTGTAGTTGGCATCTCCGTCGCTGAGACGGCTCCACACAAACACCATCGCCGTGCAGGGAGCCACGCCGAGCAGGATCATGCCGGCCACGTACTGATCCCCGAGCTCGGCAGGGATCCAGGCGGAAAACAAGCCACGGATGAACAGCCAGGCCAGCGCCGTCATCGTGAGGGGTTTGATCAGCCAGTTCACCACCACCGTGATGAGCAGACCGCGGGGCTGACGGCTGAGACCACCGATCGCGGCGAAATCCACCGCCAGCATCATCGGATAGATCATCCCCCAGATCAGCAGAGCGATCGGCAGGTTGATCCCAGCCACCTCCAGGGAGGCGATCGCCTCCGGCCATGCGGGCACAGCCGCACCGAGGGCCACGCCGGCCAGGATCGCCAAGGCCACCCACACACTGAGAAACCGCTCAAAGATGCCCATCAAGCTGCCGGTGGAAGCGTCTCAGTTTGGGTGACGGTCGGCGCTGCAGACCCGGCGCAGCGCTGTTGATCGAGAAACGACAGATGTTGACGCTCGCTGTAATACAGCTGCTGAAAACGCAAGGCATCCACATTCAGCGTTTCGAACATCGACTGAATGCGCTGCTCCATGTCGACCGAGGGCTGGGGGTCCTGCTGTTCCTCTTGAATCAAGGCGGCAATGCAGCGTTCGAGCGTTTCCAGCCGTTGGCCACTCCAGGCCTCAAGCAGATGGCGACAGCGCTTGAGACTTTTCTGGCGCTCGAGCATGGCAGCGGTGCCTCGCAGCTGCTGCAGAGGATGCTCCAGGCTGAGTCGCTGCAACTCGCCTGGTTCCAGAAGCGGAGTCAGCCTGGTGACCAGAGCACTGTTCTCCAGCAACAACTGATCGGTGAGCAGTCGCGCCAATTCAAGATCGGCCAGCGCATCGCCGGGATCGTCGCCCCGACTGATCGCTTCCAGCCGTCCCGCACCCAGGTTGGTTTCCTCCAGTTCACTGATGGCCGCCCAGAGCAGGCGATGGTGCTGAAGGCCGAAATCCTCCAGCTCCCGCTGACGCAGCTCGCGCCGGATCTCCGGCCGATGGGACGGGCAATGGAGATACAGCATCAACAGCTGGGCTTCGCAACGCTCCCGCTGACTCGACTCGCCCGGCTGTTCAAAGCGGGCTGCCCGGCCATGCCAGCGCTGCCCCTTGACCTGCTGACGCAGGTCGTCTTCCAACTGCAAGGCCACCCGGCTCTGACCACCGCTGAGGCGTTCGGCCACCTGCTGCAGGTAGTGGGTGCGCAGTGCGGACTGGGGCAATTTGCCCAGCAGTTGCACCATCCCTGACACCGCCTGCTGGAACTGGTCGGCCCGATCCAGATCACGCCCCTCCAGCACCTGCTCGATCTGCCAATCGAGCCAGAGCGGCGCCTGATCCAGGAGGGCGCGGTAGTCGCCGGCGCCATGCTCCTGGAGAAATTCATCCGGATCCTTGCCCGAGGGCAGGTGGAGAACCCGCAATTCGAGCTGCCCCTGAAGGGCCAGCTGCTCCACCTCACCGATCGCCCGGTTGGCGGCACGCACACCGGCCCGATCGGCATCGAAATTGAGGATGATGCGCCTGCTGTCGGTGCAACGGCAGAGCTGGGTGATCTGCTGACCGCTGAGCGCCGTGCCCAGAGACGCCACCGCATTGGTGATGCCGGCAGCGTGAAGGGCGATGACGTCGAAGTATCCCTCCACCACCACAGCGCGATCGGCTTTGCGAATCGCCTTGGCGGCCCGATCCAATCCAAACAGGTGCTTGCCTTTTTCAAACACCTCCGTTTCCGGTGAATTGAGATATTTCGGTTCGCCGCCATCGAGGCTGCGCCCACCGAAACCGATCACCCGGCCCTGGCGGTCGTGGATCGGCACCATCACCCGATGGCGAAAGCGGTCGTAAAAGCCATTCCCCCCCTTGCGCGGCACCACCAGCCCCGCCGCTTCGAGCAGTTCAGGAGCGAGTCCCTCCACCTGCTGGAGATGCTTGAGCAGACCATCCCACTGATCCGGGGCATAGCCGAGACCGAACTGCTCCAGCGTCGCCTCCCGCAGCCCCCGTTTCTCCTTCAGATAGGCGAGGGCCTCAGCGCCGCCGGCGCTTTTCAACTGGCTGCGGAACCAGCCGGCTGCCAAGGTGAGAGCCCGCTGCAACGTCTCACGACGGGACAGTTGCTGCCGCAGGCGCTCCTGCTGGGGGCCCTCGACGGTTTCAACCGGCAGCTGATACTTGCGCGCCAGCTCCAGCACCACGTCACTGAAGCTGCGGCGCTGCAGCTCCATCAGAAACTTGATCGCATTGCCGCCGGCGCCGCAGGAGAAGCAGTAATAGAACTGCTTGGCCGGGGACACCGTCATGGACGGCTTGCTGTCGTCGTGGAAAGGGCAGATCCCCACGAACTCCCTGCCCTTCTTCTTGAGCACCACGTGCTCGCCGACGACGTCGACGATGTCGGCCCGTTCCTTGACGGCGTCAATCGTGCGCGGGTGGAGCCTGGGCATCGCCATCCCCGCATTCTGCGAGACCCGGAGCCGGGTGGCATGGTTGACAGGCGATCAGCGCTGGATGGGGATGGCGAGCCTGCTCAAGGCCCTGCGTGGTCGACAGTCGGATGCGGAATGGCGAGCCTGCGGACTGCTGGTGGCCTGTGCCCTGGCCTTCAGCCTGATGACCGTGTGCGTGAAGCATCTCGGCGGTCGGCTGCCGGTGGCGGAGATCGTGCTGGTGCGTTCCGTGATCAGCCTGGCGATCACCCTCGCCATGCTCCAGCAAGCCCAGATCTCGCCCTGGGGCCACCAACACCCCCTGCTGGTGCTCAGGGGGGCCCTGGGCACCGGCGCCCTGCTGCTGTTCTTCGAGGCCCTGGCACGGCTGCCCCTGGCCGCCGCCACCCTGATCCAATACACCTATCCGACCCTCACGGCGCTGACCGCCTGGTTGCTGCTCGGGGAACCCCTCCGCAAGCGCATCGGCCTCGCCGTGCTGCTCGGCTGGCTGGGGGTGACCCTGGTGGTGCAGCCCGAATGGATGGGAGAAACGGTGCGGAACCTACCCGTGCTGGCGGTGCTGATCGGCCTGGGAGGGGCCCTGCTCACCGCCCTCGCCTACGTGAGTGTGCGCCGCCTGTCGGTGCGGGAGCATCCGCTGGTGATCGTGTTCTATTTCCCCTTCATCTCGGTGCCTGTGGCCCTGCCACTGCTCTGGGGGCAGGGCGTCTGGCCCACCCTCACCGAATGGTTCTGGCTGATCGGCGTGGGGCTGTTGACCCAGCTGGGTCAGGTGTGGCTCACGCAGGGCCTGGCGGTTCTCCCCGCCGCCAGCGCGACCTCGATCAATTACGTGCAGGTGGCCTTCGCCACGCTCTGGGGTGTGTTGTGGTTCGCCGAACCGATCACGGGCACGGTGGTGATCGGGGCCGGCTGCGTGCTGGCCGCCACCCTGATCAGCCTGAGCGCGAGGAAGCCCCGGCCTGTTCAGGACGGATCCAGCGGCAAGGGATAGGTGACCCATTCCTGCGTGAGGCCATCGGCGGATCCCACCGGCTGGGCCAGCCTCCAGCTCTCGCCCCGCTCCCCCCGCTCCAGGAACAGCTCGAAGGGACTGTCGACCCGCACCCGATCACCGGGCAATCGCCAGTCGAAACGACCTGTGAGATGCATGCCGCGGTGCTCGCCGAGGCGAATGCTCTCCTGGTCTTCCAGCCGCACCCGGCTCACATCAGGATCCCCGACCACATCAAGGTCAAGGGACTGGGCGATCGCGGATTGCGTGAGCTGAATCTGCAGCCCGAGGGCGCTGAGCAGCACCGAGCGGGGCGGCTGGGAGCCACTGCCGCAGGCGCTGAGACTGAAGAGAAGACACACACTCAGAAGCCAACCGAGCGATCGTTTCAGCACCAATGCCCAGGTGCGAGCCGAGGTGCGACTCAGCAGGGAGCCCCCCTGGGTGAACGGCGTCGGGTCGGGCAGCATGGGCGCAAGCGGGAGCATCCCCATGATCGGCTGGCTGCAAGGGGATCGCATCGACACCTGGGCGCAGGGAACCCGGCGTGGGTGGCTGATCGCCTGCGCCGGCGTGGGCTACGAGGTGCAACTGACCGAACGGCACATGGCCGATTCGGAGCAGCAACGCCAGGTGACCCTCTGGATCCACCAGGTGCAGAAGGAGGATGGCAGCAGTCTTTTCGGCTTTCCGGAGCGGCGCGAACGCGATCTGTTTCGCCAGCTGATCAGCGTGAACGGTGTGGGACCGCAGGTGGGGATGGCGTTGCTGGCGTGCTGGTGTGCTGATGAGCTGGTGAACGCGATCCTGGATGGTGATGTGCGCCGCCTGTGCCAGGCGCAGGGGGTGGGGAAGCGCACAGCTGAGCGATTGGCGGTGGAATTGCGTGACCGCCTCGCCGCCGGTCGCCACCGCGTGGACGCGCCACTCTCCCTGGTGGACCGCCAGGACCTGCAGGCCCTACCGATTGCGGCCGATCCCCTGCAGGACCTGCAGCTCACCCTGACCAGCCTCGGCTACGAGGATCTGGAGATCCGTCGCGCCCTCAGGGCGGTGGCGAGCAGCGCCACCAGCCCTGCGGCAACGGACGGGGAGGCCTGGCTACGGGAATGCCTGCGCTGGCTCAGTCGGGAGGCAGGCTGAGGGATTTGTAGAGGCGAGCTGATGAGGGGGCCGTCGAGGAGGTAAATTGGTTGTTTGCACTGTCAGGGCCAGACGCCGCGCATGTCGCTCGATACCACCGAAAAGCAGCAACTGATCAACACCCATCAGACACACGCCACCGACACCGGATCGGCGGAAGTGCAGGTGGCCATGCTGACCGAGCGAATCTCCAAGCTCAGCAGCCATCTCCAGCAGAACATCCACGACTTCTCGTCACGTCAGGGCCTGCTGAAAATGATCGGACGCCGCAAGCGCCTGCTCGGCTACGTGCGTGGCAAGAGCGAGGAGCGCTACACCAGCCTGATCGCCAAACTGGGCATCCGCGGCTGATCTGCCGCGGTTCCGCCTCGCTCCCCTGCTTTGATGGCCGATTCACGCCGCCCCCTCCCTTTCGAACCTCGTCGAGCTCCTGCCGCTGGACCATCCAGCGACAAGGGAAAGCCAAGCAAAGCGAACAAAAAAGCGAAGCTGAGTGCGAAAACTGAGGCCATCCCCAAGCACGTGGCCAATCGCATGGCACGCCGGGTGGCGATTGCCACGGGTGTGCCTTCTGTTCTGGGTATGGCCGTGTTTGTGATCAGCTATTGGCTCGTGAGCCGAGGCATTCTCGACATCCCCCCCGGTGTCACCTTGCTCGCATCCGGTGCCTGCTTTCTGCTGGGGCTGGTGGGTCTGAGTTTCGGTGTGCTCTCGGCCAGCTGGGAAGCCGAGGCCGGAAGCCTGCTGGGGCTGGAGAACATCAAGCCCAATCTTCAACGCATGCGCAGTTCGATCAAAGCCCAGAAGAGCTGAATCAACTGAGCAGGGGATCGGTGCAGCGCGCTCTGAAGTCCTTCGCAGCCAGATCGCTGGCGGCCAGAGCCGCATCGCGCACGCAGAACTGGGGTCCGAAGCGCACGTAACGCACCTGGGGCCCCTGGCGGACGGCCGCCACCACAGGAACCCGCACCCCCAACTCATCCTGCTGGGGCCGGTGCGACTGCAGACATTCCCGCAGCCGGTGCTGCACCGCCACATCGCTGGCCTGATCGGGATCAAGCTCCACAAGCAACAGGCGCAGATCATCAATGGCGCGGCAGTCGTCCACAATCAACTGGACCCGCTCATCGCGGCGATCCACCGCAGCCCACACCAGCAGACGGGCCTCGGCGATCAGGTGATCGGCCAGACGGGCATAACTCTTCGGGAACACCACGGCTTCGCAGCTGCCGGTGAGATCCTCCAGCTGAAGCACGGCCATTCGATCACCCTTGCGGGTGGTGACCTGACGCAGCTCACTGATCATTGCGATCGCACTGACCTTGGCTTTATCGGCCTGCTCCTGCAGGCTTGCCAAGCCGATGGGTGCCAACAGCCTGGCCGGTGGCCTGAGCTGTTTGAGCGGATGGTCGGACAGATAAAAGCCCACCAGTTCCTTCTCAAGCCGCAGTTTTTCGGAGGGGTGGTAGTCGGGAACGGGGGCTGCCTTGGGGGCCAGACTGAGATCCGAAGGGCCCGATCCCGCACTGTCTGGGGCGGACGCCATCAGATCAAACAGGTTGCCCTGGCCGCTGTCGCGATCTTTCGCGCGCGACGAGGCCCAATCGAGCAACAGATCAAGATCGGCGATCAACTGGGCCCGATTCGCCTCGGGCGCCAGGGCATCCATGGCACCGCAGTGAATCAGGGATTCAAGGCTGCGGCGATTCAGCACCGATGAGGGCAGACGGTCGCAGAGATCGGCCAACGACTGGAACGGACCATCCGCCTCACGGGAGGCGATCAGCTGCCGGATCGCACCGTCACCGAGATTGCGCACCGCCGAGAGACCGAAAAGGATGCGATCGCCGGTGGGAGTGAAATCGGTGCCCGATGCATTCACATCCGGTGGCATCACTTCGATGCCCATGGCATTGCAATTGGCGATGTAGCGCTGCACCTTGTCGCTGGCGCCGGCATTCACCGTGAGCAGGGCCGCCATGTAGGCCACTGGGTAGTGGGCCTTGAGATAGGCGGTTTGATACGTCACTGCGCCATAGGCCGTGGAGTGACTTTTGTTGAAGCAATACTCCGCGAAGAGCACCATCTGATCAAAGAGCTCATCAGCGACCTTGTCATCGACGCCGCGTTCACAGGCGCCCTTCACGAAAATGCTGCGATGTTTCTGCATCTCCGCCACCTTCTTCTTGCCCATGGCGCGACGCAACAGATCGGCCTCGCCCAAGGAGTAACCAGCCAGATCCTGAGCGATCTTCATGATCTGCTCCTGATACACCATGATCCCATAGGTCT
>CALGVO010000026.1 GCA_937930135.1 uncultured Synechococcus sp. | reverse complement strand
TTCCGCCGCGGGCAGACCGAGCAACTCGGCCACACGCCGATGCACCTCCCGCTGCACCGGATGGTCCCCCTGCAGGTAGCTCTCGGTGGGCCAGGCCATCTTGCGGCAGGTGGCCAGGAAGGCCGCGTGCTTGCCGGAACAGTTGTGTTCCAGCGGGCTACTCGCCCCTGTCGGGACGGGACACTGCAGCTGCGACACCTCCAGATCGGCGTTCCACAGCAGCCGGAAGGCCTCGCGGGCATGGGTCGGCGTGCCGGCGTGGGAGGCACAGGCGATCGCCACCCCCTTCTCGCCGCAGTGGAACTGCTCGGCCGCACCACTGCTGAGCAGGGGCAGGGCCTGGAAGGGTTTGAGGGCAGACCGGATGAAGGTTTCGTGATCGGGGCGTCCGGCCCGCATCAGGATCCGGCCCCGCTGATCGCACACCACCGCATGAACGCGGTGCACCGACTCCACACAACCACCCCGACGGAGGCGCACCTCCAGCGGGCCTGGTCCGGCCATCGACGCACCACCACTCCCGAAGCCTGCAGGCAATGCCATGTGCTCGACGTCAACAGCCTTCAGAGAGCCTGGCAGAGACTCGCTCCCACCAGCAGCAACCCCGTGGTCCAGGCCATCGAGCGGGCCAGACGCCCCAGGATCGGCCGCACCTCATGGCGTGCCATGAGCAGATCCCGCTCCCGCCAGGCCAGGGGTTTTTCCCACACCTGGCCGTCGTACCAACCGGATTCTTCGTATTCCACCCTCTCGGAGAGCAGGCGCTTGTGCACATAGCTCCAACCCAGCCACTGACGCACAAGCAGCAGCATGGGCAACACCAGGGCCGCCACTGCACCTGCGGCCAGCAGGCGCGGCGGGTCATGGCGAAGGGTCCAGCTGCCACTGGCCACGAGCACGGTGATCGGCAGAAACACCAACCAACTCACCAGCAGGGCCCGATCCAGCCCCTGGGGCACCCGGGTGGGCCAGGCGAAGAACCAGGAGCGGCACAGCTGCTCAAACTCCTCCTGGGGGCGTTGATCCGGTGGAACAGGGCAGGGAGTGGCGGCCATCGGTGCAATCAGGCGGGCCTGAACGCAGCGTGCGCCGCTCAGGACTCCGGTGTCGTTGCCGACGCTACGAAGGGTCGGCGCTCACCGTGACTCCAGAACGCCTCCAGGTCGTAATAGCCCCGCTCACCGGGCTGGAGGATGTGCACGATCAACTCGCCGTAATCGAGCAAAGCCCAGCGCCCTTCGTTGAGACCCTCCTTGCGCAGCGGCAGCCGGCCGGCTTCGGCCTCGAGGCGATCCTGCACGGAACGGGCGATCGCCCGCACCTGCACATCACTCTGTCCGCCGGCGATCACCAGCCAGTCCGCCAGGCTCGAAACGGCATCGACCCGGATCAGCTCGATGTCTGTGGCTTTGCGATCGTCGCAGGCATCAGCGGCGAGTTCGGCCAGTTGAACACTCTCCAGCTCCGGAGCCGGAGCCGTGGCGCTGCCATCAGCCATAGACGTTCTCGCTGGTGACGGACTGACGGGATCCCTGCTGCTGGGCCATTTCCGCCCGGGCCTTGCCCGCACTCTTGCGCAGGGCTTCCAGACGGTCTTCATAGAAGCCCCGCTTCTTCTTCTTGCGCGTCTGCTCGATCAGATCCTTCAGCGCACCACCCAGACTCTTGTAAGCGTTGGGAACGCTGTAGCCGAAACGGCAGGCCAGGTCGATCGCCCGCTCATCGGCGGCAATCGCATCCCGCAGCCGTTTCTCGGCATTGTTCTTGAGATAAAGGCGATAACCGGCAAAACCAGACAGCCCCAGAGCCATCACCAGCAGCAAGCCATCCTGCACCCAAAGTTCACCGATGGCGCCACCGAGGCCGATGGCCAGGGCCGCCATCTCCCAGCCATCCCGGGGGATTGTGTCGTTCTGAATCCGGCCCACTTCGTGCCAGAAGAGCAGGTTGCGGTGGTCGAGCGCCAGGTTGTCCCAGGGCTCGAGATCCACCTGAATCTCCACCTCATCGCGGCCGATTTCCTCCAGGGTGATCAGGGGCGGATCAACAGCAGCCGCCGCCTCCACGAACACCCAGCTCTGCATCTCCGGTGGCAGCAGCCCCTTCAGGCGCTGGAGCTCGCTCATGATCTCGATCTTGCATGCCGATCTCCTCACGCTAGCGACTCGATCCAGCAACCTTCGCAGCCTGAACAGTCGGTGGTGCACCCACGTGGGAGGCTTAACAGGTTTGCCTATCCCAAGAGGCCCATGCCACGGCGGTCTGATCTGCGTCGCATTCTGCTCCTGGGATCCGGCCCGATTGTGATCGGACAGGCCTGCGAGTTTGATTACTCCGGAACCCAGGCCTGCAAAGCGCTCCGCGCCGATGGCTTCGAAGTGGTGTTGGTCAATTCCAATCCCGCCTCGATCATGACCGATCCGGACATGGCCGATCGCACCTACGTGGAGCCGCTCACCCCCGAGGTGGTGACCCGGGTGATCGAACGGGAACGCCCCGACGCCCTGCTGCCCACCATGGGTGGCCAGACCGCCCTCAATCTCGCCGTTGCTCTGTCGGAGAACGGCACGCTGGAGCGCTACGGCGTGGAGCTGATCGGCGCCGATCTCAAGGCGATTCAGAAAGCGGAAGACCGCCTGCTGTTCAAACAGGCGATGGAGCGCATCGGTGTGAAGGTGTGCCCCTCGGGCATCGCCTCCAGCCTGGAGGAAGCGGAAGCGGTGGGTGCCGCCATCGGCAGTTTTCCCCGGATCATCCGCCCCGCCTTCACCCTCGGTGGCAGCGGTGGCGGCATCGCCTACAACCCGGAGGAATATGCCGCCATCTGCAA
>CALGVO010000025.1 GCA_937930135.1 uncultured Synechococcus sp. | reverse complement strand
TGGAATTCGGCCTGATGGGAGGTGGCGCTCACCAGGTCGGTGCCCGCCTCAGCGCGGCAGGCCACCCGGTAATGCATGCGCTCGAACTGGCCCTCCAGGCGCAGGCCCACAAACAGATTGTTGTTGTCGCGCAGGGTATCGAGGCGTGTGGTGAGATCTTCCCAACTGCGCACATCGGACAAGGTCTCCTGCCGGTCAGCCCGGAAGTGGGTGGTGACCCAGAAGGGCGCCTCGGCATCGGCGGGAGCTTGGTGCACGCTGCCATCACTGCGGGCTTGCCAGCAGGTGCCATCGAGCAGGATCCCCTCGCCATCGAGGTCAGCGAAGGTGCCGAGGCCGAAGTCGCCATGGCGCAACAGATCGGCGACGCGCACGCAGCCCTGATACACCCCCTGCACCAGGGCCCCGGAAGTCGACACCTGATACACGGTGTGATGCTCCAGATCGAGAGCCTCGCTGAGCAGGCTGCGAGCGAGATGGGCCGGGCTTTCGCCCCGCCGCTGACTTTCGGCCAGCAGTTCTTGCCAGAGGCCTTCGCCCAGGCGCAGTCGCAGGGTGTGGCCGAGATCGGGATGGGTCTTCATGGTGTGGAACGGTTTGGCGTGATCAGTGAATGAAGTCCTGGTGCACGTCCTGCATCAGACGCAGGTTCTTGGAGTAGTCGATCGGGATGTCGATCAGCACCGGCACGTCCTGTTGCAACCCCTCCCGGATCAAGGGCAGGAGCTGGTCGGCATCGTCAATGTGATGGCCGCGGCAGCCGAAGGACTCGGCAAACTTCTCCACGTCGTAGTGGCCGAGCTTCACGCCCGATACCTTGCCGTAGTGGGCCTGCTCCTGAAATTCGACCATGTCGTAAGAGCTGCTGTTCCAGATCAGATGCACGAAGCGGCTACCGATGCGCCTGGCCGTTTCCAGTTCGGTGGCTGTAAACAGGAAACCGCCATCGCCTGACACCGAAAGGATCGGTGCATCGGGATAGAGCAACCGCGCCGCCATCGCCCAGGGCAGGGCCACCCCGAGGGTCTGCTGGCCGTTGCTCACCATCACCTGGCGGGCATGTTGCGCCGGCACGTAGCGATTCATCCAGATGTAGTGGGAGCCCACATCCAGCGCCAGGATCGTCTCGGGGGTGATCACTTGCTGGATGTCGTGCACCACACGCAGGGGCGGCACGGGGGAGCCGCCCATCTGGGCTCCCTCGGCCACGGTGCTGTGCAGTTCGGCGATGTGCGCCGTGGCGGCGCTGCGGAAGCTTGGATCCACCTGAACGGTGAGTCCTGCTTGCAGGGCCTTGAGGCTGGCGCCGATGTCACCGATCAGTTCCGCTGCTGGCAGAAAGGCCCGGTCTTGATCGGGGGGCACCACATCGACGGCGATCAGGGGCCGTGGATTGCCGCTGTTCCAGAGGCTGGGGTCGTATTCGATCGCATCGAAGCCGATGGTGAGAACGCCATCGGCGGCATCGAGAAGCTTGTCGGCTGGTTGGTTGCGGAACAGACCGACGCGGCCGACGAAATGGTCGGGAGCGACCCACTGGCCCGGCCCCTGGAAGGTGGAGGCGTAGGGAATGCCGGCGGCCTGGAGAAAGTGTTGGAGCGATTCGGCGTGTTGGGGGGCGGAGGCCTGCATGCCGAGCAGGGCGATCGGTTTGCGGCAGCTGTTGAGCAACTGGGCGGCGTGGCTGACGCTGGTGGCTGAGGCCGAGCCGATGCTGATCGGCTGGCCCCAGGGTCCGGCCGGCAGCTCGCCGAGTTCGGCGAGGCCCACATCCTTGGGCAGGCCGAGAAAGGCGGCGCCGGGGCGTCCACTTTCGGCGGCGCGCACCGCATTGCCGAACACCTCCGGTAGATCGTGCACGTTCAGGGCCGACTGGGCGAATTTGGTGACCGGTCGCATCACATCGACGCCATCGAGGGCCTGATGGGTGTG
>CALGVO010000024.1 GCA_937930135.1 uncultured Synechococcus sp. | reverse complement strand
ACGTTTGCGTCGGCGCGCCTCCTCCAGACAGGTCTCCTTGGGACAGAGATAGGCCGATCGACCCATCCCGACATCGAGGAGAACCCCATCCCGGTGGTCGCGGATCACGCGCCAGAGCTGGCGGCGATCCAGCAATTGACGACAGGCTACGCAGCGACGCAGGACAGGGCGAGGAGTCTTCACCGGGTTCCGTCCTCTTTGTTCTTCACGACGTCCTGGAGGTCTTCAGCAGACTCTTCAGCTTCGACAGGCTCCTCTTGCGCTGCCTCGGTGTCGTCCTCACCATAATCTTCGGCGTCTTCCGGAAGGGGATAGAGCTCCCGCAGACGGGCATCCTCCTCGGCTCGGGCTGCCTGCTCCGCTGCGAGTCGCTCCTCCGTTTGCCGCTGCAGGGCTTCCTCTTCCTGCCGCTGTGAGATCAATTCCGCCACCACCGCATCTTCTGAATTCTGGTCGTATTCGGCGGCGTTCTTGATATCGATTTTCCAACCGGTCAATCGGGCTGCCAGCCTCACGTTCTGGCCCTCGCGGCCGATCGCCAGACTGAGTTGATCGGGTGGCACCAGCACGTGGGCGTGTTGTCCCTCGGGGTCGACAAGACGCACCACATCGACGCGGGCCGGGCTGAGGGAATTGGCGATGTATTGCCCGGGGTCGGCTGACCAGCGGATCACATCGATTTTCTCGCCCCGCAGCTCGTTCACCACTTGCTGAATACGCGAACCCCGCGCGCCGATACAGGCACCCACCGGATCAACCTCCCGTTCGATGCTGTCGACAGCCACCTTCGTGCGGGGCCCGACAGATCGGGAGGGGGGATTGGCTTCCCGTGCCACGGCCACGATCCGCACGGAACCTTCCTGAATCTCGGGCACCTCGTTTTCAAACAAATACACCACCAGACCCGCATTGGCCCGGCTGACGAACAGTTGGGGACCCCGGCGGGGCACTTCGCTCACTTCCTTTAAGAAGACCTTGAAGGTGGCATTGGCCCGGTAGTTGTCGTTGGGCAGCTGATCGCGCCGCGGCAGTTCGGCCTCCACCTCCGGTCGCCCCAGTCCGGAACTAACTGCCATGATCACCGACTGGCGCTCGAAGCGGATCACCCGCGCCGTGAGCACGGGATCCTCCAGGTCTGCGAATTCCTCCTGGATCATCCGGCGCTGTTGGTCGCGCAGTTTCTGTGCAAGCACCTGTTTGGTGGTGGCAGCGGCCATGCGACCGAAGTCTTCCTTTTCCGGTGTGACATCCAGCACCACGGTGTCGCCCACCTGGGCGTCATCGGCGACTTGCATCACTTCGGCAAGGGCGATCTGGTGGTCGTCGCTTTCCACCTCCTCCACGATGATTTTGCTGGCGAGCACCCGATAGCCCTCCTCCTCCAGATCGAGGGCGACATCGAAATTGCTGAAGTATTCCTCGTCGAAGGGGTCGTCGCTAATCCCGAGATACAGGGTGCGGCGGTATCGCTCATAGCCTTTGAGCAAGGCTTCCCGCAGCGCCGCCTCCACCACCTGGGGAGGCAGTTTTTTCTCTTCGCTGATGTCATCGATCAGGTTGCTGAGGCCGGGAAGGAGAACGAGTGCCATCGGTGCGGATCAGTGGAAAGGGGTGGGGAGGGTCGAGAGTGCTGGTGGTTCAGCCCGACGGACTGGTGAGCTGGACGGCGATCACCGCCTGACGGGGGATCCGTTTGATGCGGCCCCGAACATTCAGATGGATGTGCTCATCGGTGCGTTCGAGCAGGGAACCCTGCTGCCGTTGCTCCCCGCCTTCGTCATCGCGATAGATCACGTCGATGGGATAGCTGCGAAACGTCCGGAAGTCCCGATCGGTCTGGAGCTGATCTCCGATTCCGGGGCTGCTGATTTCCAGAACATACGCCTCGATGGGCAGGGCGGCGTTGTCGATCGCGTCGCCCATGGGAGCACTCAGCCGGGCGCAGTCATCCAGACTGACGTCATCACCGTTGGAGCGGCGGATCTGAATCTGCAGCGTCATCGGCTGCAGGTGCGTCATCACTTGCACATCGGCCAGCTCGAAGCCGTGGGCCTGAGCCGTGGAGGCTGCCACGGCGGTGAGATCCGGCAGGAGTGGATGGGGCAAGGCAGACGGGGAAGGTGTCTCGGGCGCAGGCCCGATGGTGGATGCAGGGATCACCCTCCCGGAGAGAGGAACTCACCAGGCCTGAATCGAATGTAGGCGATGGCCGTCCGGGTGGATCAGCCTTCCGCCTCCAGTCGTTCCACCACCACGTCCACGGGAATCTGGCTGGAAAAGCGGCAGGCACAGGTCTCGCTGGCGTTGAGGGTGCCGTGCTCCCAGTATTTGTTGCTGCCGTTGCCGCCTCCGCAGAAGCCGTAGTAGTCACAGCTGTCACGGCAACGCTGCATGCCAGAGCGCATGTCATGCCACAACGTCTGAAAGGTTGCATCGTTGGTCGCCGCCTCAAGCGACACGGTGTCGATGTTGCCGAGGTTGAACAGCCCATAGCGTTCTGTTTGAACAGACAGCAGTTCAGGGTCAAAAGTTGAGAACGCTCCCGATGCATCCACGCTGAGGATGGCGTACGGCCGATTCATTTCATTCTGAGTCAGACGTTGCTCTCCCTGAAGCAGACCAAGAACCTGGTCAAACTCGCGTAGATGGATCGGAAATCCATCGCGACGGTTGCAGTTCCAGAAACAGGTCAGAAAGTGTCGGTATTGCTCTTCTCGGTCGCGCCCTTGCATGGACGAATGGGTGTGGACGCCCTCCTGCTCTTCCACGTTGAAGCCAACCTGATGAATGCCATGATCGCGGAAGAACGTATACATCCGTTCCGGCTCCTTCATGGCGGCGCTGGTGATCACAGCAATGGCATGGAAGGGCACACCGTGCTCTTGAAGTGTGCGAATGCCTTGCATGGTGAGGGCATGGGACCCCCGTTGATTGCGAAATCGACGATGGGCGTCGTGAATGTCCTCGGGACCGTCGAGGCTGATCCCCACGATGATCTGGTTGCGTTGAAAGCAGTCACACCACTCGCGATTGATCAGCGTGGCATTGGTTTGTACATGTTGTTCGATCCTCACCCCTTGTGCTTGCAGATCAGCCGTGTGGAGCTTCAGAAGTCGTGACGCTTCGTCGTAATAGGAGGGCGGGAGGGTGAGTGGTTCTCCGGCGTGCCAGAGAATCGAAAGCTCCGGCCCCCAATAGGGGCTTTCATAGATGCGTTGCAGCAGCGTGGGGAGCTTGTTGAGGTCAAAGATATGACGTTTCTGTCGATCCGGGAGGTAGCAGTAGTCGCAATCGAGATTGCAGAGTGATGTGGCCTGGATCACCAGGAGGCCGATCGGTCCGCAGTCGGACGTCTGCAGGTTGGCTTGTTCGACCTGGGGTGGCATGGCTGTTCGCATCGTTTCCCTCATCAGCTCACGCCCACAGGCCGCCACAGCCTCTGCTTAGGGAGATTTCTCTGGTCTGTCCACAAGGGTGGTGGGATCAACCCGTCGCCTGGTTGCCCAGATCGATCGCCGGAAGGTCCTCGTAGCGGTCTCCAGGCATTTCTTCGCCGCGCAGCGTGGGGTCC
Source organism: uncultured Synechococcus sp. (assembly GCA_937930135.1). Taxonomy (GTDB): domain Bacteria; phylum Cyanobacteriota; class Cyanobacteriia; order PCC-6307; family Cyanobiaceae; genus Synechococcus_C. Next base: position 78 of record CALGVO010000024.1, on the reverse strand, counting down.
TGATTGATGCAGCGACCTTTCTGTTCTGCGGAGGTGAGGTACTGGCAGACGCGAGCCCAGAGTTTGCTGCGGCTGCCG
>CALGVO010000023.1 GCA_937930135.1 uncultured Synechococcus sp. | reverse complement strand
CTGAGCCGTCTTTGACGGCAGGCAACGAGGTGCGCACGTTGATCAAAGGCATGACAGGGGAGCCGCGATGGGGGAGATGCTGCCACGCTTCAGGTTGGGAGCTTCAGCCTGGAAGCTTCAGGCCTCCCGCCGGAAGATGCGCTCCAGCTCAGCGCGGAACTCTCGGCTGCTCAACGGCTCCCCCGCCCGGCGGCGGCGGTTGCGCTGCAACAGCGAGGCGATCCACCACACCTGGAGGGCCGCGAAACAAGCACCGAACAACACCAGACTGATGGTGGGCGTATCGAGAGCGGTGAGCATCGGTGGCTTGCTTCTAGGGTGCCGATCAGGCCTGAATCATCGCGATGACTGTTCCCCAGGTGCGTCAGCAGGACAAAGACGAATGGCGTGACTTCATCCTGCGCGAGCTGGTGAGCTTTCTTTCGGCTCGCAAGGAAGAGATCTACAGCAACTACGCCCAGCGCAGCCAGGGCCGATTACCCCTGGAGACGATCGAAGCCGCCGGGCTGATGGATTTCGAACTGGCGGTCACCTTCCTGCAGGACAAACGCTCCGGCCTGGGCCGAGGTTTCCTTGGGATGAACCTGATCTCCTGACGAGCAGCAACCATGGTCTTCAAGCCCAGTGATCCCCGCTTCTGGAGAGCAATCATCGGTCTGATTGCCTTGGTGGTCGGCTCCGGCCTGGCCTGGTTGGTGCTGCAGATGTGAACAGGGAAGGCACCGTTGCACTCGTCCACGCACCGATGCCAGAACAGGAGAGCATGCGCACATTCCTTATCACCATGACCACTGCCCCTCGGCTCATGGCCCCGGAAGACAGCCTGATTGATGCCCTGCGCGGTTGTCGCAGCCGGGAGAGACTGCTGGAACTCCGCGACTCTCTGCTGCAGAACCCAGGCAACCCACCCTTGTTCGACTGGATCTGCCAGTTGCTGGCGGCACGCCGGATCTCCAGGGGTCTGGCCGCCCGGCTGCTCAACCAGTTGCATTCAGCGGTGCTGGAACGCTGAAAAAACATCCGCACTGTCGTCATCGCGACGACCCACCCGATTCAGGGGGACAAGCATGACCAAAATCTGCCCTCTCCCCCATGACCACCGAACAAGCGATCGAACTGATCGAAGGCGCGTTGGATTACAGCCGTCAACGCACCAAGTTGCTGGGTGGCTGGGAACGTCAAGGCGATGCTGAGGCGATCCAGCAGGAGTTCGATGAGTGGCTGAATCCCCGCGGCGATGCCCTGCCATTGATGCCCTGCCCACTGCCGGATGGGAAGTGATCCATTGACGGCATTGCTGATCGACTGATCTCCCACCACCACATCCCAGCAACGGGCTATTAAAGATTGCCTTCATCGCAACGCACGCCACCCGAGCCGCTGGCAGCGTCGAAGGATCGGCCCCATGCCATGACCATTCGCACCCTTCATCTGGAGGCGTTTTCCGCCGAACCGCTCTACGGCCCCGAGGAAGCACGCACGATCGCCGACCTGGCCGAGACGTTGATCGCCGAAGGGCAGGCCAGCTTCACGCTGGAACGGGAGGGAACCGTGGTGGCCCATGCCTGCTACACACCGCTCAGGCTGGTTGAAGCGCCGCAGCTCAAGGCCTACGTGATGGCGCCCCTGGCGGTGCTTCCCGCCTGGCAAAAGCAGGGCCTGGCCACTGAGTTGATGCAGAAAGCGGAAGAGGCACTGGATGCGGATGCGATCTTCGTGCTGGGCAATCCCCTGCATTACGCCCGCCGCTTCTCCACCCCGCATCAGGTGTCGCCTCCCCAGCCCACCGACCACGCGGACTGCTGGTTCGCCCGGGCGCTCAAACCCGGGGTTCTCGATGACCTGAAAAGCGCGTCACAGATCGCGGGCGCTCTCAACAATCCGGCGTTGTGGTGATCCCGATTGATTCGGATCTGTGTCATGGTGGTGAAGTGAAGCGGGTGTTCCCACGCCGGGGTCCCGCCAGCCAAGTGAGCCTGAATATCCACTCGATTCAGCGCGATCCGAATACATCGACCAAGCAAAACCATGAAGAAACACTCCGCGCCCAAGCGCGATCGGCCCAGCGCGACTGAGCGGCAACGCCCCCTCAGCAGCACGACGCCTCCCCGGAGCAAGGGCAAGGCCGGACACGCCACAACACCCCAGTGGATCAGCTGGGAGGATCTGCTCGGCCAGCGCTGAGGTCCGCGATCGGCCCAGCCGCCCTTTTGGGGCACGCCATCTTCACTTTTGAACGTTTTCCCGTGAAGAGCAATGCGCGATTCCACCGATTGCCTTTGTGTTGCGGAGCACCAAGAGTGTGTGCATCGAGATCGGAGGAGCCCATGACGGCCGACACTCCACCGGAGCAAAACCGAGAAGCAGCCTGACGTTCCGGCCCCTGCTCCAACAGTTTCCACCCATCCGTGAGGCTGGTCCTTCGGCAGGCAACGACTGTGCGCCACGTCGATCGACACTCCACTGCACCGCTCACCCTGTTGATCAACACACCCGTTGCTCAACCGATCAGGTGCCCCGGAGCTGCATCAGCCCCACCTCTGGACTCAAGGCCCCAGGCGCCAACAGCCAGTCGCTTCGCAACGAACGCGAACAAGGCCGTCCCTTCCCTCGGAGGGGGCGGCCTTTGCCTTGACGAAGACACAGCCTCCTCAACGAACGGGGTGATGATGAAGGCATGATCAGTTCCCTGCTCAACATTCTCTGGGTCGTGCTCGGGGGGTTTGTGATGGCCCTGGGCTGGTGGCTGGCGGGCCTGATCTGCGCGATCACGATCATCGGCCTGCCCTGGGCCCGCTCCTGCTTTGTGATCGGCAGGTTCTCGCTCTGGCCGTTTGGACAGGAAGCCGTGAACCGCAAAGATCTGAGCGGCCGAGGCGATCTGGGCACCGGGC
>CALGVO010000022.1 GCA_937930135.1 uncultured Synechococcus sp. | reverse complement strand
ATCGTGCCGAAAATGATCAGGTTGTAGAGACGGCCGGCGCGGGTATCGGAGTCGAGCACGACCCGCCGCAACCGTTGACGCAGACCGGCTGCCATGCCCCTCAGTCCGCCTGCAGATCGCGGAGGCGCAGGGTCACGAGCTTGTCCCAGTTGCCGCCTTCAAACAGCACCGCCGCCCGATCCTCACTGATCCGCTGCACGAACCCGGTATACCCGTTGTAGATCGAACGGGGATCCACCACCTTCACCGTGGCACCAGGCAGGATCGGAGCGGTGGAGGCCATGGATGCGGGCAGCGATCGTGAGCGCATTCTGGCGCAGGGGAGCCGACGCAAGGTCCAACCCCAGAATGGGACAACGTTGCCAGGGCGTTGGCATGGCTGCCGTCACCAGCTTTCAAGCGCTGCGCCAGCAACGGCATGCACAGTGGCTCGCTGAGCTGAAACAACGCATCAATCAGGTGCTGGTCTCATCCCCACCAGGCAGCACAGTCAGGCCTGATCAGATTTATCTGTTTGGCTCCAGAGCACGAGGCGACTGGGATGGTCTCTCCGATACGGATCTGCTGGTGGTGGCCGAGAGCCGAGCAGCAGCCGAGCAATGGGCCGATCAGCTGCTCGCGCATGGTGTCGCCCAGGACGTAATCGGACTGGACCGCATGGCCTGGCAACAGCTCCCCGAGCATCCGTCGGTGATCTGGCGCAATGTGGCTCGCGATGCCCAGCCCTTACTCGCGCAACAGCCATGAACTCCCGGCCTGAGGCCTGGCTCCATCAGGCCAGGAATGACCTGGCCTTGGCGCGGCTCGCCCGCGACAACGGTTTTCTGGCTCAGGCTTGCTATTTCGCCTCGCAAGCCGCCGAGAAATCCCTCAAAGGAGCACTGCTGGAGCTCGGTATCGAGCCCCCGCACACCCACGTGCTGCATGATCTCGTCCAACAACTCGACCAAGCCGGTCTCGACACCCATGCCCTCCAAGCCCTTCCGCTCCGGAGGCTCAGTCGCATGGCGATCCAATCGCGCTATCCAATGGATGCCACCCCTCCCGCGGATCTGTTTGATCCTGGCGATGCCGATCAAGCTCTCACCATCGCCAGCCAAGTGCTCGTGCTGGTGGAAGCACTCGATTCCTGAATCCACCCAGCCTGCAGAGTTGATCCACCTCTCCCGCCCGCCCAAGTCCTGTGGCCTCAGCCCCTCAGCCCCAGCCCCAGCCCCAGCCACAACCCACCAACACTCCACAGCCCAACGACTGGCTGGCGGTGGGAACCGTGGTGGGGGCCCAGGGGCTCCGCGGCGAGCTGCGCGTCAATCCCGCCAGTGAGTTCCCGGAGCGCTTCACCACGCCCGGCACCCGCTGGCTGCAGGCCCGTGGCGGCGAGCCCCGCGCCGTGGAGCTGAGCAGCGGTCGGCAGCTGCCCGGCAAGCACCTATTCGTGGTCCGCTTCGAGGGGGTCAACGACCGCAGCGCCGCCGAAGCCCTGGTGGGCCAGACCCTGTTGGTGCGCGCCGATGACCGTCCCGTTCTGGCCGATGGGGAGTTTCACCTGCTCGATCTTGTGGGCCTCGAGGTGCGGCTGCAGGCCTACGGCGAGGCGATCGGCCGCGTCACCGACCTGATCAGCGGTGGCAATGACCTGCTGGAGGTGGAGCGCACGGATGGTCGCAAACAACTGATTCCCTTCGTGGAGGCGATCGTTCCGGAGGTGCACCTGAAGGCGGGCTGGCTGCTGCTCACTCCACCGCCTGGCCTCCTGGAGCTGTAGCTGGCACTGACAACAGCTCCAGCCTTGCGCGACACTGGCGCCACCTTCGACTCAGCCCACGGTGACTACCCACCTGATCCCGGTGATCCTCTGCGGCGGCACCGGCACCCGCCTCTGGCCACTGTCGCGTGCCAGTTACCCCAAACAGTACTGGCCCCTGGGGGGCAGCGGCGACGAAACCCTGCTGCAGCAGACCCAGCAACGATTGGAGGGGCTGAGCGGTCTCGCGGCTCCCCTGCTGATCTGCAACGACGACCACCGTTTCATCGTGGCCGAGCAGATGCGCCAGATCGGTGTGGAGCCGGGCGCCATCCTGCTGGAGCCGATGGGGCGCAACACGGCACCGGCGGTGGCGGTCGCCGCCCTCCAGGCCACCGCCCGCGGCGAGGACCCGCTGCTGTTGGTGCTGGCCGCCGATCACGTGATTCGCGATGCGGCCCATTTCCGCGCCGCGATCGAAGCCGGTCGCGCCGACGCGGAAGCCGGCCGTCTGGTGACCTTCGGGATCGTGCCGACGGAGCCGGAAACCGGCTACGGCTACATCGAAGCGGCGGCACCGCTGCAGGCAGGATCGCTCCAGCCCGTGCCGATTGCCCGCTTTGTGGAGAAGCCCGATCGGGCCACGGCCGAGCAGTTCCTCGCCAGCGGTCGCTTCACCTGGAACAGCGGCATGTTCCTCTTCCGCGCCAGCGCCATGCTCGCCGAGCTGGAGCGGCTGGCGCCTGAGGTGGTGAGCTGCTGCCGCGCCGCCCTGGAGCAGGACGTGGCCGACCTCGACTTCCTGCGTCTGGAGCGGGAAGCCTTCGCCAAGTGCCCGAATGTGGCGATCGATGTGGCGGTGATGGAGAAAACAGCGCTGGGTTCGGTGCTGCCCTTGGCGGCGGGCTGGAGCGATGTGGGCAGCTGGAGTGCGCTCTGGGACACGGCCGATCGGGATGACGACGGCAACGTGCTGCGCGGCCGGGTGATCAGCGAGGGCAGCCGCAATTGCTACCTGCGCAGCGAGCATCGCCTCGTGGTGGGGCTGGGGGTGGAGAACCTGGTGGTGGTGGAAACCGACGACGCCGTGCTGATCGCCGATCGCAACCAGGCCCAGAACGTGAAAACGATCGTGAAGCAACTGGAGGCCGACGGCAGCCCCGAAGGCAAGGCCCACCGCAGGATCTATCGCCCCTGGGGCTCCTACACCGGCGTCGTCGAAGATCATCGCTGGCAGGTGAAACGGATCTCGGTGAAACCGGGGGCGAGCCTGTCGCTGCAGATGCACCACCACCGCGCCGAACACTGGATCGTGGTGAAGGGCACCGCCCTGGTGGAGCGCGACGGCGAACAGCAGCTGATCGGCGAAAACCAGAGCACCTACATCCCCCTGGGCTGCAAACACCGGCTCAGCAACCCGGGCCGCATCCCCGTGGAGATGATCGAGGTGCAAAGTGGTGCCTACCTCGGAGAAGACGACATCGTCCGCTTCGACGATCTGTATGGCCGCAGCGATGCGGCCGCGATCACTCCACGGTGACACTCTTCGCCAGGTTGCGCGGTTGATCCACATCAAGGCCGCGATGGGCGGCGATGTGGTAACTCAGCAACTGCATTGGCACCACCGTGAGCAGGGGGCTCACCCACTCGCTCACCTCCGGCACCGGCAGCAGTTCATCGAACAGGGCCGTATCCGGCCCTTCCGGCGCCACGCCGATCAGCTGCGCATCGCGGGCCTTCGCCTCCTGGGCATTGCTGAGCACCTTCTCGAACACCACGCCGGGCATCGCAATCGACACCACCGGCACGTGGGCATCGAGCAGGGCAATCGGGCCGTGCTTCATCTCGCCAGCTGGATAACCCTCGGCGTGGATGTAGCTGATCTCCTTGAGCTTGAGCGCTCCCTCCAGCGCGATCGGATAGTTGATGCCACGCCCCAGGAAGATCACGTCCTGGGTTTCAGCAAAGCGGTGGGCGAGCACTTCTGAGTCCCGATCGTGACGCTGCACCAGTTGCCTGAGCTGGCTGGGAAGCTGGCGCAACTCCGCCACCAGAGCAGCGATCTCCACCACCGGACGGCTGCCCCGCCGGGCCGCGTACGCCAGCGCCAGGGCATAGAACGCCAGCAGCTGGCCGAGGAACGTTTTGGTGGCCGCCACACCCACTTCAATGCCGGCGCCGATGTCGAGGATATGCTCCACCTGGCGGGCCAGGGAACTCTCGGGTCGATTGGTGATCCCCAGCTGGCGCGGTGCATAGGCGTCATCGCCCAGGGCGCGGCGGCGCTCCGCCTCCATCGCCAGGGCGGCGAGGGTGTCGGCCGTTTCCCCCGACTGGGTCACCCCGATGGTGAGTGTGTGGGGCGCCAGCGGCGGCGGCGCATAACGGAATTCGCTGGCGTAGAACACGCTGGTGGGCAATCCGGCGAACTGCTCCAGCAGGTAGGCCCCCACCAAAGCCGCATGACGACTGGTGCCACAGGCCAGGATCTGAATCCGTTCCACGCCCATGTAGAAGGCCTCATCGAACGGCAAGGCCACCGGATTCGAGTCCGGCAAACCGCTCGGGAGATGGCGCGCTACCCAGAGCTCAGCCGTCTCCGGCTGCTCATGGATCTCCTTGAGCATGAAGTGGCGGAAATGGCGCTTATCGGCCACGTGATCCGTGCCGGTCAACAGGGAGGGCGTGCGCTGCTGCCGCACACCCTCAGCGTCGTAGAGCTCGATGCCCAAGGGGCTGAGCAGGGCAACTTCCCCGTCGTCCATCGGCAGAATCGTGCGGGTGATCCCGGCGAGGGCCGGCGTGTCGCTGGCGCAGACAAACTCCCCTTCACCAAGACCGATCAGCAGCGGCGCCGCCCGACGGGCCACCACCAGGGCGCCGGGAACCTCCGCCCACACCACCGCCAGGGCATAGGCGCCCTGCAGCTGAGGCAACACCGCCTGCACCGCCTCCAGCAGGAGGGCCCCGGCGGCGGGCCGCCCCTCAGAACGCAACGCCTGCAACCGGGCTGCGATCAGGTGGGGAATCACCTCGGTGTCGGTCTCCGACTCGAACACCACCCCCGCAGCCATGAGCTGCTCCCTCAGGCTGCGGTGGTTCTCGATGA
>CALGVO010000021.1 GCA_937930135.1 uncultured Synechococcus sp. | reverse complement strand
TCACCTCATCGGAGTAGCCGGGGCAGGGCAACATCGGCCCCAGCGCATCCCAGCGGGCTGCGCTGTAGCCCGCCTCCTCACCGAGCTCCCGTCGCATCGATTCCAGAGGATCCTCCCCCGCCTCCAGGGTGCCGGCGGGGAACTCCAGCAGGCGGGCCTGCACGGCGAACCGGTACTGACGCAGCACCACCACCTGGCCCTCGTTCGTGATCGGCACCGCCAGGGAGGCACCGGGATGGCGAATGATGCCGAAGGTGCCCTCGACACCCATCGGCAACCTGATGCGATGACGCTCAAACCGGATTTTGCGGGCCTCCATCGTCTCGAGCGTTTCGAGCAGCTCGCAGGGCTCGGAAGCCGGCAGGGATGCCATCGAATCAGGGGGCGGACTCGACACCAGCATGACGGTTGCGCCAGCGGGACAATCGATTCCGTGCCTCTCAGGCCTGCCACACCGCCGATGACGCCATCGCCGCCAGCAGGGGCTCCAAGACAAAGGCACGAAGATGCAGCCGGGGATGGGGCAACTGCAGGCGCGGCTGGTCCAGACGCAGCTCCTCCCAGAAGAGGAGATCGAGATCCAACGGGCGCGGCCCCCAGCGCTGCTCCCTGGCACGGTCGCGACCGAACTGACGTTCGAGCCTATGGAGCTGATCCAACAACGCCAGGGCCCGATCGGCATGGGGATCGCCAAGATCGCCGCTCACCAGCACCACGGCATTGAAGTAGCTGGGCTGATCCGGCGGCCCACCGACGGGCGCAGTCTTCTGCAGAGGCGACCAGGCGCAAGCGGGAGCGTCCCCGGAGCCAGGAGCGGCCCAGGCGCCGATCAGCGCCTCCAGCCGCGGCCGCACCGCCCACAAGGTTTGACGGGGCGCACCGGCAGGGCTGGGGAGGTTGGCACCGAGGGCGATGGCCAGACGGGTGGCGGACATCCGCGCGCTGCAAGCTGGGAGCCAGCCTGGTCCAGCGTCCACTTCAGGGCATCAGCGAGACTGAGCCACCTGAACAGCGCTGGACGCATCAATGGTGGCAAGCGGAGTGGCCAGCACGGCAGCCCAGGATCAGGCCAACCGCGCCTTCCCGCTGGCTGCGATCACCGGGCATGGCACCCTCAAACTTGCGCTGATGCTGGCGGCGGTGGATCCCGGCCTGGGCGGCGTGATCATCGCCGGTGGCAGGGGCACGGGCAAATCCGTGCTGGCGAGGGGACTGCATGCTCTGCTTCCTCCGATTGAGGTGCTGGATGTGGAGGGCGGCGACGGCCCCCAGAGCCACGGCCGCAACCTCGACCCCACCAGGCCGGACGACTGGGACGCAAACGCTCGGCGACGCATCACCGCCCTGGGAGGAGATCCCGACAACAGGAGCTCGGACGCCCTGATGCCCACCCGGGTGATTCCCGCGCCATTCGTGCAGGTGCCCCTGGGCGTCACCGAAGACCGTCTCGTGGGCTCCGTGGATGTGACCGCATCTCTGGCCGGTGGCAACGCCGTGTTCCAACCAGGCCTGCTGGCGGAAGCCCATCGCGGCGTGCTCTATGTGGATGAGCTCAACCTGCTCGATGACGGCATCGTCAATCTGCTGCTGGCCGCCGTGGGCAGCGGCGTGAACCAGGTGGAGCGGGAGGGGCTGAGCCTCAGCCACCCCTGCCGCCCGCTGCTGATCGCCACCTACAACCCGGAGGAGGGCACGGTGCGCGATCACCTGCTCGATCGCTTCGCCATTGCCCTCTCCGCCAACCAGCTGGTGAGCACCGAGCAGCGGGTGGAGATCACCGAGGCGGTGCTGGCCCACGGCCAGTGCAGCCGCAGCTTCGCCGAGCGCTGGCGCGAGGAGACCGATGCCCTCGCCACCCAGCTGCTGCTGGCACGCCAATGGCTGCCGGATGTGCAGATCAGCAGCGAACAGATTGCCTATCTGGTGACCGAGGCGATTCGGGGCGGCGTGGAGGGCCACCGCTCCGAGCTGTATGCCGTGCGTGTCGCCAAGGCCCATGCCGCCCTGAGCGGACGCGACCGGGTGGAGGCCGACGACCTGCAGGTGGCCGTGGCTCTGGTGATCGCACCGCGCGCCTCCCAGCTGCCGCCACCGGATCAGCAGATGGAGCCGCCACCTCCCCCCGAGCAGCCGCAGGACCAGAGCCCGCCGCCACCGGAGGCGGGTGATCAGAACCCCGAGAATCAGCCGCCACCGCCGGAAGGATCCGGCGAGGACGAGAGCGAACCGCCCGACGACGACAGCAGCGACGACAACGATCCGGACCAAGACGACAGCCCGGAGGAGGACTCTCCAGACGACCAAGCGCCTCCCTCGGTGCCCGAGGAGTTCATGCTCGACCCGGAAGCTGTGGCGATCGATCCGGATCTGCTGCTGTTCAACGCCGCCAAAAGCAAAAGCGGCAGCAGCGGCAGTCGTTCGGTGGTGTTCAGCGACAGCCGCGGCCGTTACGTGAAACCGATGCTGCCCCGCGGCCCAGTGCGCCGGATCGCCGTGGATGCCACCCTGCGCGCGGCGGCGCCTTACCAGAAAACGCGCCGGGCTCGCCAACCGGAGCGCACCGTGATCGTGGAGGAGGCCGACCTGCGCGCCAAGCTGCTGCAGCGCAAGGCCGGCGCCCTTGTGATCTTCCTGGTGGACGCCAGCGGATCGATGGCCCTGAACCGGATGCAGAGTGCCAAGGGCGCCGTGATCCGCCTGCTCACCGAGGCCTATGAGAACCGCGATGAAGTGGCCCTGATCCCCTTCCGTGGCGACCAGGCTGAGGTGCTGCTGCCGCCCACCCGCTCGATCACCGCCGCCCGCCGGCGCCTGGAATCGATGCCCTGCGGCGGCGGCTCACCGCTGGCCCATGGCCTCACCCAGGCAGCCCGGGTGGGAGCCAATGCTCTGGCCACGGGCGATCTCGGCCAGGTGGTGGTGGTGGCGATCACCGATGGCCGCGGCAATGTGCCCTTGAGCACGTCTCTGGGGCAGCCCCAGCTGGAGGGGGAGGAGAAGCCCGACCTCAAACAGGAGGTGCTGGATGTCGCGAGCCGCTACCGGCTGCTGGGCATCAAGCTGCTGGTGATCGACACCGAGCGCAAGTTCATCGGCAGCGGCATGGGCAAAGACCTCGCCGAAGCCGCCGGAGGCAAGTATGTGCAGCTGCCCAAGGCCAGCGACCAGGCGATTGCCGCTATCGCCATGGAAGCAATCAACTCGGTGTGACCATCGACCTGGTGAACACCAGCCAGCCGCTTCAGGGATGACTGGTCTGGGCGGGATAGAGCTCCTGGAAGAAGGCACCAAGGCCGATCGTCACATCGCGCACGGCTTTCATGAAAGTGGGATCGGAGGTGAGCTTCTCCACATCACCTCCGACCGCATCGAACTTCTTCGTCATCGACTGTGCATTGCTCACCGTTTGCTTCAACTGATTCACCGTCTGGGGATTATCAAGCGCCGCAGCAAGGTTCTTGATATGCACCGAGGCTTCGGCAGCCTCCGCCGTGGCTTTGTTCAGGTTGTTGATCGTGGGCTGGGCCCGAGCCACTTCACGACTGAGCTGATTGATCAACTTCTGCACATCTTCCGCCGTTGCATCGAACTGTTTGGTGGAGTCCACCAGATTGGTCACCAGCTGGTCCTTCTCAGCCTGCTGAAGTAGACGTTGCATGGACGCTGTGACCGTATCCAGGCTGGGGGCCTCCACACCGCTGATCCTGGCGCCATTGCATAGCACCTGGCTACCGGCACAACGCTTGGATTTGGGAGTCGGAGCCTCGGCAGGCAAGGCTCTGCTCTGCGAGATCAGATTCACCTGAGCATCCCCACCCAACAGGGAACCGGAACCAACGGTGGCTGTGACCGGCAAAGGCAGGCGCAGGTCAGGCTCTGTGATCTCCAGGGTGGCGAGCACGGCCTCAGGGGTGACAGCAATCGAGCGAACCGAACCCACGAGGATTCCCCGATAGGTGACGGGTGAGCGTGCATCCAGGCCGCCTGCATCCGCAAAGCTCACGGTCACCGTCCAGGTTTCGGCCCCGAGTCGGATCCCACGCATCCAGAGCATGGTACCGGCGAAGGCCGCAATCGCTCCCACGATTGAAAAACCGACAATCGCTTCACGAACGCTGCGACGCATGGGGATCAGTGCTCCGAAGGCTGCATCGGCCCGTGAAGACTACCCGTCCTGAACTGGCGCACATAGGGGTTGTCGGTTTGGCGAAACTCCTCGATCGAGCCATCCCAGCGGAATTGCCCCCCGTAAAGCATCACCACCCGCTCAGCCGAGCGCTCGATCGTGCTGCGTACATGGCTCACCACCACCGAACAACCATTGGCGACCGTGGTGGTTTTCATGATCAGGTCTTCGATGCGGGTGCAGGCCACCGGATCCAGTCCGGCCGTCGGCTCGTCATACAGCAACAGGGGCATGGCACCCTCCTGCCGATCCGGATCGTCGATCAAGGCCCGGGCGAAGCTGACCCGTTTCTGCATGCCACCACTCAGCTGACCGGGATACCGGTCAGCGACATCGTGCAAACCGACCGCTTCCAGGCATTGCATCACCCGCTCGTGGATCTCCTGCGGCCGCATGCGCCCCAACCGATTGAGCAGAAAGCCCACGTTTTCCTCCACCGTCAAAGAGGCCAACAGCGCTGGGTTCTGAAACACAAGGCGCACATCTGGAGGATGGCGCTGATCGAGTCGGCGATAGATCTGGGGCTCACCGAACAGATGCAAGGCCCCGGATGTGGGCAGCTGCAGGCCCGCCAGCAACCGGAGCACGGTCGACTTGCCCGCTCCGGAAGGCCCCACCACGGCAAGTCGCTCACCGGGCTGCATCCGGAGGCTGACCCGATCGAGAACGGGCCTGGGCCCCCACTGCATGGTGAGATCCCGCATCTCCACCACCGGGGTGACCGCAACGGAGACTGGAGCCGACGAGCCGGGCACGATGTCTAGCAGCTGCGTACACACCCCATCCTGCCTGCCCTGTTCCTGAGAAAGGGGTGGTGAACCGAGAGGGTTTCCTTACAGTCTGATCACTTGCTCCTGATCACGGCCGATCGTTTGACCTCATCGATCCCCCCAACTCAGCGCAGCCAGCCTCGCGACAGCCGCCGAAGCCAGCGGCGGCGGCAACAGGTCATGCGCCAGAGGGATCTAATGAGCCGGTCCCGCCGCGCTGTGCGCTGGCTGCAACCGGGCCTGGTGGTGAAGCGCTGGGTGCTGACCTCCGGCATCGGGCTGGTGCTGGCCCTGCTCGGGGCGGCGGTCTGGGCCGATCTGCAACCGATTTACTGGACGCTCTGGGCGATCCAGGAAGCCCTGGGATGGATCACCCGGGTGATGCCGCGCGGCATCACCGGCCCCCTCGTGCTCCTGCTGGGCATCGGTCTCGTGCTCTGGGGGCAGAGCCGTAGCTTCGGCTCGATTCAACAGGCCCTGGCTCCCGAAAAAGACACCGTGCTCGTAGATGCGCTGCGGGCCAAAAGCAGGCTCAACCGAGGTCCAAACATCGTGGCGATCGGTGGCGGCACCGGTCTCTCCACCCTGCTGAGTGGCCTGAAGCGCTACAGCAGCCACATCACCGCCATCGTGACCGTGGCCGACGACGGCGGCAGCAGCGGCGTGCTGCGGCGGGAACTGGGGGTGCAGCCTCCCGGTGATATCCGCAACTGCCTCGCCGCCCTCTCCACAGAAGAGCCCCTGCTCACCAAGTTGTTTCAATACCGCTTCTCCGCCGGCGGCGGCCTGGAGGGCCACAGCTTCGGCAACCTGTTTCTCTCGGCGCTCACCGCGATCACCGGAAGCCTGGAAACGGCGATCACCGCCTCCAGCAGGGTGCTGGCGGTGCAGGGGCAGGTGGTGCCCGCCACCAACGTGGATGTGCGGCTCTGGGCTGAGCTGGAAGACGGCAGCCGCATTGAAGGGGAATCAGCCATCGGCCATGCCCCGAGCCCGATCGTGCGTCTGGGTTGCCTGCCGGAGCAGCCACCGGCCTTACCCCGCGCTCTGGAAGCGATCGCCCATGCCGATCTCATTCTGCTCGGACCCGGCAGTCTCTACACCTCGTTGCTGCCCAATCTGCTGGTGCCGGAACTGGTCACGGCGATCCAGCGCAGCCGGGCGCCACGCCTCTACATCTGCAACCTGATGACCCAGCCCGGTGAAACCGATGGCCTGGATGTGGCTGGCCATCTGCGCGCGATCGAAGCCCAGCTCGCCTCACTCGGCGTCAGCCACCGTCTCTTCGGTGCGGTGCTCGCCCAGGAGAAACTGCCGGAGTCTCCCTTGATCGATCATTACCGCCAACGGGGCGCCGAACCAGTGATTTGCGACCGACACCATCTCGAAGCGGAGGGTTACGACGTGATGGAGGCACCCCTGCAAGGTGCACGCCCCACGGCCACCCTTCGCCACGACCCGCGCAGCCTGGCCCTGGCCGTGATGCGGTTTTATCGAAAGCACAAACGGGACGCCTGAAGGAGTCAGTAGGCGTCCTGCATTTCGTAAAAATCGGGCTGCACATAGTCTTTGCGCAGCGGCCAGCCTTTCCAGTCTTCCGGCATCAACAGACGCTTGGGATGGGGGTGGCCTTCAAACTGGATGCCGAACATGTCGAAGGTTTCGCGCTCCTGCCAATCCGCTCCACGGAAGAGACCATAAAGGCTGGGAACGCTGGGCTGGCCTTCCCGTGAGAGAAACACCTTGAGTCGCACTTCACGCACGGCATCGCTGCGTCCCTCCACCACATCCGCCATCGCCACCAGGTGGTAAAAGCACACCAGTTGCTGACCGGGCCCTTCGTCGTAGCCGCCCTGGCATTGGAGATAATCAAAGCCGTTGCTCTTGAGTGCAGCAGCGATCACCGGCAGAAAAATCGCTTCCACGCCGATGGTTTCCACACCGATGTGGTCAGCAGGCAAGCGATCATGCTCAAAGCCCTGTTGACTCAGCCACTGGCTGACCGGACCGGGCTCCGGCGCGCTGGGAACGACCGCATCGGCAGCCGGTTGCTTCTCAGGAGTGGCGCTCATGAAGGCTCTGCGGTGGTGGTGGAATCAGCTGCAGGGGCTGATTCAGGCTGGGATGCGGGGAGATCTGGCATCGCCAGACCGGCCCCAGGCTTGAGGGCCGCCATCTGGGTTTCGGCCCGCAGATAAGCCCCGGTCACGGCAGGGTCGATCCGCTGCATGCTGTGCTGCACCGTGCAATAGCGGTGGGTCTGCTGCAGTTGACGGCGATCCGCCACCGATTCGTTGGCCACTTTCTTACGCAGTTTGATCACCGCATCGAAGATCGCTTCCGGGCGGGGCGGACAGCCAGGGAGATAGAGATCAACGGGGATCAGCTTGTCGACCCCGCGCACAGCGGTGGTGGAGTCGGCGCTGAACATCCCACCCGTGATCGTGCAGGCCCCCATGGCAATCACATACTTGGGTTCCGGCATCTGCTCATAGAGCCTCACCAGCGCCGGCGCCATCTTCATGGTGACGGTGCCCGCCACGATCAGAAGGTCGGCCTGACGCGGTGAACTGCGAGGCACCAGACCGAAACGGTCGAAATCGAAGCGGGAGCCGATCAGGGCCGCAAACTCGATGAAGCAACAGGCCGTGCCATAGAGGAGAGGCCAGAGGCTGCTCAGGCGGGCCCAGTTGTGGAGGTCATCGAGGCTGGTGAGGATGACGTTCTCACTCAGATCGCTAGTCACAGCCGGCACTCCTTCAGCGGCACCGGCGATGGGTCCACAGCTGGCGGCCCGCAGGTCGCGCACGGCATCAATCGATGGCGTGGCGGGGAGCGAAGAGGTGGTTGGGTCAGGCATCGGTCAGCTCCACTCGAGGGCGCCTTTGCGCCAGGCGTAGGCCAGCGCCACCACCAGGATGGCGATGAAGATCAGGGCCTCGATGAACGCCAGCAAACCCAGGCGGTGAAACGCCACAGCCCACGGGTAGAGGAACACCGTTTCCACGTCGAAGATCACGAAGACCAACGCGAACATGTAGTAACGGATGTTGAACTGAATCCAGGCACCGCCGATCGGCTCCATGCCGGATTCATAGGTGAGTTGCCGCTCTCCCTGCTGGCTGCGTGGCGCCAGCAGTTTGTTGGTGACCAAGGCCAGAACGGGTACCGCCGCTGCAATCAGCAGAAAACCCAGAAAGGCGTCGTAACCCGGCAGCGCAAACATTTCGGCAGGCCCGATCTTGAGGGCAGTCTGACACTCACGGCCACACCCTGTTGCCCGAGGGCCCCAGATAGAGTTGTGCAGCCCGGCTGAGCAGCGGTGAGCGACGAAACCCAAGCGCAGGAGCCGACCGCTCCAGCGCCAGAGCAGCCGGCCGAACCGCCGGCGGAACCCACCGTCGCCAGCGATCCACGCACCCACCGCTTCGAATGCCGCAGTTGCGGCTTCGTGTACGACCCTGAGGAAGGGGTGAAGAAACTGGGGATCACCGCCGGCACCGCCTTCGAGGATCTCGATGCGATCCACTTCCGCTGCCCGGTCTGTCGCAGCAAGGTGGGTGCCTTCCGCGACATCGGTCCGCGCAGCAAGGCCAGCGGCTTTGAGGAGAACCTCAATTACGGCCTGGGGGTCAACCGGCTGACGCCGGGCCAGAAGAATGTGTTGATCTTCGGCAGCCTCGCCCTCGCCTTCGCTTTTTTCCTTTCCCTTTATTCCCTCCGCTGAGTTCCCGTCGGCCCATCCTCATCAAGCGACCGTCATGAAGCGTCTGCTCCAGCCCTTCCTCAACCTGCTCCTGGTGGCCTGCATCGGCCTCGGCCTCAACGGCTGCGTCTCCACCCGTCTCGCCGCGGCTGAAACCAGCCCCTGGCAACCCATCGACCTGCACACGTCGGCCAACCCACTCGACCTGGCCTTCACCGATGCCGATCACGGATTCCTGGTGGGCAGCAACCGGATGATCCTGGAGACCCAGAACGGGGGCAGCAGCTGGAGCGAGCGCAGCCTCGATCTGCCGGAAGAGGAGAATTTCCGTCTGATCAGCATTGATTTCGATGGCCAGGATGGCTGGATCGCCGGGCAGCCGGGCCTGCTGATGCACAGCATCGATGGTGGTCAAAACTGGACCCGCCTGTTTCTGGATACGAAACTGCCTGGTGAGCCTTACCTGATCACCGCCCTCGGGCCCAACAGCGCCGAACTCGCCACCAATGTGGGGGCCGTGTACCGGACCCGTGATGGCGGCGGCAGCTGGGAGGCCGAGGTGAGTGATGCCGCCGGAGCGGTGCGTGACCTGCGTCGCAGTGACGATGGCCGCTATGTGAGTGTCAGCAGCCTGGGTAACTTCTATGCAAGCTGGGACCCGGGGCAGGATGTTTGGCAGGTGCATCAACGGGTGAGCAGCCAACGCCTGCAGAGCATCGGCTACCAGCCCGACGGCAGGCTCTGGATGCTGGCGCGCGGCGCCCAGATCCGTTTCAACACCAATGACGACGAGAGCTGGAGCAAGCCGATCATCCCGATCACCAACGGCTACGGCTATATGGATCTGGCCTGGACGCCGGATGGCGCCATCTGGGCAGGTGGTGGCAACGGCACCCTGCTGGTGAGCCGCGATGGAGGCGAGAGCTGGCAACGCGATCCAGTCGGGGCCGAACAACCCAGCAATTTCACCCGCTTTGAACAGGCCAACGGCAAAGCCTTCCTGCTTGGAGAACGCGGCATTCTGCTGCGTTGGCAGGGTTAAGCAGCCACAACGCTGTGTAACCAAGCCAGGGCACGCCCCCCAGGGATCCAACCCGGAGCTTTAGGATCTCAAGGCTGATACGCCCGAAGCCATGGCCGCCGGCTCCACCGGGGAACGCCCGTTTT
>CALGVO010000020.1 GCA_937930135.1 uncultured Synechococcus sp. | reverse complement strand
CCGCCGCAAGGTGGGGGCTTTTTGTTGTGGGCAATTGATTCATTTCGTCCAGCCAACGCCGCGGAGGTCGGGCCAATCACGCAATCTGGAACAAACAACGCCTGAGGCCATGGGTTTCTTCACGGCACTCACCGAAGCCATGGGCAGCCGCCAGTCACTGCTGGTGACTGGGCTTGATCCCAACCCGGAAATGTTGCGCAGCTGGGCGACTCCACGGGGCCTTGGCGGCAGTTCACTGCTGAGTCAGGCTCGATCCTGGTGCAAGTCAGTGATCGAAGCAACCGCCGAACATGTCTGCGCCTACAAGCCAAGCCTCGGCTTCTATCAGGCCATGGGGTCCGCGGGGGTGGAGCTGATGCTTGAAGTGCGCGAACTGCTACCCGTAGACCTTCCTCTGATCATCGACCTCAAGCACGGTGATCTGAACAGCTCGAGCGCCATCGCCGCCTACCTCTTCAACACTCTGCACGCCGACGCGGTCACCCTCAATCCCCTGGCTGGCCAGGACATCGCCGCGCCATTTTTGCTCTACCAAGGCAAGGGGGTGCTGATCAACTGCCACAGCTCAAACCCGGCTGCCCGGGACCTGCAGCACTTTCCCAGTGAAGATCAGCCCCTCTATCTCCACATCGTGCGCGAAAGCCAGCGATGGGGCACACCGGAGCAGGTGCTCCTGGAAGTGGGCACCAGCGACCCGAGCATCCTTGGCCGCGTGCGCCAGCAAGCACCGGAACGGTTTGTGATGCTGCGTTCCCTCTGGGGGGAAGAAGGAAACCTGCAGCGTCTGCTGGCCAGCGGCCTCAATGCCGCCGGCGACGGATTGCTGTTGCCGTTGCCCCAGAGCCTGCTCAATGACGAGGAGATCCATGGGCAAACGGCAGCCCTGAAGCAGCGCATCAACCACATGCGCGAACAACTCCTGGAGATGCAATGGGATCGGAGCACGGGCCAAACGGAGCAATGCCGGATCTGGCCCCACGCCCAACGATCCGAAGCAACGCAACCCCTGACCCCCGACTCACACCCTAAGCAACTGAGCATTGGAAACGACCTCAAGGATCTGGTGGTGGATCTGTACGACATTCGCTGCCTGCTTTTCGGAGCGTTCAAGCAGGCCAGCGGAGCAGTTTTCAACTACTACGTGGATCTGCGGCAGATCATTTCTGATCCAGCTCTGTTCCGGCGGGTCCTGGATTGCTATGCAGAGATCCTGCAGCGACTGCAGTTCGATCGCATCGCCGGCATTCCCTATGGATCGCTTCCAACGGCCACTGGACTCTCCCTCCAACTGCACAAGCCACTGATCTACCCGCGTAAAGAGGTCAAAGCTCATGGCACAAGACGCCTTGTTGAAGGCGAATTCAATGAAGGGGAAACCGTGGCCGTGGTCGACGACATCCTGATCACAGGCGGCAGCGTTCTGGAAGGAATTGGCAAACTCACCCGCTCAGGCCTCAAGGTGAGCGACGTGGTGGTGTTCCTAGACCATGGCGGCTGCCATGACTTGCGCGCCAAAGAACGACTTGCCGATGCAGGCCTGCGGCTTCACGCGGTGCTCAACCTGGAGAGCATCAGCGATGTGCTGGAAGCCGCAGGCCGGATCAGTGCAAGCCAATCCGAAGCTCTGCGCAGCCAATCCAGCCATTGATCGCAGCGGTGCTGTCGATTTTTCGATCCGTGGAATTAGCTGGAAGCCGAGGTGTAGTGCCTCAGAGCAAAGATCCAGAAGCTGCGAGCAGCCGTGAAGAACACTGCAGCGAGCCCCACCCCCGTCGCGAGCAAAGGGGTGGAGGCCTTGCCGAGCACCACCTCCGCAGGCACCGTGGTGAGAAATGCCACAGGAAGCACCAGGGTGAACAACACTCGCAGCGGCGCTGGATAAGCCTCGAGCGGATAGCGACCAGAGGCCAAAAGAGCCCGCAACACCTCGGTGGCATTCCAGGTTTTCACAAACCAGATACTGGTGGCGGCAATCAAAAACCAGAGCGAATACAGGATCAAAGCAGCCACCATCAACATCGCCACCACGGTGATCGCCATCGCTGCTGTAAGCACCACACCGGATTGATGAGCACCCCAGGCCGCCAATCCCATGCCGAGCACCATCTCCGGCAGACCCGCTGGCGCCAGTGTGCGCAGCGACAGCCAGAACTGACTGTCGATCGGCTTGAGCAGCACAAAATCCAGAGTGCCCTCACGCACATGGGTGACGATCGAACCGAGATTGGGACGGAGCCAGGTGGTGGCCATGCCGTCAAACACGGTGTAGAACCCTTGCACCACCAAGGCTTGGTGCCAGGTCCATCCCCCCAAAGCACGACCGGGCCCGAAAAACAAAGACAACAACAACAGGCTTCCACTCAGGCTGAGCGCCACGGCCACCAACTCGATCACCACGTTGGCCTGGTATTCCAGCTGGGTCGCGAAGGCCGTGCCCCAGAACCGCCGCAGGCTGCGCCAATAGCGCCTCATCTCAGGCTCCCATGGCGCTGTAGCGGCGAACGCCAGCCCGCCAGAGCCACAACACCACAGGCAGCAGCAGCAGCACCCAGGCCAACTGGGCGCCGAATCCCGCCGCCAGATTCACAGACTCGCCTGCCAGCAACCGGGCCGGGAAATCAATCAGATAAGGAAACGGCGTCCACTGCACCGCATGGCGCGTGGCCGGCGGGAAGGCTGTGAGTGGAGCCAGCAGTCCAGAGAGAAACAGGAAAGGAATGAACAGCAACCGCTCCAGCGCAGAGGCCTTCTCGCTCCAGAAGCACAACGCAGCAATCAGGCTCTGGAGCAGAAAGGCAATGGCAAACGCCATCCAGGTGGCCGCCCAGGCCAGCAGAACATCACCGATGGAAGGGATCCAGAAAGCCTGTGGCTGAATCACGAAGAATGCAGCGGCAATGGCCACAGCAAACGGCAAACGCGTCAGCTGCTCGCCCAGATGGGCTGCCACATAGCGCCACAGCGGATGCAGAGGCTGCAACAGGTAGGGCGACAACCGACCCAGCAGGGCATCCTCCTCAAAGGCATACACCACCCACACCACTGAGAACTGGCGCACCAGAAACGCACTGAGGAAATAGCGATCCAGCGCTGCACCATCAAGCCCGAGATCAGCACGGGCTGCACTGCCACTCCATAGGCTGAGCATGATGAAGGGAAGCAGCCCCGAGAGAGCCCACAGAGCAATCTCAGCCCTGTACTCGAGCATGGTGGCGTATTGGCTGCCAAGCAGAGCGCGGATGATGCGCCCGTTCAGACCGAAGACCCGCATCAGAGTCGCCCCTGGTGAAACAGGGCGCCAATCAACTGATCCACGGGAGGATCACTGATCTCCAGATCCCGCACGTCAAAGCGATCCAGAAGTTGCGCCACCACAGTCGTGAGTTGATCAGGCGCAACGCGCAGATTCACCGCACAGGTCTCAAGGCTGTCCAGCTGGCCCAGGCCGGCGAAAGCTTCGGCCGGCACCGGCTGCTCCAGCTCGAGACGCACCAGACGCTCTGGCGCCAGCCGACTGACCAGCCGATTCAGCGGACCGTCGTGAAACAACTGACCCTGATGGATCAACAGCACCCGCGGACACAGAGCCGTGATGTCTGCCATGTAGTGACTGGTGAGCAGCACAGTGGCACCGGTGCGGCGGTTGTAGTCGGCAAGGAACTGACGCACCCGGCTCTGAGCATTCACATCCAACCCGAGCGTTGGCTCATCCAGAAACAGCACCTGCGGTTCATGCAGCAGGGCCGCCAGCAGCTCGGCCTTCATGCGCTGACCCAGCGACAACTTGCGCACCGGCCTGGTGAGCTCCGCACCCAGCTCCAGCAGGTCGGCCAGTTCACGAATCCGCCTGCTCGCCACCCCATCGGGGATGCCGTACACCGCTGCGTTCACCCTCAGAGAATCCAGCGGTGGCAGGTCCCACAGCAACTGCTGCTTCTGGCCCATCACCAACGTGATGCGCCGCAGGAAATCGGGATGGCGACGCTGGGGCTGATGGCCCGCCACCGACACCCGACCGGCGCTGGGATGAATCAAACCGCAGAGCATCTTGAGCGTGGTGGTTTTGCCGGCGCCGTTGGCACCCAGAAAGCCGACCATCTCACCGGGCGCGATCGCAAATGACACGTCCTGCACGGCAGACACATCACGGGTGCGGCGCCGCAGAAAGTGCTGCAGCGTGCCAACGAAGCCGGGCTGTTTGTCTGCGACCCGATAGGTCTTGCTCAAACCTTCTGCTGTGATCACCATCGAGCATTCCACTCACTCGCCAGCCTCGTCGAGCTCACCACGCCGCTCGGTTGCCAGCATCCGGAGAGGTTGATAAGGTCAAATTTCCTGTCGCAGCCGTCTCAACGCCAGGATTCAGACTACTGCCAGCCGCAATGTGGAGTGTCACCCTGTAGGCCACCTGGTTCACCCACCTGGCCAACCGGGAGTTGACCCTGGCGAGCGAGAAGGTGCTCAACCGTTTTTCGCTGACGCTGCTGATTGGCACCATCAGCTGGGCCTTCCTGAACGTTGTTGGGC
>CALGVO010000019.1 GCA_937930135.1 uncultured Synechococcus sp. | reverse complement strand
GTTCTTTCCGATCCAGGCGCCGCCCACGGAAAGCATTTTCATCCGAAGGGCAAGGGACCTAGCGCAGCAACCGTCGAGCTCTGGCTGAAAAACAAAGGTGCTCTTCCTTTTGATGACACTCGTGATTTCGATGAAGCCAAAAAGGGATTTATTGCAGCGCCCCCCTACAAGCAAATCCTTCAAGACGATGGAACGATTGTCTGGGATATGCAGAGCTACGAATGGCTGCTGAATGGAGAAGACTTCGAGAGCATTCACCCCTCCCTGCAACGGCAAGCCGTGCTCAATATGGCCTATGGGTTGTATGAGGTCGTTCCAGATCGCATCTATCAAGTTCGAGGCTATGACCTTGCCAACATCTCGTTCATCAAGGGAGATCAAGGCTGGATCGTCTTCGACCCACTCACGGCCAAGGAAACTGCCCGCGCAGCCCTCGACTTCATCAATGATCAGTTAGGTGAACGGCCTGTCACTGCTGTTGTCATCTCCCATTCCCACGCAGATCACTTCGGTGGGATTCGGGGCGTTGTCGACGAACAAGATGTCCTCAGTGGAAAGGTTCCAGTGATTGCTCCTGTGGGCTTCATGGACCATGCCGTGAGCGAGAACGTTTACGCAGGCAACGCAATGAACCGTCGCCTCTTTTACCAATATGGTGTTTTGTTGTCTCGCAGCCCATTCGGACATGTTGATCAATCCATTGGCAAGAACACCGCTGCTGGAACGACCGGCTTAATTCCACCTTCCCGCATCATCAGCAAGCCGATCGAGCGGCTCACCGTTGATGGCATTGAGATGGAGTTCCAGAACACTCCTGGCACTGAAGCCCCAGCGGAGATGAACACCTGGTTCCCGCAGTTCAAAGCATTTTGGGCTGCGGAAAACATCACCGGCACCATTCACAACATCTACACCCTCCGTGGTGCCTTGATCCGTGACCCCCTGGAGTGGAGTAAGAAAATCAACGAGGCTCTCTTTCGATATGGGAGCAAAGCCGATGTGATGTTCGCCTCCCACAGCTGGCCACGCTGGGGCAATGCGCGCATTCAGGAAGTGATGCGAGCGCAGCGAGATGCTTACGCCCATCTCAACAACAATGTGCTTCATCACGCCAACAAGGGCGTGACGATCAATGAGATTCACAATGTTTATACCCTCCCAGAGAGCCTGAAACAGCAGTGGGCAGCTCACAGCTATCACGGCTCAGAAGAGCACAACAGCCGTGCTGTGATCAACCGCTATTTGGGGTATTGGGACGCCAACCCCGCAACATTGACACCGCTTTCGCCGTCTGATTCAGCCCCGCTCTACGTGGAAATGATGGGAGGTGCAGCACCAATCCTCACCAAAGCGAAGACCCTGATCGATGCGGGTCAATACCTTCTCGCGACTGAAATTCTCAACAAACTGGTCTACGCCCAGCCCACCAACAACACCGCCAAGGATCTCCTTGCTGATGCCTTCGAACAGATCGGCTATCAAAAGGAAAGTCCAAGCGTGCGCAACAGCTTTTTAGCTGCCGCGTTAGAGCTGCGTTCAGGTATCCCCTCGGGTGCCACTCCCAAAACTTCGGGTCCAGACATGATCAAAGCGATGTCGACCCAGTTGTGGCTTGATTTCCTGGGAATACGTCTGGATCCAGAAGAAACAGCGGGCCAGGCCTTCCGCATCAATTTGATCACTCCAGACAATGGGGAACGGTTTGCAATCGAGCTGAGCAACGACGCCCTCACAAGCATCCAGGGTTACGT
>CALGVO010000018.1 GCA_937930135.1 uncultured Synechococcus sp. | reverse complement strand
ATCCCGAGCTCCTGGAGGAGGCGGTGTTGATGGTGAGTCGCGGCCCGAGCAAACGACCGCGCCTCAGCGAAGACACCGAAGACCCCCTGCAGATCTGAAGAGAAGATCAAGCCCATCGCTTCGATGCGTCACTCCGCCCTCGCGATGACCCTGGCACTGGGGTTCACTCGCCAAGCAACAAGAGCCCGGTTTAGAGTTAACTCATAACCGCTCCGCTTTAGCTATGGCTGCTGAGACCGGCCTCAATTCCGGCACCACCGCTCCTGACACCGAGAATCTGGTGATCATCGGTTCGGGGCCCGCCGGCTACACAGCGGCGATCTACGCCGCTCGCGCCAATCTCAGCCCCCTGCTGATCACCGGGTTTCAACGGGGCGGCATCCCCGGCGGTCAGTTGATGACCACAACACACGTGGAGAACTTTCCGGGATTCCCGGACGGTGTGTTGGGCCCCGATTTGATGGACCTGATGAAGGCCCAGGCCGAACGCTGGGGCACCCGCCTGCTCGAAGCCGATGCCGACGCGATCGACCTGAGCCGCCGCCCCTTCCGCATCGAAGCCGACGGACGCAGCATCCAGGCCCAGGCCGTGATTCTCGCCACCGGCGCCAGCGCCAATCGCCTCGGCCTGCCCCAGGAGGAGCGCTTCTGGAGCAAGGGCATCAGTGCCTGCGCCATCTGCGATGGCGCCACTCCCCAGTTCCGCAACGAGGAGCTGGCGGTGGTGGGCGGTGGTGATTCCGCCTGCGAAGAGGCTGTGTATCTCACCAAATACGGCAGCCACGTGCATCTGCTTGTGCGCTCCGGCCAGTTGCGCGCCAGTGCAGCGATGGCCGATCGGGTGCAGGCCAACCCCCAGATCACCGTGCACTGGCACACCGAGGTGGCTGACGCTGAAGGCGATGACTGGCTGGCGTCACTGCGACTGCGCCACCGGGAAAGCGGCGACGAGCGACAACTGCCGGTGCGCGGTCTCTTCTATGCCATCGGCCACACGCCGAACACCGAGTTGGTGCAAGGCCAGCTCAGCTGCGATGCCAAGGGCTATCTGGTGACCCAACCGGGCCGGCCGGAAACCTCGGTGGAGGGCGTGTATGCCGCCGGCGACGTGGCCGATGCGGAATGGCGCCAGGGCATCACCGCGGCCGGCAGCGGCTGCCAGGCGGCCTTGGCGGCGGAACGCTGGCTCAGCCATCACAACCTGGCGAGCCTGGTGAGCCGCGACAGCGTGGAGCCGGCCCAGGCCGCCACCCCCCAGGCCAGCGAAACCACCACCGAAACGACCTACGACCCTGATGCGCTCTGGCAAAAGGGCAGTTACGCCCTGCGCAAGCTCTATCACGACAGCAGCAAGCCCTTGCTCGTGGTGTACACCTCCCCCAGTTGCGGGCCCTGCCACGTTCTCAAACCGCAACTGAAGCGCGTGCTGGATGAGCTGGACGGCCGAGCTCAGGGCGTGGAAATCGACATCGAAGCCGATCAGGAGGTCGCCCAGCAGGCCGGGGTGAATGGCACTCCGACTGTGCAACTGTTCTTCGGGAAGGAACTGAAGCAGCAGTGGCGCGGCGTGAAGCAGCGCAGCGAGTTCCGCTCCGCGATCGAGGCTCTGCTGGGCGCGCCTGTCTGAGGGTCGGCTCAGCGACGACGCGGACCGCCGGGTCGGTTGCCACCGGGGCGACCACCCGGAGCACCGGCGTTGCGCTCGCGGTAGGTGATGCGGCCGCGGGTGAGGTCGTAGGGACTGATCTCCACCAGCACTTTGTCGCCGGCGAGGAGTTTGATGCGGAACTTGGTGAGCTTGCCGGCGGCACGGCAGAGGCACTGGTGACCAGCGGGCTGCTCGAGGGTGACGAGATAGAACCCGTTGCCCTGTTCTTTTTCAATCACACCCGAGGTTTCGATCATCCGGCAGTGCCACAACGCAAAGTTGATTTCAGTTTAGAAGGCCGCCTGCAGCCCCACGCAGCCGGATTGCCCTTAGGGTCAACGCCCCGATCGACGTCGCCATGATTCTTCCGCCCCTCAGCCTCGACCTCGGCCTGTTGCTGATTTCGATCGGGGTGGTGAATCTCTGGCGGGCACGTCAGAGCTCCACCTAATCTCGATTCATCGAGATCTTGTCATCGTGTCTGAATCCGCTCTTGTCGCCTTCGCTTCCCTGGTGCAATCCGATTCGCAGGTCCGCGAACAGGTGCGTCAAGCCCCTAGCCCCAAGCACGTGGTGGATCTTGCCAGCGAAAAGGGTCATGAATTCACCCAGGCCACGCTGATGAAAATGCAGGCCGAAAAAATGAAGCATGTGCACGATGACCACCTCAACGGTGCCTCCAGCTGGGGTGAGGCGCTGCTGCTCTGCTTCAGTGGCCACGGCTGAGTCGACCCTGCTGCTGCACAAGCCTTATGGCGTGCTCAGCCAGTTCACCCCGGAACCAGGCAGCCGTTGGCGCTGCCTGGCTGATCTGGTGCCTGTGCCCCATGTTTATGCCGCCGGGCGTCTCGATGCAGACAGTGAAGGATTGCTGCTGCTCACCGCTGAAGGACGGCTCCAGCATCGCCTCATCGATCCCCGCTTCGGCCACTGGCGCACCTACTGGGTGCAGGTGGAGGGCATCGCAACTGAAAAGCAACTGAAGCAACTACGCGACGGCGTGCTGGTGCAGGGGCGCCAGACCCTGCCGGCTCGGGCACAACGCCTCCGCCACGACCACATCCAGCAGTGGCCGGATCGAGTGCCGCCGATTCGTGAACGGCGCTTCATCCCCACCGATTGGCTGGAATTGAGCCTGCGGGAGGGGCGCAACCGCCAGGTGCGACGCATGACAGCCGCCGTCGGGCTACCGACCCTGCGCCTGATCCGCAGCGCCATCGATCTGATGGACGGGGGGCATCCCTTGAACCTGAACGGTTTGGCGCCTGGCGCCTGGCGGCCCGTGAGCACTGAGGAACGGCTCCGCCTTCAGGCCCTGCTCAGCCGCCGGGCACAGAGCCAACGAGCGTGACAGCGCGGAACTCGATGCCCTCCACCACGCGCCAGGGCTCGCTGGAGCGATCGGCGTAGTGCACGTTCTCAAAACCGAGCGCCTCGAAATCAGCGAGGAACGCCTGCTCCTGCCAGGCGCCGCTGATGCAGCCACTCCACAGCTCCGGGTCCTGCTGCAGGGCGAGGGGCACGGGCCGATCACAGACGATGTCGCTGATTGCCACCCGACCGCCGGGGCGCAGCACACGCCGGATGTTGGCCAGCAACCGCTCACGGGCGGAGGGATTCACCAGGTTGAGCACGCAGTTGCTGAGCACAAGATCAACACTGGCATCAGTCACCAGGGGCTGCCCGTTCGTCGTGGGGGCGTCGAGAGCCTCGATCGCACCCTCCAGAAACTCCACATTGGCCACACCGATCCGCTGAGCCACCACGGGCGCTGCCGCACGGGAGAGGGCGAGCATCTCGGCATTGCGATCCACCCCGAGCACGCGGCCGCCGGCCCCTACCACCTGGGCACAGATGAAGGCGTTCTTGCCGCTGCCGCTGCCCAGATCGAGCACGGTGTCACCCGACTGCACCCAGCGGGTGGGATCACCACAGCCGTAATCCCGCTCCACCACCTCGGCAGGGATCACCTCGAGCAGGGCGGCATCAAAGGCCACAGGGGTGCAGAGACAGGCTTCGCGCTCAGCCGCAGCAGCGCCATACCGCTGCTGAACCGCATCGGTCTGATCAAGGCCCGCAGGGCCGCAGCAGGACGCCATGGTGAGTTCAGCGAATCCGGGCATTCTGGCGATCATCAGCCCAGAGCATGCTGCAGCTCCTGAACGGTCTGCCATTGACCGTAGTAGTAGTTAGCGGTGGCACGTCGGTCGCCATCCTCAAGGCTGTCGAACGCGTCGAAGCCAAGGCTGCGCCAGAGCTCATGACCGCAGGCGCGGCTGAGTTCACGCTCCGCTTCTGCAGCGAGATTGTCGAGCCGACGCTGGAGGTTCTTGACTTGCGCGACAGACATGGACTCAAGGGCAGACCTGCACAACCCTAACGCATCGTTAGTACAAACCAACCATTGGCTTACGTGAGATCGCGACGCCGAGTCTGCAGCGTTCAGAAGGGCAGTTTTTTCTTGGCGTCCTTGTCGAGATCTTTCTCCATGTCGCGCAGACGCTTGAGAATCGTGGTGTAGTACTCGTTGAGATACGACTCGAGCGTGGTGGTTTCCGCAGGGTCGAGACCGAACGCCGCGTAGCTCGCTTCCATGGGCGCATCCAGACGGGCGCCACCACCGGTGACTTCCGCAAAGGCCAGGCGTTCCGCCACATTGACGGCGGGCTCAAAGAAATTGCAGATGCCGCGCATCAGCTCCAGCAGAGCCGGCGGCACACGGAACACCCGCGCCGATTTGCCGCAGGCCTGCTCGCAGAGCTGCACCACCTCGCCGGTGTTCCAGGCCTTCGGACCCACCACCGGATAGCTGCCCCGAATGGTCTCTTCACGCTCCAGTGCCGCCACCGCAAACCGCGCCGCGTCTTGTGTGTTCATGTAGGCGATCGCCGTGGGGCTGCCACTCACCCACACGGTCTGGCTCTCAAGCACCGGAATAGCGAACTGACCGATCACCCCCTGCATGAAGGCCGCACCCTGCAGGATCGTGTAATCGAAATCCGAGTCCCGCAGCAGCTGCTCCGTGCAGGATTTGATGTCCATCAACGGCACCTGGCGGTACTGATCAGCCAGGAGCAGCGACAGAAACACAAAGCGTTTCACCCCGGCGGTTTCACAGGCACGCAAGAGGTTCAGCTTGCCGTCCCAGTCGGTCTCGTAAACACTGCGGGGATCATTCGGGCGACTGGTGGCGGCATCAATCACCGCGTCGACCCCATCCAGGGCGTAGTCGAGGCTGGCGGGTTCGAGCAGATCACCCCGGGTGAGTTCGCATCCCCATTCCTGCAGAAACGAGGCCTTTCGGGGCGTCCGCACCATGCAGCGCACCTGATGGCCAGCCTCAAGGGCTCGGCTGGCAATCTGCCGACCGAGCGTGCCGGTTCCTCCAACCACCAGAACCTGCATGGGGTCCGTCATTGCAAGGCAGGAGCCTAAAGCGGCCACCCCCCCCGCGCGGCCCTCAGTCTTTCTGCAGCTTCAGGAGCAGGGCGCCGCCGGCCAGGCCCACGGGGATCAGCACCCAGAAGATTGCAGCAGTCCCAAAAATCTCCGAGGCCATGGTGGGGCAGTGATGACAACCACCATTTAACGATCCTCACGCCCCAAATGGCGGCAGGATTGCAACAACAGGGCGTAGGGGGCGTCCGTGCGCAGCTGGCCCGCCATCACCCCACTGGCGAGGGCTTGATGGCCCTGTGCGCGCAACGCCTCCACCACTGCCACCACCGCCGGAGGGCCGTTCAGCCGCAAGCGGCGAGCCAGTTCCGCCGTCGACCAGCAGGGCAAAGGCGAGCCAGGATCAGCGGCCAGCCGCGCCATCAGCCGTGCGCTGGCCGGCGCCACGCTGCCTTCCATCCCCGCACCGAGCTGCTGCAGCGCCAACAGCAAGGCGGGCTGCTGGAGCGGTCCCAGCCAGAGCGGACCACTCACCGCCCAGCGCCCAGCACCGGAGGGACAGGCACAGGCCGGCCAGCCCTGCAGGCGGAGCATCGGCTGACTCGCCTGGGCACCGCAGGCCTCGCAGCGGGCGAGCAGACCGAGCTGACACTCCTCCCCGGCATCGAGACGCTGGCGCAAGCGCACCGCCAACCGGAAGGTACGACCGTCGCTGAAGGCCAGGAGGGGCTCGAGACCACGACCCAGCAACCAGGCCTCCCGGGCCAGGGCCGCCAGCTGCAACCGCAGGGCGATCTCCCAGCTGGCGGGATGGGCGCGGGCCGCTGCGCCGAATCGCCGCACCGCCGCCGATCGGTCGTGGCCCGTGGGGGAGCGGCCATCGGTGCTGGCCAGCAGCAGGATCCCCCCGAAGGCCAGCACCTGAAGGGTGGCCTGCAACAAGCGGTTGGGGCAGCCGAAGGCATCGAGATCGATCAGATCGAAAGAGCGCTGCTCGAGATAGGCCTGGCGCAACAGCACCTCCGCCGGCAGCGACCGTTGCTCCACAAGCAAAGCCTCCGGGCCCCCGCCGCCGCCATTCAGAGGAGCGAGGTTGGCGTGCAGCAGCGCCCTGCGATCGGCATCGGCGTCATTGACCCAGAGTTCGAGGGGGCCGGTCTTGGCAGACGCCGCCTCCAGCCCCCAACGCAGGGCGCGGATGCCACAGCCGGCCATCAGATCGAGCCAGCGGAGGGAGCGCTCGGGGGCCTGGCGCCGTTGCCAGGCCGCGAGCAGCACCGAGAGATCACGGGAAGGGCGCGACTCAGGCCGGAAAAATCCCGGCCCCAGGCTCAGGTCCGCAGCGCCTTCGCGATAGTGAGAGGGAACCTGGCCCAGGGGCTGTGGAGGCGACCACTCACCAGATTGCTCCGACGGCTGCATCCGGCGGTCTCAAGACCGGGGCCGACTGGGGCGACGGCGGCGACTGGCACTGGCAGGGTCTGCGCAGCCACTGGAGGGCCCTTGGCCCGGAGCAGGGGCGACCGCTGGTGCTGCTGCACGGTTTCGGAGCGAGCAGCGACCACTGGCGCCACAACGCCGCTCCGCTCGCCGCCGCCGGCTTTCGGGTCTTCAGCCTCGATCTCATCGGGTTCGGCCGCTCTGACCAGCCAGGGCATCAGCGGCGGCGCCCGCTCGACAACCGACTCTGGGGCCGCCAGGTCAGCGCCTTCCTCGAGCAGGTGGTGGAGGCACCGGCAAAGGGGCCTGCGGTGCTGGTGGGCCATTCGCTCGGTGGGCTCACCGCCCTCACCGCTGCCGTGCTCCGGCCCGATCTGGTGGCGGCGGTAGCGGCCGCTCCACTGCCCGATCCAGCCCTGATCCAACCGCTGCCCCTGCGGCGCCCCAGGCGCTGGCGGCGCCTTCGCCGGCCGCTGGTGGTGCTGGCGATGCGTCTCTTACCCCTGGAACTGCTGCTGCCCGTGATCAGCCGCACCGGGCTGTTGCGCCTGGGCCTGCAAGGGGCCTATCAGCGGTCCATCCGTCACGACCGGGAGCTGCAGCACCTGATCGCCCGCCCGGCGCGACGCAGCAGCGCGGCCCGCGCCCTGCGGGCGATGAGCATCGGCATGGCCTTGCGCCCGCGTGGCGCCACCGCACCAGCCCTGCTGGAACAACTCGCCGTCCAGGAACAGGCACCGCCCCTGCTGCTGCTCTGGGGCCGGCAGGATCGCTTCGTGCCTTTCTTGATCGGAGAACGTCTGCAACGCCAGCACCCCTGGCTCGAGCTGGCGGTGGTGGAGGAGAGCGGCCACTGCCCCCACGATGAACGGCCCGAAGAGTTCCACGCCACGGTGATGGCCTGGCTGGACCGTAGTTTGGATCCCATCAACACTCCTGTGGGGCCTGTTCGAGGGGCATGAAGCACACCCTTTCCGTGCTGGTGGAAGACGAATCCGGCGCCCTCAGCCGCATCGCCGGCCTGTTCGCCCGCCGGGGCTTCAACATCGACAGCCTGGCCGTGGGGCCGGCGGAATCCGACGGCCGCTCCCGGCTGACCATGGTGGTGGATGGGGATGACCACACCCTGCAACAGATGACCCAACAGCTCGACAAGCTGGTGAATGTGCTGCAGGTGCTCGATCTCTCGCAGATTCCCGCGGTGGAGAGGGAACTGATGCTGCTGAAAGTGGCCGCGCCGGCGGAGCAGCGCAGCGCCATCTTTGATCTGGTGCAGGTGTTCCGCGCCAAAGTGGTGGACGTAGCCGATGAAGCTCTCACCCTGGAAGTGGTGGGCGATCCGGGCAAACTGGTGGCCTTGGAACGGTTGATGGCCCCCTACGGCATTCTCGAGATCGCCCGCACCGGAAAGGTGGCCCTGGAGCGAGCCTCCGGTGTGAACACTGAGCTTTTGAAGGCGGCGATCAGCGGCAACCGGATGCCGGCCTGAAGCCATCGCCTGGACCGATCAGGGCTTGAGCAGTTCGGCTTTGATGATTGTGTCGTCCTGCTGGATCGCATCCACCACCTCCATACCTTTGGTCACACGCCCGAACACGGCGTAACGGCCATCGAGTTCAGGCAGAGGCCGAAGGGCGATATAAAACTGAGCGCTTGCGGAATCGGGTGCCTGGGAGCGAGCCATCGCCAGAGCGCCTCGCTCATGGGCGAGCTCGATCTGCAGCAGATCACTGGGATTGGCGCTGACGCGGCCGTAGCGGGGTTGATCCTCGCCGCGGAATTTCACCTCCAGCGGTATGAAGCGGGCCTGCCCCGTGGCGGGATCCACAAAGCTGCCGGTGCCGTAGCTGTTTTTGGGCGTCTTGGGATCCTTCGAAGCGGGATCTCCGCCCTGCACCACAAAGGGAACGGGCTCACGCACCACCCGGTGAAACACCGTGCCGTTGTAAACACCGCGCTTCACCAGATCCACGAAGTTGCCAGCGGTGACCGGAGCAGCATCGCCGTTGATCTCCAGGGTGATGGCACCGCGATTGGTGGTCATCTGCACCGTCGCCTTTCCTTTGAGGCAGGGGCTGCTGGCCTGGACGCAACCGGCTGGAACCGAAGCGGTGGTGGAGCGGGCGCAGCTCACCAACAGCGGCAGACACAGCAACAGGCTCAGGGCCGAAGTGATCCAAGACTGACGCTTCATCTTCATCTCTCAGAGACCTTCGAGGTTGACGCCGAGAAAACGGGCCAGTTCCGCCCCATCCTGTTCGAGCTGGGCCAGGGGCAGGGGCTCTCCCACACGGGTCAGCGGCATGTCGCGGCGCCCCTGCACACGCAGAGACACACGCCGGCGCGTGTTGAAGCCATCGCGCACTTCCACCTTCACGGCTTTCACGTCCTTCAGAGGAATCTCCACGCTGATCGGCTTGCGGAAGCCACGCCGGGAAATCGTGACCACACCGGCGGTTTTGTCAAAACGGTTGGTACCGGCGCCCACGTCAATGGCAATCACCGTCCAGAGGTAGGTGGCCAGCAGGGCCGCAGCGATGCTGTAGAGGCCCATCACGAGGCCCTGAGGAACAAACACCAGGCCGGCGGGGTGTCCCAGGGGCAGAAGATCGCGACCCAGGTAGCTGGAGAGCGAGGCAAACAGAAAGCCGATACCGCCGATGCTGACCATCAGCGCCACCAGCACATTGGAAAGGCGGCGGGATCCCACCACCGGTTGTTCGAGCAGATCGGCCGCCATCGGAGCCCCGAAGAAGCGACCATTGTGACCTCCGAACGGCAGGAGATGCGTTTCAATACAACGGATTTCAGCTGCCGGATCTCGTCCTCACACACCGCGTTGAGATTGTTAAGGTCGCCTGGTATCCCACAGCCTGCGGGTTTCCGCACCGTTCACCCTCATGACGATCGCTGTAGGACGCGCGCCACAGCGGGGATGGTTCGACGTCCTCGATGACTGGCTCAAGCGCGACCGCTTCGTTTTTGTCGGCTGGTCCGGCATCCTCCTCTTTCCCACGGCCTATCTGGCCATCGGTGGTTGGCTCACCGGCACCACCTTCGTCACCTCCTGGTACACCCACGGCATCGCCTCCTCGTATCTGGAAGGTTGCAACTTCCTCACCGCTGCGGTGTCGACCCCTGCCGATGCAATGGGTCACAGCCTCCTGCTGCTCTGGGGCCCTGAAGCCCAGGGTGACTTCGTGCGCTGGTGTCAGCTCGGCGGCCTCTGGGCCTTCGTGGCTCTCCACGGTGCCTTCGCCCTGATCGGCTTCATGCTGCGTCAGTTCGAGATCGCCCGTCTCGTCGGCATCCGCCCCTACAACGCCATCGCCTTCTCCGGCCCGATTGCGGTGTTCGTCAGCGTCTTCCTGATGTACCCCCTCGGCCAGAGCAGCTGGTTCTTCGCGCCCAGCTTCGGTGTGGCAGCGATCTTCCGCTTCCTGCTCTTCCTCCAGGGCTTCCACAACTGGACCCTGAACCCATTCCACATGATGGGCGTGGCCGGCATCCTCGGCGGTGCCCTGCTCTGCGCCATCCACGGCGCCACCGTGGAAAACACCCTGTTTGAGGACGGTGAGCAGTCGAACACCTTCAAGGCGTTCGAACCCACCCAGGAAGAAGAGACCTATTCGATGGTCACCGCCAACCGCTTCTGGAGCCAGATCTTCGGGATCGCCTTCTCCAACAAGCGCTGGCTGCACTTCTTCATGCTGTTTGTGCCTGTGATGGGCCTGTGGACCAGCTCCATCGGCATCATCGGCCTGGCCCTCAACCTTCGCGCCTACGACTTCGTGTCGCAGGAGATCCGCGCTGCAGAAGATCCCGAATTCGAGACCTTCTACACCAAAAACATCCTTCTGAATGAAGGTCTGCGTGCCTGGATGGCACCGGCTGACCAGCCGCACGAAAACTTCGTCTTCCCTGAAGAGGTTCTGCCCCGTGGAAACGCCCTTTGATGCTGGTCTTGTCGCCACTGGCGGCAAAGACCTCGACTCCACCGGCTATGCCTGGTGGGCTGGCAATGCCCGTTTGATCAACCTGTCCGGCCGTCTTCTCGGCGCCCACGTGGCCCACGCTGGCCTGATGGTGTTCTGGGCCGGCGCCATGATGCTGTTCGAGGTGAGCCACTTCACCTTCGACAAGCCGATGTATGAACAGGGTCTGATCCTGTTCCCCCACGTCGCCACCCTGGGTTACGGCGTGGGTCCCGGTGGTGAGGTCACCGACCTCTACCCCTTCTTCGTGGTGGGTGTGCTGCACCTGATCAGCTCCGCCGTTCTCGGACTCGGCGGCCTGTACCACGCCCTGCGCGGTCCGGAGATCCTGGAGAACTACTCCACCTTCTTCTCTCAGGACTGGCGCGACAAGAACCAGATGACCAACATCATTGGTTACCACCTGATCCTGCTCGGAGTCGGTGCGCTGCTGCTGGTGTTCAAGGCGATGTTCTTCGGTGGCGTCTACGACACCTGGGCCCCCGGCGGTGGTGACGTGCGTCTGATCACCAACCCCACCCTCGATCCCGGTGTGATCTTCGGTTATCTGTTCCGCGCCCCCTTCGGTGGCGAGGGCTGGATCATCGGTGTGAACTCGATGGAAGACATCATCGGTGGCCACATCTGGCTGGGTCTGACCCTGATCTTCGGTGGCATCTGGCACGTGATCACCAAGCCCTTCGGCTGGGTGCGTCGCGCCTTCATCTGGAACGGTGAGGCCTATCTGAGCTACAGCCTCGGCGCCCTGAGCTTCATGAGCTTCATCGCCTCGGCCTACATCTGGTTCAACAACACCGCCTACCCCTCGGAGTTCTACGGCCCCACCAACGCCGAAGCCTCCCAGGCCCAGAGCTTCACTTTCCTGGTGCGTGACCAACGCCTCGGCGCCAACATCGGTTCCGCCATGGGTCCCACCGGTCTGGGTAAGTACCTGATGCGCTCCCCCACCGGCGAGATCATCTTCGGTGGTGAAACCATGCGCTTCTGGGACTTCCGTGGTCCTTGGCTGGAGCCCCTGCGTGGGCCCAACGGTCTGAGCCTCGACAAGCTTCAGAACGACATCCAGCCCTGGCAGGTGCGTCGCGCTGCTGAGTACATGACCCACGCGCCCAACGCGTCGATCAACTCCGTGGGCGGCATCATCACCGAGCCCAACTCGGTGAACTTCGTGAACATCCGCCAGTGGCTGGCCGCGACCCAGTTCGTGCTCGCCTTCTTCTTCCTGGTGGGTCACCTCTGGCATGCCGGCCGCGCCCGCGCTGCTGCTGCTGGTTTTGAGAAAGGCATCGACCGTCAGGCCGAGCCCACCCTGGCCATGCCCGACCTCGACTGATCGCTTCGATCACTCGCCATTGCCCAAACCCTCGCCGCAAGGCGGGGGTTTTTTGTTGCTTCAGCTGGAGCGCAACAAGCTGCTTAAGCTTTGGCCATGGCATCCCCTCCAAGCAACTCCAACACAGTGGCGGAGATCCGCGAACGCAAACTTCAACGGCGTCTTGCGAATCTTCGGAACTCAGCTGAACGACTGGTCGTTTGTTGTCCCGGGGGCAGCCTCTGGCTGTTTGGCTCTCTGGCGAGGGGAGATTGGGATGCTTACTCCGATGTCGACATGCTCGCCATTGCCGCCACTTCTGAAGCTGCCGAGACCTTGGCTGATGCGGTGTTGAGCCATCAAGTAGCCGACGATGTGCTGGCACTGTCGACAACGGAATGGGAGCGGCTTCGCTGCAGCCAGGATCCCTATTGGCAAGCAATCAGCCGAGATGCCCTGTGCTTAGCGAAGGGATGACGACACGCGTTCAAGCCTGGCTAAGGCAAGCAGACAGCGATCTCGCCGTGGGCCAGCTCACTGAGGCGAAAGGATTTCACAGCCAGGCCTGTTATCACTACAGCCAGGCCGCAGAGAAGGCACTCAAAGGCGCCCTTATTTCTGTTGGCATCTTACCGCCATACAGTCATTCTCTCGATCGACTCATCAACGCACTGGAACAACAGGGAGTCAACAGCAACGCTCTAACAGAACTGCATGTCAAGGCTCTCAGCAGAATGAGCAGCGAAACCCGTTATCCCCAAAACGACGAAGCTCCAGTCGATCGGTTTGACGCCAAAGATTCCGCCCAGGCGCGAACAATCGCAGAAGGCATTCTGATATTCGTGAAATCGATCCTCAAGCCAGAGGACAACGTGTGAGCAGAAGGGAATGAAGCCGGCCAGAATCAACGCCACCAGACCTTG
>CALGVO010000017.1 GCA_937930135.1 uncultured Synechococcus sp. | reverse complement strand
CCCCAGAAGCCTGTCGCCCAGCAACCGCTGCCCCAGAAGCCTGCAGCTCAAAAGCCCGCACCGCAGCAGCCTGTCCAGAAACCTGTGGTCCGCCAGCCCCAGGCCAAACCGGCAGCTCCAGCTCCTGCGCCGGCCCGTCCGGCTGCTGCCAGTTCGAGGCCCCAGCCACCCGGCCCACGTCCGGCCGCACCTAGCCCAAGACCAGTTCAGGGTAAAGGCGGCGGTGCCGGTCGACCAAATGCGCCAGCACCGGTCAAACGCACTGCCCCGGCACCTCAGCGTCCTGCCAAACCAGAACTGGTGGGTCGTCCCCAATCCAATAAGCCAACGGCGAGCACCCCGGCTCGCCCCCAGGGGCAGCGCCCGGGTGTCAGCCCCCGGCCCGTGGCCCCTTCGGCCCAGAACCAGCGCCCTGCAATGCCCCAGAGGCCGGGAGCACCGCAACGACCGGGTACCCCGCAACGGCCAGGGGCGCCGCAGCGGCCGACGTCCCCTCGCGGTGGAGCCCGCCCCAATACCGGGCGACCGGGCCAACCCCGTTCCGGTGGTGGTCTTGAGCTGGTGGGCAAACCGATCCGCAGGGATGGCCCTGGCAGCAGCGGTGGTAGCGGCAGAGACAGCAATGCCGGCGGGCGACCCTCGGCACCGCTGAGGCCCGGCTCCCCCGGTGGCATGCGGAAGCCCGTGGCTCCAGGCGAGCTCATGCAGCTGCAGAAACCGTCCGGTCGCCCTGGGGCACCACCACCGCGCCGTCCGGACGGCACCGCAGTCGCCCCCCGCGGCCAGGGAGGCGAAGCAGGCAAGGCCGTGCCCCCGGTGAACCGGCCGAACGCCCCCTCACCGGCCGCTCCCCCCCGTCGCCCTGGCTACCGCCCCGGCCCTGGAGCTGGTGGTCAACGTCGCCCCGGACGACCCGATTGGGATGACAGCGCCAAGTTGGAAGCGCTGCGCAGTCGCTCACCCCAGAAACAGCGCCAGAAGGTGCACATCATCGGGGAGAACGATGATGCACTCACGGCTGAAACCGGTGGTTACGCCGGCGAACAGCAGGCCATGGTGCTGTCGGCGAGCCTGGCGCGCCCTGCCAAACCACGCTCCCAGCAGAAGGCCACGCCCAAACCGGTGGCCGCCATGCGCAAGCGTCGCAAGGAAACCACCCGCCAGCGGCAACGACGTCGGGCCATGGAACTGCGCGCCGCCCGCGAAGCCAAGCAGGTGCGGCCGGAGATGCTGATTGTTCCGGAGGACAACCTCACGGTCCAGGAACTGGCCGACATGCTCAGTGTCGAAAGTTCCGAAATCATCAAATCCCTCTTTTTCAAAGGCATCATCGCCACGGTCACCCAGACCCTCGACATGCCAACGATCGAGACGGTGGCGGAGGAATTCGGCGTGCCTGTGCTCCAGGACGACGTCGAAGAAGCGGCCAAGAAGACCGTGGAGATGATCGAAGAGGAGGATCTGGCCCATCTGATCCGCAGGCCTCCCGTGGTCACGGTCATGGGACACGTCGACCACGGCAAGACCAGCCTCCTCGACGCGATCCGCAAAGCACGGGTGGCGGCCGGCGAGGCCGGCGGCATCACCCAGCACATCGGTGCTTACCAGGTGGAGATCGAGCACAGCGGCGAACCACGCCGCATCACCTTCCTCGACACCCCGGGCCACGAAGCCTTCACCGCCATGCGTGCCCGCGGCACCAAGGTGACCGACGTGGCCGTGCTGGTGGTGGCGGCCGATGACGGCGTCCGCCCCCAGACCCTGGAGGCGATCAGCCATGCCCGGGCCGCTGAGGTGCCGATCGTGGTGGCAATCAACAAGATCGACAAGGAAGGGGCCTCTCCCGACCGGGTCAAGCAGGAGCTCTCGGAACAGAACCTGCTCGCCGAGGAATGGGGTGGCGATGTGGTGATGGTGCCCGTGAGTGCGATCAAGGGCGAGAACATCGACAAACTCCTGGAAATGATCCTGCTGGTCACCGAAGTCGAAGACCTGCAGGCCAATCCGGATCGTCTGGCGAAGGGCACCGTGATCGAAGCCCATCTCGACAAGGCCAAGGGCCCTGTTGCCACGTTGCTGATTCAGAACGGCACCCTGCGCACCGGCGACGTGGTGGCGGCGGGGCCTGTGCTCGGCAAGGTGCGCGCCATGGTTGATGATGCCGGTGCCCGTCTCAAGGCAGCCGGACCCTCCTGCGCGGTCGAAGCGCTCGGTTTCAGCGAAGTGCCTACGGCCGGCGATGAATTCGAGGTCTATCCCGACGAGAAATCCGCCAGGGCCGTGGTGGGTGATCGGGCTTCCGATGCCCGCGCCACCCGCCTGGCCCAACAGATGGCCTCGCGCCGTGTGTCGTTGGCCGCCATGTCTGGGCAAGCCAGCGAAGGAGAGCTCAAGGAACTCAACCTCATCCTCAAAGCGGATGTTCAGGGCAGCGTCGAGGCGATCCTCGGCTCCCTCGAGCAATTGCCCAAGGACGAGGTTCAGGTGCGGGTGCTGCTCTCGGCACCGGGCGAGATCACCGAAACCGATGTGGATCTGGCCGCCGCCTCCGGTGCCGTGATCGTGGGCTTCAACACCTCGATGGCCTCAGGCGCCAAACGGGCCGCAGACGCCACCGGTGTGGACGTGCGCGACTACGACGTGATCTACAAGCTGCTGGAAGACATCCAGATGGCGATGGAAGGCCTGCTGGAGCCGGAAATGGTGGAGGAGTCTCTGGGCGAAGCCGAGGTTCGGGCCGTGTTCACGATCGGCAAGAGCGCCGTGGCTGGTTGTTACGTCACCAACGGCAAGTTGCAACGCAACTGCAAGGTGCGGGTGCATCGCGGCAAGGAGATCGTGTTTGCGGGCGATCTCGACTCTTTGCGTCGCAACAAGGACGACGTCAAGGAGGTGGCCACCGGCTTCGAGTGCGGTGTGGGCTGCGATCGCTTCGCGAACTGGCAGGAAGGCGACCGGATTGAGGGCTTCAAGATGGTGACCCAGCGCAGAAAGCTCAGCACCTGACCCCTCGCCCCCAGCCACCCGTGAGTCCACGCCGCGAGCCCCTGCTCTGGCTTCAGCTTCTCGCCATCGGTGCGATTCCTCTGGAGCTGCTCCTCCTGCGCCTGGTTCTGGCCGGATCCGATCTCGGCCCCGTTCCAGCTCTGGAGCGCTTGCTGTGCTGGGGTATGGCCGCCTTGGCACCAGGCTTGCTGCTTTGGCGCCAGCCCGCCGACTGGGGCTCCCTGCTGCTGGTGCGACTGCCGCTCGAAGGCCGCACGCCGGAGCAACGGCAACTGAGCAGCCTCCAAGACCGTGCCGTGGTTCGAATCGGCAGCGCGGTCGGTGTCCTGGCCCTGTTGCCCCTGTTCTGGTGGCTCGATCGGGATGCCCTGCTGGTGGAGAGCCTCTCTCCACTCCATGGCAGTGCTCGCCTCACCTGTCTGCTGGTCGCCCTGCCGCTCCTGGCGTTGCTCGTGTGGCACTGGCATCAACTGATCCAGAGCGTCTGGTTCCTCAGTCGGTCCACCGAAAGCGTCGACTCGATCACGCCCCTCAACACCGCTGCACTGATGAGCTCCAGGATTTCTCCCGGACTGAGCCTGTTGCGCTTGTCAGCGCTGGAGTGGGACTCAGTTGATGCGGGAGCGGTCGAACCAGAGCAATCCAGCGAAGAGAAGAAGAGCCCCGAGTTGGATGCCGAGATCTCCGAGCGGAACGTCGTTGCCGCTGCTGAGGCGCAGGGCCATGACAGCGCTCCCCAGACCAGCGGAGCCGAAGAGAGCGAGCCAGAGGAGCCGACGGAGCCCCCGCCAGGGAGTGCGTGATTCCTGGAGTAAGCGCTGCCGTAGCGCCGGATCCAGTGTGCCTTTGCCCTTCTGATCGCCCAAGGGACTGTTCACGCAATGCTGAATGTTAAGTTCCTCCAAGTGCCGATGTAGCTCAGCTGGTAGAGCAACGCTTTCGTAAAGCGTGGGTCGCGTGTTCAAGTCACGTCATCGGCTTC
>CALGVO010000016.1 GCA_937930135.1 uncultured Synechococcus sp. | reverse complement strand
GCGTTCGCCATCACCAGGCGCACGCCGAGCAGGGAGAGGCCGATGCCCGCCAGCACGGCCACGCAGAGGGAGCTGATCAGCAGCCCCACCATCCAGCTGCTCAGCGCATCACCACACTGCAGCAGGATGTCCCGGGCCCGGCGCCGATAGAAGGAGGGCACCAGCAGGATCGCCACTTCGCGGTAGGCCTGGGGCTGCACGGCCACCATCAGGCTCACGGCGATCACAAACACGATCTGCACCAGGCCGCTGCCCAGATTGCCGGCGAGCCCGAGCAGTCCCTGAAGGCTTCCTCCCAGACCGGAGGCCAGGGCGGAACCGTCGGGCCAGCTGTTCACGCCATTGGGGAAGAGGCGCTCACTCCAGCTGGCCTCAGTTCCCGCGCCATACACCATGCCGGAAATGGTGTTGATGCTCTGGATCGCGAGCGATTTCAGCTCGAGGGCAGCGGCGGGCAGCTGCATGAGCAACTGATGAAACTGGGTGGTGAAGGGCGGCACGACGATCGCGGCGCCGATGCCGATCACCAGAGCCAGACCCACCAGGCAGACCAGCAGGGCCAGGGGCCTGGGCATGGGCAGGCGTTGGCGCAGCTGACCCACCAGGGTGCAGAGCGCCATCGCCAGCACGACGGCGGCAAAGCAATGGATCAGGACGTCTTTCAGCGTCCAGAGCAGGACGAACGCGGCCACGAGGGCCGCCAGTCCAAGCCATTGGGGCAGCTTCACCCGTTCCCGTCGTCGTCCTCGGCATTGTTGCCGGAATTCTGCGAATAGCCCAGGTCATGGGCATCGGCGTAGCGCTGGGCGAAGCGCATGAATCGCTCAAAGTCCACTTCGCTCTTCCAGGTGTAGGTGGCCTCGATCGCGCTCGGTTTGCCGTTCACAAAGCGGGCCTTCACCTCCCGGGTCACCAGGGTGCCTTCCTCATCCACCAGGAACATGCCGGTGATGTCACCCATGCTCTCCGGTGCCAGGGCATCCGGTTCCTCGAACACGAACATCGCCTGGCCGGTGCGTCCATCACGGCTGCGGGTGAGGCGGATGTCAGGCACCACCGGCTCATTCACACCCCGGAAAAACTGGATGGCCGCCGCCGCCTGACCGGCGCTGTTCGCAGCACCAGCGTTTGTGTCTTCTGCCATTGCGGTCCCCCAGCAGGCCAAACGCCAACACTAAACCGGCCAATCCAGCAGGCCCTGCTCCAGCAGCAGCTGGGTCGACTGCTCCACATCCAGCCCCTGCAGATCAACCTCCCGGCGCTTCACAGCCCGGGCGAGTTCATGGTCGTAGCAGCGGTCGTAGTAATCGAGCATCGCCCGACAGGCCGTCGCCCAGTCAGCGTCTTGAATCGCGTCAAGCGCCTGCTTGGTGCGCTGGGGGCCGAGACGACGGCTGATCCGTTCCGTCGCTTCCTGCAGAGGGGCGGCTCCCAGGGGGGCGTAGACCTTGACCAGTTGGGCGATGCGTTCCTCCAGGCTGCGTTGGATCTCCAGCACGGGCGCGTCACGCATCTGCTGAAACAGGGCCTGGGGGATGCGGCAACGTCCCACCTGGGCACTCTCCGCTTCCAGCCAGATCTGCTCCGCTCCGCCCGTCCGATGACGGTGCAGCTGCTCCGCCAGCAGATTTTCGTAGTGCTCCGTGCTCGGTTGTTCCGGCTGGCCCAGACCACCGAAGCTGCTGCCGCGGTGATGGGCGAGTCCTTCGAGATCCACCACGGCCACACCATGCCGCTGCAGGCTCAGCAACAGGTCGGTTTTGCCTGTTCCTGTGCGTCCTCCCAGCAGATGCAGCGGCCATGGGCGTGTGAACTGCTGCAGCACCCAACGGCGATAGGTCTTGTAGCCACCCGCCAGCAGCAGGGGCGACAGGCCGATCAGCTGGGCCAGCCAGGCCACGCTGCCCGAACGCATGCCGCCGCGCCAGCAGTAGATCCGCACGGCTGCACCCGTGGCGGAGTCCTGAGCTGGAGCCGCAACCTGGCGCAGCTGTGTGGCCAGGCTCGCCAGCCGCGGGCCCACCGCCTCCAGGCCCAACTGGATCGCCGCCTCCCGGCCGACGGTTTTGTAGGTGAGACCAACCTGGGCCCGTTGGGCATCGCTGAACAACGGCAGATTGATCGCTCCGGGCCAGTGACCCTGCCGGAATTCCGATGGGCTGCGCACGTCCACCAGCGGACCTGCCGTGCAACGGAAGCTCTCCAGCTCGAGCGAAGTCGATGGGCCCATGCCTGACATAGTGGGCCAACGCCGAGCCCGTCAGCGCCGGCCCTGACCCATGCTCTCCGGTTCCTTTCCCAGCACCAGCCTCAGCGCTGAACAATTGTTGGAGCGCTTCAGCAGTGGCTCCACCCGGCAGCGTCGCTCCCTGATCCCCACGCTGGAATCCAGGGCCAGCGAGATCGCGGCGCTCGGTTCTGCTGCCCTTGCGGCTTTTGATCCGGCCGGCGACGCCTGGGAAGCCGGCTGGTTGCTGCAGGTGTTGCAACGCCATCAGCCCCAGGTGTTGCCCGCCCTGCTCGGCGCCCGCGACGGCTGGTTCCAGGCCCCCTCCTCGATTGGCATCGATTACGGCCCGTTGCAGCGGGATCTGTTGGCCGAAAGCTTCGAGGATGCTGACCGCAGCACCAGCGCCATTCTTCGTCGCCTGGCCGGTGCGGAGGCGGAGCGACGCGGTTACGTGTATTTCAGCGAAGTTCCTGCCATGCCCGGGCAGGATCTGGTCACGCTCGATCGTCTCTGGTTCGCTTACTCCCAGGGGCGCTTCGGTTTCAGTGTTCAGGCCCGTCTGCTGGAGGGGCTCAATGGCCGCTACGACCGTCTCTGGCCGCGGATCGGCTGGAAGCTTGACGGGGTCTGGACCCGGTATCCGGGTGCGTTCGACTGGTCGATCACGGCGCCGGAAGGCCACATGCCCCTGATCAACCAGCTCCGAGGCGTGCGC
This sequence comes from uncultured Synechococcus sp., assembly GCA_937930135.1. Classification (GTDB taxonomy): domain Bacteria; phylum Cyanobacteriota; class Cyanobacteriia; order PCC-6307; family Cyanobiaceae; genus Synechococcus_C. The sequence continues at coordinate 1,515 of CALGVO010000016.1, read as the reverse complement.
CTGATGGATGCCGTTCTCAATCATCCTTCTCTGCTGGCCCGCCGATCCAGTGTCAAGCGGTAGTGGCAGCCGGTCCGCATCCCGGTATGGTCGAAACAGGATGCAGGATCTGCGATGTCGTCCGGGCAACGGAGCGTCAGCGTTGACCCACTGCAGACTCTGCTGCAGTCCCTGGGTGTGGCGCCCATGTTCCGTTGGGCGGACTTCATTCTGCCGTCCACGCTGCAGCTCAGTCCGCTGCTGGAGCTGCTCCTCGAGCCTGTGCGCTGCCGCGACACCTGTTGTCGCCTCGAGCTCGGCCTGCAGGAGGCTCTGGTGAACGCCGTGCGCCATGGCAATGCCGGCGATCCGCGCAAATGCTTGCGGGTGCGACGCATCCTCACGCCCAACTGGTTGGTGTGGCAGATCCAGGATGAGGGCGCGGGCTTGCCGGCCCATGCCCGCCGCGGCGATCTCCCCAGCCGCCTTGATGTCGACCATGGTCGCGGCCTGTTTCTGATCCACCAGTGCTTCGATGATGTGCGCTGGAGTCCGCGCGGCAATCGTCTGCAGGTGGCCTGTCGTCGGCCTGATGCCGCCTCGGTCAGTCCTGCCGTCAGCGGTGCGGGCAGCCTGGATCCTTCAGTTCCCGTCTGAGCCAACGCAGACCCTGGCACACGAGCGCGTCCACGTCCTCGCGCTGTCCACCCTGAAGCAACTGGGCCAGAGCACCGGCGAGGAGTTCAGCGGCGCGGCGATCCGGATCGGTTTTCAGCTGATGCCAGTTGCGATCGTTCAGGCTCAGCTGCGCATGCAGTGTCCGGGCCAGTTCCGGTGCGGTGTCGGGCCAGGAGGCGGTGGAGGGGGCCATGGCAGCAAAGGGGCGGCTTTCTATCCTGGGGGCTGCGGCGTCGGAATGGAGCCCCATGCCTTCAGGGCGACGGCAACCGATGCTGCGGCAAAGGCTGTTGCAACACCAAGGGCTACTGCATCGCCTGGGGGCCTGGTTGCGGGTTGAGCAGCAGCTCACGGCTCCGCTGAGGGCTGGGCGCCACAGCCGGCAGCAGCGCGTGCGGTTGCGGCAACGCCAGGCCCTGGTGCGCCAGCTCCTCGAAGCACTGCCGGCGCAGCAGAGGCTGAACCTGATGCCCTCCGGTTGGTGGTTCTGGCGCGCTTTGCGCTGGGGTGGTCCGGGCCTTCTGTTGGGCTGGATCCTGGCGCGACGCTGACACGAGCGCCCAAGCCTGCGGTCGCGCAGCGATCAGGCCGCCAAGGGCTCGGGGTGCACCACCACCAGCGATTCCGGTGCCTCCGGGCTGGGGTCGTCGAGGGCGGGCACCAGCTGGGGGCTGGCCTGGCGAAGATCCTGCCCGCGAATCCAGGCCTGATGGAGGGCGCGGCGCCGGCGATCTTCTGCCAGCACCAGCCGATCGGCGGCAGCGCGGGGGCTTTCGCCAGGGAAGAGGGCTGTGCGCAGGCAAATGCCGAAGCCATGGGCTTCAACCTGAACCTTTCCCTCCATCAGCACCAGCTGGA
>CALGVO010000015.1 GCA_937930135.1 uncultured Synechococcus sp. | reverse complement strand
TCATCCAAAACAGCCGTGTCCTCCTCCTGGAGCGCCGCCAGCCGCTGGCGCAGGGTCTGCAGTTCCGTCTCGAGATCCTCCGCTGGCGCAACCTGCTGCCACTGCCCCTCAAGAAGCCGTCGCTCGGCATCGAGACGCAAGCGCTGCTGCCACTGGGCTTCGGCCTCCTCAACACTGGCGAGGTCATGGCGCTGAAGCATCTGCTCCAGCTGGTGTTGGCGTTGATGGCGTTCCCGTTCGAGCGCCTCCAGGCTCGCTCCTCCCCCCGGCGTCAACTGCAGCTCCACCCCATCGCCAACGGTCAGACCGAAGGGTTGGCTGAGCAGGCGTTCCTCCCCCACCTGCAGCACTGAGTCACCCAGCACCACAGGCGTGGAGGCGCGCAGCAGTCGCACCCGGGTGGCCATTGCCTCGCAGCGGATCCTGAGGGCCTCCAGGGCCTGACGCTGCTCCTGCAATGCCTCATGCTCCGCGGCGCTGAGGGAGCGACAACGGCTCAGCTTCTCCTGCAGCTGCTGGCGTTGGCGTTGCAAGGCCCGACCCTTCATCCGACGGTTCTCCAGCTCTCGGCAGCGCTGCTCGAGACCGACACGCTCCTCCAGACGTCGCAGCGCCTGGCCGCGTTGCTCGAGAGCCTGGCGTTGCTGCTCAAGCGCCTGCAGCTCCGTGCGTTGCTGCCGGCAGGTCTGGCCAGCCTGGTCGTTCTCCTGCTGCAGCCGTTGCAGGCCCAACTCCAGCTGGTGGAGGCGCTCCGCCTGGCTGCGCGCCTCCGACTCCAGGCGCTGCAGGCTGCTGCGCTGGCGATCCAACTGCTCACGCCGCAGCCGCAACGGTTCGAGGCTCTGCAGCAGGCTGATGCGTTGCTTCTGGCTGCGGATCCGGCCCTGGAGCGCAGGCAGTTGCTGGCGTTCAATCGTGTCGATCTCCTGCACAAGCCGATCGAGAGCCTCACCGCTCTGCTCGAACCGCTCGCGGGTCTCGATCGCCGTCTCCAGCGCGTCTCGGGCTTCGGCGCAGGTCTGTTGGCATTGCCAGAGCACGCTGTTGGTGCGCACGCCACGGCTGGTGAACGCAGCACCCACCAGGCTTTCCAGCTGGTCGTTGACGCGTTGATCCAGGGGCGATTGCAACGCCCCCTCCGCCTTCGCCTCCAGCGCCTCAATCAGGGCTGCCAGGGCGTAATGCTCCGCGCCCTGGGCCAACAGATCGCGCCCGGCCTCACCCTGCATCACCCAGAGATGGGCCCAGCGGCCTGGCAGTTGGCGGTTGGCCTGGCGACTGCCGAGACTTTCCGAGACACCGAGCAACTGGGCGAGGCGATCTTCCGCCTCGCCCCCCTGAAGCACGTCCTGCCCTGCTGAGCGCAGGGATGCGGTGCCACTGGCGCCACTGAAGCGTTTCTGGAGCCTCCAGGCCTGGTTCGCCGCCTCAAAGCCGATCTCCACCTGGGGGTGGCCGGGGTGTTGCTGCGAGCGCAGGGCCTGAATCGGCGCCCCGGTGGCGTTGGCGCGCAGAAACAGGGCGCGATGCATCGCCTCCACCAGGGTGCTCTTGCCGCTCTCGTTGGCACCGGCCACCAGGGTCACCCCGGGGGAAAACGCCAGCTCCAGCTGGCGATGGCGGCGCACACTCTCAAGCCGGCAGTGGGTCAGGCGCATGGCGTCTCCTGGGCGTTGCGCTCCAGTTCCGTGAGTCGATGCAATTCACAGAGGGCGGTCTCCAGACGCTCCACCTCCAGACGCTCCATCTCGCCTGGTTCGCCGCGGGCCTCGAGGCTCTGGCAGAGCTGCTCGGCCACGGCCCGGATCAGGGGGCCCTCAGGGCAGCCCCGCAGGGCCAGGAGCTCATCCGCCTCAGGGCGGCGATGGCAGTGACCGCGCAGACGCAGATGCAGCAACGCCTGGCGCAGGTCCTCCAGACGCTCACCGAGCCGCTGATGGTCCGCAAGGCCGAGCTGCCCTTCGAGCTCGAGCCGGAGCAGGTCTCGCCCGACGCGGCGACCGATGCGGCGCTCCAGCCATTGATCGAACCGGTGCAGATCGGCGGCGGAACGCAGGCTGATCCGTTCGTTATGCCAGCTGAGCGACGCCGTGGGCAGGGGGGTCACGGCCGGCCTGGTGCCCCGCGCCAGCTCCACCAGAAGCACCTGACCGCGTTGATCGTCCGGTGTCCGAGGGAAGCGGTCCGGCTCCGGTGTGCCGCTGTACCAACAGCGATCGCTCACCGCATGCAGGGCATGCCAATCGCCCAGGGCGATGTAATCGATCTCCTCCTGGGGCAGACGCTCCAGACGCAGCCGGTTGCTGTCGCTGCGGCGCCCGGCAGTGGCGGCCGTGAGCTCCGCATCGCTGGCGCCGAACCCCTGCACGGAGCCATGGGCCAACACCACACGGCAGCGATCGGCAGGCAGCTGACTCCAGTCGAGCGACTCCAGCCAGGCGGTGGGGCTGTCGCTCTCGTGCTGACGCAGCAGAGGGCAGGGCAACACCACCAGGTCGCCGATCTCGACAGGACGACGTTCCAGGAGCAGGTGCAGATCCGGGCAGCGCCTTGCCATCTCCCGCTGCACGTCGCTGCGCCGCCACAGCCCCCCGGCGCCACCATGATCGTGATTGCCAGGGATCACCAGCACCGGGCAGGCGATTGAAGCGATCGCCTCCAGCACCTCCAACACCGTGGCGGTGGGCACCGCAGCTGAATCAAACAGATCACCGGCCACGAGCAGCGCCTCCGGCCTGTGCTCCTGCGCCAGAGCGCTGAGGCGCTCGATCATGGCGATGCGCACCTGCTGCAGCCGGCTGCGTTTGGCGGTGTCCTCCACCCAGCGGAACGGCTTGCCGATCTGCCAGTCGGCCGTATGCAACAGACGGGGCAAGGGCAACATCGGCCTGGGTCAGCCCCATGCTGCCTGAGGTTCCGCACACTCGGGCCTGGCGGCGGCCGAGAAGCACGTCATTCTCCGTTTTAGACGCATGCGATCCGTGATGGCGGATGGGGCCACGCTTTCTGAACCCTCCCTCCAGCTGGTGGCCGGCCGCTTTCATGCCCCCGAACGGATCGCCGGAATCCAGGCCCTCGGCACGGGCAACGTCAACGACACCTACCTGGTGCAGCTGCGGGGCGAGGGGGAACCGGAAGCGTTCGTGATGCAACGCCTGAACACCACCGTGTTCCAGCGTCCCGACCTCGTGATGGGCAACCTGCTCACCCTTGGCCGTCATGTCGAGCATCGCCTCGCCAAGGCACCGGCTGAGCTGGCCGGGCGTCGCTGGGAGGTGCCCCGGGTGCTCAGCGCGCGTGCCGACGGGGAGCACTGGGTGGAACATGAAGGGCAGTTCTGGCGATCGATCAGCTACATCGGCGCCGCCACCACCAGCGATGTGATCCGCGATGAAGCCCATGCCCGCGAAATCGGCTACGGCCTGGGCATGTTTCACCACTTGGTGAGTGACCTGCCGATCGCCGATCTGGCGGACACCCTGGAGGGATTTCACATCACCCCGGCCTATCTGGCCCGCTTCGATCAGGTGCGCCAGAACTGTCAACAGGGATCAACGGATGCGGCCCTGACCCTTGCCTTCGAGCATGTGGAACGCCGCCGCCATGCGGTGGATGTGCTGGAGGCGGCCTGTGCCCGGGGCGAGCTGCAGCGCCGACCGATCCACGGTGATCCGAAGATCAACAACGTGATGATCGATGAGCGCACCGGCCAGGCCGTGGGCCTGATCGACCTCGATACGGTCAAGCCCGGGCTGGTGCATTACGACATCGGCGACTGTCTGCGCTCCTGCTGCAATCCGGCCGGAGAGGAATGCCGCGAGTGGAGTGCGGTGCACTTTGACCTGGACCTCTGCCGCTCCATCCTTGAGGGCTATCTGGGCGTGGGGCGTTCGTTTCTGAGCGCTGCCGACCGCCACTATCTGCCCGACTGCATCCGCCTGCTGCCCTTTGAGCTGGGCCTGCGCTTCCTGACGGATCACCTGGAGGGAGATCGCTACTTCCGCACCGAACGAGCGGGCCACAACCTGGACCGGGCCCTGGTGCAGTTCGCCCTCACCGACTCGATCGAACGTCAGTGGAATGGCATCGAAGCCCTGGTCCGCGACGTGCTGTCGCAGCCGTCGGCCTGAGATGGCACGTCACGCGGTGATGGTGCGCCAGCTCTGCGTTCTGCAGCCGTTTGCGCCGGACGCCAGCCCGCCTCTGCTGGTGCGGGTGGAAGCCGTCTGGCAGGCCTCCGGTGCGATGGCCTTCAGCTTCGGTCTGCGGCCCGGACCGGGTTGGGACTCCCTGGAGGGCCTGCGTTGCCCCAGCCGCACCGGCCCCCCGCAACGCCGGGATGGTCTCTGGCAGCACACCTGCTTTGAGGCCTTCCTCGGCTGGCCTGAGTCGCCTCGCTACTGGGAGCTCAACGCCGCTGCCAACGGCGACTGGAACCTCTACGCCTTCAGCGCTTACCGCGGCACCCCGGAGCTGGTGGATCTGCCCCAGCCACCCCGGATTCAGCTGCGCCGTCAGGCCCGGGATCTGCGCTGCGACATCCAGCTTGACCTGCCCCCGTGCTGGCCCGCAGCGATGCAACCGGAGATCGGCCTTGCGATGGTGGTGGAAGACCAAGAGGGTCACCTCTCCTACTGGGCCCTCTCCCACCCCGGCGACCAGCCTGATTTTCACGATCGGCGCGCCTTCCTGCCCACCTGATCTGCACCTGTGGTTGATGGCTCGATCGATGCGCTGGCTTCTGCCCCTGATCGCCGCCGCCCTGGTGCCGGCGGTGATCGCCAGCCAGCCCCGACCTCAGAGCAACGACCCCCACCAGGGCGAGG
>CALGVO010000014.1 GCA_937930135.1 uncultured Synechococcus sp. | reverse complement strand
ACGATGAAGAGGAGATAAATGGCGCCAATATCCGAGAAAAGATTGACAGTTTCTCCGCCGGGTTGCAACCAGTTGAGGAGATTTGGGCCAACGAGGATTCCTGCGATCAGAAGACCCACAAGGTCGGGTAATCCCGTTTTTCTGACGATGGGTGGCACGAGCATCGAGATCCCCACCAGCAGGGCGAAAACCCCCAGCGGGTGGTGAACAAGCTGAGAGATTGATGCGGTTGATGGTGCGGCCGCAGCCAGCGAGGCATTCATCAGAGGGCGAGGGCTTCGTCGGGGCGCAGGCCTGCCTGCACGCGCCAGAGGTCGGCGTAGGCGCCACCGCAGGCAAGCAGGGCGTCGTGCGTGCCTTCCTGGGCGATGCGTCCGTGATCCATCACCACAATCCGGTCCGCGTGCCGCACGGTGCTGAGGCGGTGAGCAATCACCAGTGTGGTGCGGTTGGCTGTGATCTGCAGCAGCGAGCGTTGAATCGCCGCTTCCGTTTCGTTGTCCACCGCTGCAGTGGCTTCATCGAGCACCAGGATCGGCGCATCTTTGAGGATCGCCCGGGCCAGGGCGATGCGCTGGCGTTGTCCGCCTGAGAGCCGCTGGCCACGCTCGCCCACCACGGTGTCGTAGCCCTCGGGCAGGGCGGCGATGAAGTCATGGGCCTCCGCCAGTTCGGCGGCGTGGCGCACCGCCGCGGCACTGGCCTGCTCCTGGCCGTAGCGAATGTTGTCGGCGACGCTGCCATGAAACAGATACACGTCCTGACTCACCAGGGCGATGCAGCGCCGCAGATCGGTGAGATCGAGCTGGTCGATCGCCAGGCCATCCAGGCAGATGCGCCCGGCCTGGAGTGGATAGAGGCGCAGCAGCAGTTTCACCAGGGTGCTCTTGCCCGATCCGGTGGCGCCGACGATGCCCACCGTTTCACCGGCGTTGATCCGAAGGCTGAAGTTCTGCAGTAGCGGTGCCCGCTCGCGATAGTGGAAATCAACTCCTTCGTAGCTGATGGCACCTCGGAGCGTGTCCGGGTGGAGCCGCCGCTGACCTCCGGTGATTCGGATTGGCGTGTCGATCAGATCCAGCACACGCCGGGTTGATGCCATGGAGCGCTGGTAATCGTCGAGGGTGCGGCCCAGGGTGGTGAGGGGCCAGAGCAATCGCTGGGTGATGAACACCAGGAAGCTGTAGGTGCCCACGGCGATCGCCCCTTGCCATGCCTGGAGTCCGCCGATCAGCAGGATCGCCAGAAAGGCGAACAGGATGGCGAAACGGATCAGGGGAATGAAGGCGGCGGAGAGACGGATCGCCCGGCTGTTGCTGTGCCTGTAGGCGTCACTGGCCTGGCGGAGCTGCTCCAGTTCCCAGGCCTCGCTGGTGAAGCTTTTGATGGTGAGCATCCCGCCCAGATTGTTGGCGAGCCTGGCGGCCATCGCACCGGCCCGATCGCGCACGTCGCGGTAGCGGGGAGCGAGTCGCTTCTGGAAATGGAGTGACCCCCAGAGGATCACCGGGATGGGCAGGTAGGCGAACAGGGCGACGCCGGGGGCCATCACAGCCATCGCTCCCCCCACCAGCACCACGGTGGTGATCAGTTGCAGGATCTCGTTGGCGCCGTGATCGAGAAACCGCTCCAGCTGGTTGATGTCATCACCGAGCACGGTGAGCAAGCGGCCGCTGCTGTCGTTTTCGAAGAAGGCCATCTCCAGCTTCTGAAGATGGTCGTAGGCCTGGAGGCGCAGGCTGTGCTGGGTGGTCTGGGCCAGGTTGCGCCAGAGCACGCCATAGAGATATTCGAACAGGGATTCCGCACTCCACACCAGAAAGGAGAGGCCGGCCAGCACCCCGAGCTGACTGGGCACGGTCACGGCGCCCAGCCGGGCCAGCCAGGAGGTCTGCTGTTGCACCACCACATCCACAGCGAGACCGATCAGCACCGGTGGCGCCAGGTCGAAGAACTTGTTCAAGAGCGAGCAGGCGCTGGCGGCCAGCACAAGGCGGCGATGGGGGGCCAGGTGGGCCAGCAGCCGCTGCAGGGTGGAGGGGGGATGTGCCATCGCTGCATTCAAGGCCAGGCGCCGTTGGAGCTGTGCAACGCTCAAGCGATTGAGCGAGTGGCCCCGATGCATGCGTTCACCAGGCCTGTCGATCAGTTGCGGGCGCTCTTGGCGGGGGAGTCGTGCCAGGTGATGCCCTGCTGCTTCGATGCCCTCTCGGCGCGGTTGGTGGAGAGGGCCGGCTTTCCGCTCACGTTCATGAGCGGTTTCTCGGTGGCCGCGGCGCGGGCCGCGTTGCCCGACACGGGGCTGCTCACCGTGACGGAGATGCTCGATCAGGGGCGCTCGATCTGCAGTGCGGTGCGCATCCCGGTGATCGGCGATGGCGACACGGGCCATGGCAACGCGGCCAATGTGCAGCGCACCATGCACCAGTTCGCCCGGGCCGGGTTTGCGGGGATCATGTTGGAAGATCAGCTGGCTCCGAAGCGCTGCGGCCACACGGGGGTGAAGGAGGTGGTGAGCCGCGAGGAGGCGCTGGGCCGGATTCGCGCCGCGGTGGCGGCTCGCGCCGAAGGCGCCGATCTGGTGATCGTGGCGCGCACCGATGCACGCTCGGCCCTGGCGGACAGCCATGGCGATGAGGCTGCGATGGACGAGGCCCTGTGGCGCTTGAAGGCCTTCGCTGAGCTGGGCGCTGACGTGTTGTTCCTTGAGGCGCCGCGTTCGGAGGCGGAGCTGCGCCGCTTCGGCGCCGAGGTGCCCGGTTGGCGCATGGCCAACATGTTGGAGGGAGGCTTCACGCCGCTTTTGCCGCCCGCGCAGTTGGCGGCGATGGGGTTCCGGCTGGCGGCCTATCCGCTCACCCTGCTCTCCTGCGCGGCCGCCGCGATGCAAGACGCCCTGGCCGATCTGGCGGCCGGGCGTACACCGGAGAGGATGCTGGAGTTCGCCGAGCTGCGGGAGCTGGTGGGTTTCGATCAGTACGACGCCGTGTTGCAAGCCCACGCCAGTGGCTCACTGTGAAGCTGTTGCTGATGAACAGTGCAGGGTTGGCGCTCGGCGTTAGACCAGTGGTGTCACCACCAGGAGGTGTTCATGACACGGACCCGAGACTTCCATCGTTTCAACCGTTGGACCGCTAAGTTGCGTCGTCGCAGCCTGCGCCAGGCTCTGCCGGAGCCCCGTGAGGGTGAGCTGCAGCCCACCCACCCCGTGGCAGAGGTGCGTTGCCGCGAGTGGCAGCGGGATCAGCTCCATGATCTGATCGAGCTCGACGAGGTGGAAGCGATTGCCTGACCTCTTGAGGTCGTTAAAAAGCCCTGGGGCGGCCAGTTGACCGAAACCCAGGGCGTTCTGTTGAGCTGACGTGATCGCTCAGAGGGGCTGGATCACCAGCGGTTTCCACCGCCATAGCCACCGCCGCCACCGCCTCCACGGTTGCCGCCGCCGCCGTAGCCACCGCCACCACC
>CALGVO010000013.1 GCA_937930135.1 uncultured Synechococcus sp. | reverse complement strand
TGGGCACGGAGATGGATTCGCCGCGGGGGCGCATCCACACCCTCAAGGCGATCGAAGCGGGCGAGCTGAGCCTCGATGCCACCGTGGCGTCCCATTTCGACAGCTGCCTGGGCTGCTTCGCCTGCGTCAGCGCCTGCCCCTCGGGGGTGCGCTACGACCAGTTGATCGAGGCGACACGGCCAAAGCTGAACAAGGCCGAGCTGCGCAGTCCCTGGCAGCAGACCTTCCGGCAGCTGCTGCTGGCAGTGCTCCCCTACCCCAGGCGGTTGCGTGCCCTGCTCACCCCCCTGCGCGCCTATGCGGGAGGACCACTCCAGACCCTGGCCCGTCGCGCTGGACTACCCCGCTTGCTCGGGCCGCAACTGGAGGCGATGGAGGCGCTGCTGCCGCCCCTGGCACCGGAGGGCTTCGCCGATCGCTTCCCCAAGCTGAATCCCGCCCAGGGCGAACGCCGCGGCCGGGTGGGGCTGGTGCTCGGCTGCGTACAGCGCTGCTTTGATCCGGATGTGAATCAGGCCACCGTGGCGGTGCTCCAGGCCAACGGATTCGAGGTGGTGATCCCGGCTGATCAAGGCTGTTGTGGCGCTGTGAGCCACCACCAGGGGCAACTGGAGCAGACCCGCTCCCTGGCCAGCGATCTGGTGCGCAGCTTCCAGGAAGGCGCAGGACCTGAGGGCCTCGACGCCCTGCTGGTCGCGGCCTCCGGCTGCGGTCACACGATGAAGGCCTATGGCGAGCTGCTGAACGAGGGGCAAAGCTTTCCCTGCCCCGTGTTGGATGTGCATGAATTTCTGGCGGCCCGGGGCCTCTCAGACGCGTTCCGCAGCTCCCTGCAACCGCTGCCGATTGCAGTGGGATATCACGACGCCTGCCACATGATCCATGGCCAAGGCATCGCCGCCCAGCCACGCCAGCTGCTGCGGGCGATTCCGGAGCTGGAGCTGCGTGAGGCCAGCGAAGCGGGCGTGTGTTGCGGTAGCGCCGGCATCTACAACCTGGTGCAGCCGGCCGAGGCGGCCGAGCTCGGAGAGATCAAAGCGAAAGACCTGAGTGACACCGGTGCCAGCGTGATCGCGAGCGCCAACATCGGCTGCAGCCTGCAACTGCGCCGCCACCTGCAGAAGGATGGCCCGGAGGTCCTGCATCCGATGCAACTGCTGGCCCGATCTGCCGGGCTGTCAGCGCATCAGAACGACGGCCACGCAGGGGAACAAGCGAACCAGCGCATCAATGCGGAACGCAGACGCAGCATCGCCTGATCACCAAGACGCCCGTGCCGCCGCAGCACCGCCTGACGATCCACCCAACTCACACGATCCAACATCAGGAAAAAGGGGAAGGGGAGATCGGTCATGGGGGTCGGCTGTTCATAGAGGCGCACCTGAGGCGCCACGGTTTCACGGGGTTGAATGCCCTGGCCGATTGTCCTCGTGGTGTCCATGGGGCAAACACTGAGGGTGGGATGGGTGCCCACCCAGGGACTGGCCTGCAGCACCACAGCCAGGTCGCTCGTCCGGGAGCGGTTGATCCGAAGCGGCGTAGCCAAACGCACGATGTCGCCACTCCACAGCCCTGTCTCCACAGCTGGCCAACCCTCCAACTCCTGAATCAGTCGCGACTGCTCGCCGGCCACAGACTCCTGGCGATGGGCGGCCAGGTAGTGCTCAACAGCCATCCGGATGCAGTTGCTCCGATTCATGCCGAGACGGCGCTTGAGCCACTCCAGCTCGGCCAACGTGGAGGCTCGGACGCGCACACTCACCACAGGATCCAGCGGCGCAGGGCCTGGTGCGGCTGATGAAGAAGGGGCTGATGTTGAGGGGGGTCTTGTTAATGCCTCGGCTGTCCATAGGTATGACAATGCGTCATACCTATGGAGGCTGTCGGACTGGAGGCTGTCGGGAGAAGTCGTTGAACGAGCGGATTCAGGCCCATTTCGAGCTTGATGATTGCTGGGGGGCGCCATGGCGTTGAGTCGAGGGGGCTCGCAGACAACCGAGCCGCAGCCTCTGCCTCAAGCATTCCCCGCCCCACCCCACTCCATCCAACGCCAGGCCTCCGCCAGGGTGCTCGGGTCGCCGAGATTGCCTGGGAAGGTGAGGATCGGCAGCCCAGCCACAGCATCAGAACAATCACCCATGGGCCTCACCAGCGACAAGCCCGGCAAAAGCTGACCTTCCAGCTGCACCGCCTCCAGCCCCAGCCCCTCCGCCAGCACAGTGCCGGTGGTGATTCCGCCTTTGCTGATCAGGTAGCCCAACGCTGGCACCGCCTGCGCATCCGAGCCAACCACGCCGCGCACGCCACCGCGCAGCAGGCCGCGTACCAGGCGGGCCATCAACCGTGCCAGCTCCATCCCGAAGGCCAGGCGTCGTTCCATGGCAGCGGCATCGACCCCGAAACTCAACTCACCCCGACTGGTGAACAACACCGGCGTGCACCCTGCCGCCAGCAGCTGCCGCAACCGCGTCAACCACTCCCGTTCCAGATCCGCCAGCAACAGATCGGCGCTGCCGCCCTCGAGCACCCGGGCGATCCGGGCCACCGGCAGCTCCAGGCCCACGCAACGCTCCTCCGCCAGCAGCACCGCCAGCTGCTGGTCCGCCAGGGTCACGTGGGACCCCACCAGCACGAGCCCTGGCAGCGCCTGACCCGTGGCCTCACGGCGGCGCAGGGCCGCCAGGCCGGTGGCATCGAGAGGTTGCGGCCCGAGGGGCCGCCCTGCCCCCTCCACCAATCCATTGAGCAGGCTGGCGGCGGATCGGAACAGAAACCGCCTGCGGCCGCGCAGCGCCTCCACCGCCACGCCAAGGACCGCGAGCTGCTCAGGCCGCTCCGCATCCACCACCACCGGTCGGTTGCCTTCGAGAGCCGCCAACCAGCCCACGAGCGCCTCAGAGCCAGCCTGGGCCGCCTGATCCAGCTGGGCCAACGTCAGTCGCG
>CALGVO010000012.1 GCA_937930135.1 uncultured Synechococcus sp. | reverse complement strand
TTCATGGTGAGGGTCGCCTCGCTGAAGAGTCAGGTGGAGGCGGGCATCAGCCGTCGCAGCGAAGACGGGCTGACCCCGATGGAGCAACTGCATGCGATCCGCGATCGGTTGACCCCGGTGCTGGAACAGCAGCAGGAGCACTACCGGAACCGGCTGAAATTCCAACTGCTCGATCACGGCGCCCACCTGCTCGACTACGAGCAACTGAATGAAAAACAGCGCCTCTGGATCGACAACTATTTCCAGACCGCGATCTTCCCCGTGCTCACCCCCCTGGCGGTGGACCCGGCCCACCCGTTTCCGTTCGTCAGCAACCTCAGCCTCAACGTTGCTGCCCTGATCCTCGACCCGCAGACCGGACAACGCCAGCTGGCACGGGTGAAGGTACCCCAGAAGATCCTGCCCCGTTTTGTGGCGATCCCCAACGATCTGAGTGGCATGGACAGCGAGCCGCTCTACACCGCAGTGCCCCTGGAGCAGGTGGTGGCCTTCAACCTCAGCCTGCTCTTCCCAGGCATGAAGATCGAAGGGCACTATTTCTTCCGCGTCACCCGCGACGCCGACCTGGAACTGCGCGATCTCGAAGCCGACGATCTGATGATCGCGATCGAGCAGGGCCTGCGCAAACGCCGCATGGGAGGTGAGGTGGTGCGCCTCGAGGTGGCCGACGAAATGCCTCAGGACGTGATCGAGATGCTGATGGAAGGCATGTCGGTGGAAGAAGAAGATCTCTATCGAATCGGCGGGCCCCTGGGCCTCGACGATCTCTTCGGTCTGCTGGCGATTCCCCTGCCCCAGCTCAAGGATCCAAGCCACAACGGGCAGACCCCGGCCTTGCTGACCCGAGCCCAGCGCAGCATGCTGGAGGACGGCTCAATCAAAGAAGAGGAATTCGAAAGCATCTTCTCGGTGATCCGCCGCCGGGATGTGCTGTTGCACCATCCCTACGACCTGTTCTCCACCTCGGTGGAGGAATTCATCAACCAGGCAGCCGATGATCCGCTGGTGATGGGGATCAAGATGACTCTCTATCGCACCTCGAAGGATTCACCGATCATCGCCGCCCTGATTCGGGCTGCCGAAAACGGCAAGCAGGTGATGGCCCTGGTGGAACTGAAGGCCCGCTTTGATGAAGACAACAACATTCAGTGGGCCAAACACCTGGAACGGTCCGGGGTGCACGTGGTGTATGGCGTGCTCGGCCTGAAGACCCACACAAAAATCGTGCTCGTGGTGCGCAGGGAGAAAGAGCGGCTGCGCAGCTATGTGCACATCGGCACCGGCAATTACAACTCAAAAACCTCGCGGCTCTACACCGACGTGGGCCTCCTCTCAGCCCGCCCCGAACTCGGGCAGGACCTGGTGGAATTGTTCAACTACCTCACCGGGTTCTCCAAGCAGCAGAGTTTCCGACGGCTTTTGGTAGCACCCGTGTCGCTGCGCAAGGGAATGGAACAACTGATCCGCCGCGAGATTCAGCATGCCCAGGAAGGTCGTGGCGGCCATATCCGCGCCAAGATGAATTCTTTGGTGGATCCCGGCATCGTCGCCCTGCTCTACGAGGCCTCCCAGGCTGGCGTGACGATCGAGCTGATCATTCGAGGCATGTGCTGTCTCTATCCAGGACGCAAAGGACTCAGCGAAACCATCAGCGTGGTGAGCATCCTGGGGCGTTTTCTGGAGCACTCCCGGATCTTCTGGTTCGCCAACGCCGGCCAGCCGGAAGTGTTCATCGGTAGTGCCGACTGGATGCCCCGCAACCTCGACCGCCGGGTTGAGGCCGTCACTCCAGTGGAAGAACCGGCCCTGCGCCAGCAACTGGAACGGCTGCTGGAGCTCTACCTTGCTGATGATGCGGGTTTATGGGACATGCAGAGCGACGGCAGCTTCCGCCGCCGCTGCAGCGAAGGTGAGCCTCGCAGCTCCCAATTGCAGCTGATCGACCTCTGGCGGAACGGCATCACTGAGCAGAGCTGAGAATTCCCTCTGACATCAACATCAACAGGGATCAATCAACAACGTCACATTGGCTACATCTTTGCCGCCCAGATTGCTCTTTAAAACCTGGTAAACGCTGCCCGCAAAAGTTCCAGAATTCGCAAATTGTCTCCATGTCCGACCAAAACCGGAATGAAGCGATTGCAGCTCCTGAAAGACTTCCGATTCAGCACCACCACCCCCGAGCGGCGGTGCTAAATTCTGCCCAAATCTAATTTCAGGAGGCCAGGGTGATGGGGATCCCTCTGGAATCCACGGGGGGAGCCAAAAACTCCACCTTGATGGAACTTGCTTTGCCGAACACATCCAGTGCTCGTGGCAATACACGTACACGTCTGTCGCCATCGAATCGCTCCACGCGATCGGGTGGGCGTCTTTCCACCGACTCCATCGGCTATTACCTAAGCAGCATTGGCAGGGTGCCCCTGCTCACTGCGGCTGAAGAGATCGAGCTAGCCCACCATGTGCAGGCCATGAAGCAGCTGCTGCAGCTGCCCGAAGCTGAACGCACCCCTCGGCAGCGCCACCAGATCCGGATGGGCAAACGGGCGCGCGATCGGATGATGGCCGCCAACCTCCGGCTAGTGGTGAGCGTTGCAAAGAAGTATCAGAACCAGGGCCTGGAGCTTCTGGACCTCGTGCAGGAAGGGGCAATCGGCCTGGAGCGGGCTGTCGACAAGTTTGACCCCGCCATGGGTTACAAGTTCTCGACCTATGCCTATTGGTGGATTCGCCAAGGCATGACCCGGGCGATCGACAACAGCGCCCGGACGATTCGACTGCCGATTCACATCAGCGAAAAACTCTCCAAAATGCGCCGCATCTCCCGGGAGTTATCGCACCGGTTCGGCCGCCAGCCGAACCGGCTCGAACTGGCCCATGCGATGGGGATCGAACCCAAAGATCTCGAGGACCTGATCTCCCAGAGTGCCCCCTGCGCCTCCCTCGATGCCCACGCCCGCGGAGAAGAAGACCGCAGCACCCTCGGCGAACTGATCCCAGATCCCAACGGTGATGAACCGATGGAAGGGATGGACCGCAGCATTCAGAAGGAACACCTCGGCGGCTGGCTGGCCCAGCTGAATGACCGGGAGCAGAAGATCCTGCGCCTGCGCTTCGGCCTTGACGGCGAAGAGCCGCTGACCCTGGCGGAAATCGGACGCCAGATCAACGTGTCCCGTGAACGGGTGCGGCAGCTGGAAGCGAAAGCGATTCTCAAGCTGCGCATGATGAGCAACCACCAGCAAGCGGCCTGATCGCTCCGGTGCCCTCCCTGCTGCTGATTGCCGCCTGGATGGCACTGGTGCTGATCGGTGCCATGCTGACGTCCCAACGCTGGCCCGAACGCAAGGAGCTCAGCCGCAAAATCGTGCACATCGGCACCGGTCCGGTGGTGCTCCTGGCCTGGTGGCTGCAGATTCCAGCCATGCTGGCCGTGCCCACCGCCCTGTCGGCCACCCTGATCGCCCTGATCAACCACCGCTGGCGCCTGCTGCCAGGGGTGGAAGATGTGCAGCGCTTCAGCTATGGAACCGTGGCCTACGGACTGGCGATCAGCCTGCTGCTGATCCTGTTCTGGCCACATCACGCTGCGGTGGTGTGCAGTGGTGTGCTGGTGATGGCCTTCGGGGATGGCCTCGCCGGACTGATGGGTCGGGCTGTTCCCTCCGCCAGCTGGAGCCTGTGGGGTCAACGGAAATCAGTGGTGGGCACGCTCACGATGGCTCTGGTGAGCCTGATCGTGCTGAGCAGCCTCGCCGCACTGACGGATCAGCCGGTGGCGTGGATCACCCTGGTGAGCATCAGCCTGCTGGCCACAGCACTGGAACAGCTGAGTGGCTGGGGGCTGGACAACCTCAGTGTGCCGATCGCAGTGGCCCTCTGCTGGCGCTGGCTGACCTAAGCCCGCAACAGATGCTCCCAGTGCCGGCCCCAGTCGCCGTGGCTGCCGAGACCGGCCACCAACACCTGCTCCTGGGGCAG
>CALGVO010000011.1 GCA_937930135.1 uncultured Synechococcus sp. | reverse complement strand
TA
This sequence comes from uncultured Synechococcus sp., assembly GCA_937930135.1. Classification (GTDB taxonomy): domain Bacteria; phylum Cyanobacteriota; class Cyanobacteriia; order PCC-6307; family Cyanobiaceae; genus Synechococcus_C. Next base: position 3,196 of record CALGVO010000011.1, on the reverse strand, counting down.
CTGCTCGCCATACACCTCATAACGACTCTCCAGTTCCACCGGGCTGATCACCGCCTGGCGCTGGAAGAGTTCGCGCACGTCATCGCGGCGGAGCACGGGCAAGGCCTCCGCCGTGTTGCGCAGGTTCTCCAAGCCGCGCTGCTCGGTCGCTTCCCGATGCCAGGCGTCGGCGTAACCATCGCCCCCGAACACAACCGCACCATGCAGGTCCATCACCTGCTTGAGCACGACGGCAGCAGCCTGCTCCAGGGTCTGGCCAGAAGCCATCTCCGCCTCCAGGCGATCGCTGATCCACTCGAGGGAATCGGCGAGCACCGTGTTCATCGCCACCAACGGGCCAGCGACGGACTGGCCGGAGCCGACGGCGCGGAATTCGAAGCGGTTGCCGGTGAAGGCGAAGGGCGAGGTGCGGTTGCGGTCTCCGGCGTCTTTGGGGAATTCGGGCAGGGTGTCGACCCCCAACCGCATCACGCCGCCACTGGCGCTCCCGGTGGCTTCGCCACGCTGGATCTGCTGGAACACCTGCTCCAGTTGCTGACCGAGATACACCGAGATGATCGCCGGTGGCGCTTCATTCGCACCGAGGCGGTGATCATTGCCGGCGGTGGCCACCACGGCGCGCAGCAGGGGACCGTTGCGATGCACGCCGCGGATCACCGCTGCGCAGAAGAGCAGGAACTGCAGATTGTCGTGGGGGGTATGACCTGGATCGAGCAGATTGCCCTGGGTGCTGTTCCCGACCGACCAGTTCACATGCTTGCCGGAGCCATTGATGCCGGCAAAGGGTTTCTCGTGCAGCAGGCAGGTGAAGCCATGGCGTTTGGCCGTGCCTTTGAGCACGGTCATGATCAGTTGCTGGTGGTCGGTGGCCACATTGGCGGCTTCATGCACTGGAGCGATCTCGAACTGCCCCGGCGCCACCTCGTTGTGGCGGGTCTTGGCCGGGATGCCGAGGCGGTAGAGCTGCTGCTCCACGTCTTGCATGAACACCTGCACCCGCTCCGGAATCGCCCCGAAATAGTGATCATCAAATTGCTGCCCCTTCGGGGAGGGCGCGCCGAAGAGAGTGCGGCCGGAGAGGAGCAGGTCGGGCCGCAACGTCGCGAACTGGGTGTCCACAAGGAAATACTCCTGTTCAGCGCCACAGGAGCTGTTCACCGGAGCCACCTCCTGATTCCCCAGGATGCGGAGGAGCCGCTGGGCCTGCCGGTTCATGGCGGCATTGGAGCGCAGCAGCGGCGTCTTCTTGTCGAGCGCTTCACCGGTCCAGCTCACGAACACGGTGGGGATGCAGAGCGTCACCCCGTTCGGGGTGCGCATCAGATAGGCCGGGCTGGTGATGTCCCAGGCGGTGTAGCCACGGGCCTCAAAGGTGGAGCGAATGCCACCGTTGGGGAACGAGGATCCATCCGGTTCGCCCTGCACCAGCAACTTGCCGGAGAATTCATGGATGGCATCGCCGTCACCCTGGGGGCTGATGAAACCGTCGTGCTTCTCCGCGGTGGAATTGGTGAGCGGATAGAACACATGGGCGTAGTAGTGGGCGCCCTGGGCCACGGCCCAATCCTTCATCGCCTGGGCCACCACATCGGCCACGTCGAGATCGAGCTTGCCGCCATCGCGAATCACCCTGCGCACCGCCTTGTAGGCGTCCTTGGGCAGGGCGTGCTTCATGCGCCCCAGGGTGAACACATCACTGGCCCAGATCTTCGCCAGCGGTGGTGTGGCCTCACATGCCAGCGGCTGTCGCTGCTGGATGGCCTGCAAAGCGGCAAGACGGGCGGGATGGGGCATGGCGCAGGCGTACCCGCTCAGGCGGGCCAGAGATCCAAGGTTCAAGCTACGCGGGCGCAGTGGCCCTGGTCCTGGCAGGGGGCAGGCGCAAGCTGCTGAACCAGGAGAGCAGCACCAGCAACGAGGAACACCACAGACAGGCCTGCATACCCGACGACGGCGTTCCGCCGATTAAAAACACAGCACCGGAGAGCAGGGTGCCCACGAGACGTCCCGCCGCATTGGCCATGTAATAGAAGCCCACGTTGAGGCTGACGCTCTCCGCATCGGTGTAGGCCAGCACCATGTAGGAGTGAATCGACGAATTCATCGCGAACACCACCCCGAAGGCGGCTAACCCGGCCACGATCGCGATGGTCACGTCGGCCTCACGCCAGAGCGCCACCGCAATCAGGGCGGGGATGGCGCTGAGCAGTCCACTCCAGAACTGCACCGCCGACACACCGGGGCTGGCGGTCTGCCCCCAGAGACGCCGCAGGCTGGGGGCCGTGCCCTGGACGATGCCGTAGCCGATCACCCAGAGACCGAGAAAGCCACCGATCTCCCAGAAGCCCCAGCCGAGAGACGCCTCAAGAAACACGGGCAGGGCGACCACAAACCACACGTCCCGCGCTCCGAAGAGAAAGAACCGCGCCAGCGAAAGAATGTTGATGCCCTCCGATTTGGAGAACAACGACGAGAATGCCGGCTTCGCCTTCATCTTGCCGATCTCACCAGGCAGCACCAGGGTGAGCACAAAGGCCACGGCCAGGCCTGCCGCCATCCAGGCGACAGCCTGATTGAAACTCAAGGCGGTGAGCAACACACCACCAAGAAAGAAGCCCACCCCCTTGAGGGCATTCTTCGATCCGGTGAGGATGGCCACCCAACGAAACAACTGGTGATCGCCCCGCTCGATGTCATCGGGGGTTTCCGGCACCACCGTTTTGATGGCGCTCTTGGCACTCATCTTGTTCAGATCCTTGGCGATTCCACTGATCGCCTGGGCCACCATCACGTAAATCACGCTCAACAGCTTCGGCCAGCTGGCCGCCACGGGCACCAGCATCAACAGGGCCAGGATCTGCAACAACGTGCCCACCCAGAGGGTCAGTCGGAGGCCATAGCGGGCGCCGATCCAACCACCGAAGAGATTGGTGAGCACCCCGAAGAATTCATAAAAGAGAAAGAGAAAGGCGATCTCCAGGGTGGAGTAGCCCAAGGCGTGGAAGTGAAACACCACGAGCATGCGCAAGGCGCCATCAGTGAGCGTGAAGGCCCAGTAATTGGCGGTGACGATGCCGTATTGCTGCAGGTTGGAGAGCGTCATGACCGATCAGGCTGCCTCCATCGCCACCAGATGACAGGTGAGATCCGCCATGCGGCAGCTGTAGCCCCATTCGTTGTCGTACCAGGCGAACAC
>CALGVO010000010.1 GCA_937930135.1 uncultured Synechococcus sp. | reverse complement strand
CCGCAATCTGCTGTTTCAGCAGTGGGTCTGGTTCTGCTATCAACGCGTCAGTTTGACGGAATAATGCGGTTTACGGCTTGAAAAACACCGTGCAGCGATAACGGTCGCTGTTTCTCACCTGGATGGTCTCGCATTGAGTGTCGGTGACGGTGCTGTTTTTGGGCACCTGCACTTCGGCGCGTTGCGTCGCATCATCTTCACTCCACACCGATTCGGCGGTGATGCTGCCGGCCTGAACCGGAAGGGCCGCACCGAGGAGAAGAGCCAGCAGGGCCAGACGCTGCACCTGCCGGATCGGCCTCTCGGTCTCGGGCTGACGCTCCGGCGACTGGCGATTCAACTCCCGCTCCAGCGACTCGACGCGCTTCTCCCGCAAGCAATGGCGACAACCGCCGGTGGTTTGCAGATGCTTTTCCGGCGTGATTGAAATCGGCTGCACCGGATGTTTGCGGCAGATGATCTTGATCGGGCTCTTGTAGCTGCGGTAGTGAATGCCGGAGTAATCGAAGCGATCACCGAAGCGCTGCAGCGCCCGGGCCAGAAACTCGTCTTTGGTGATGCGCGCTGCCATACCCGAAATCTATGGGGATGGACCGATCAGGCCCGAGCCGGTGTCATCGCTTGTTACGCAGCGGCAGCGGTCAAGCGTTGGCGCAGCTGCGCCGCCAAGGCCTCAGGGGCATCTCCTTCATCGAACGGCAGACAGCGGCTCCATTCGCTGGCCGACAGTGGTTCCAGCCATCGCTGTTGCTGCTGGCGAATCGCCAGATCAGCTTCGGAGGGATCCCGCCCCTGCTGCTGCCGCTGGCTCAGCCGCTGGGCGGCGGTGGCGTCGCTGCAGTGGCAGGCCACGATCCAGGCTGGCCGTTGCAAGCGCGAGGCCAGGCTCAACATCTGCTGCCGTTCCCGTTGGCGCAGGAAGGTGGCATCCACGATCACATGGAAGCCGCTGCTCAGCAGTCGCTGCGTCAGAGCGGGCAGATGTTGACCGAACAGCCAGGCATTCACCTCCGGGCTGTAGGGATCGGCATCGTGGCGCCAGCCCTCCTGCCCCGGCAGACGACCGAAGGCACGGGCCCGCTCCAGATCCGAGCGCAGGCGAAGCGCCGGCAGGGAGGCCACGAGCTGCTCACTGCAAAAGGATTTGCCGCTGCCACTGAGGCCATGCATCAACACCAGCCCACCCCCTGGCGCTGACTCCATGGCGGCGGCGCGGGCGAGATAGCGCTCCAGGTCCTCCTGGTTGGCCGGATTCGGGGCCTGGCGCTGCCGCAGCGCCGTCACCTTGGCGCGCACCATCGCCCGATAGGCCGAATACCAACGCCACAGGTCCATCCCGGCGTAGTCGCCGCTGCACTCCAGCCAGCGATTGAGCAGACACGCCGCCGCCGCTGGCTCACCCAGCACCTGCAGATCCATGGCCAGAAAAGCCATCTCACTGATCGGATCGATCCAGCGCAGGCCCGGGTTGAAATCGATGGCATCAAACACCTCCAGGCTGCCGTCGTCGCGGCGATGCACATTGCCGCAGTGCAGATCGCCATGGCATTCCCGGATGGCACCGTCGCGGAGCCGTTCCCGGAACCGGGGAGCCAGACGGCTGGCCTCGGAGGCCACCCAGGCGCGATGACGGGCCAGGAGGTTGCGGCTGGCGGCAGGGACCACCTCCTCCTCCAGCACCCGCAGATTGGTCTCCACCGGCTCGACCACCGCCTCAATGCTGCCGAAGCGGCCGCCGACCGGCGCCGCTTCGGCCTGATGATGAAAGCGGGCCAGATCCTCCGCCAGCTGCTCAAAGCTGCTGCGCGGCACCCCATCGGCCAGGCAGCGACTGAGCAGGGATGGGGCGGGAAACTGACGCATCCGCACCGCCGGTTCGATCAGTCCCTCCGCCGCCTCGACCAGGGAGATCCGGGCCCGCTCCGCAGGGCCGAGCACAGACACCACGGCGCAATAGAGATCGGGAGCGAGCCGACGATTCAGGCGCAGCTCCTCGCGGCAGAAATGCTGCCGCTGGCTGAGGCAGCCGGCCTGCACAAAACCAAGATCGATCGGTTTTTTGATTTTGTACGCCCAGTTGCCGGTGAGCAGCACCCAGGAGATGTGGGTTTCCACCAGCTGCACCGCCTCCACCGGATGGGGGTAGGCCTCAGGCAGGAGCAGGGCTGCAATCAGGGGCGGCAGCTCACCGGAGGAGTCAGCCACCATGGGCAAGGTCCGCTGGATCCATTGCCGCATGATGACGCGTCCCTGGCACTGGCATGGCAGCTGGTTACCGGAACCCGATTGTCGGCATTGGCAGGCCCTTCTCTCGGAGCGGTTGCTGTGGCAGCAACCGGTGGTGCGGGTCTACGGGCGGGAGCATCCGGTGCCCCGTCTCACCCTTTATCTGGCCGATCCGGAGCTCGCCTACCGCTACAGCGGCGTGGTTCATCGCGGCGAGGGTTGGCCCGACTGGTTCCGGCCCCTGCTCGAGCGGGTCAGGGCGGCAGCCGACACGCCGTTCAATGGCTGTCTGCTCAATCTCTATCGGCATGGAAACGACCGCATGGGTTGGCATGCCGACGACGAGCCGGAGATCGACGCCGATCAGGCGATTGCGTCCCTGTCGATCGGCGCGAGCCGCACCTTTCAGTTCCGTCACCGGCAGACCCGGGAACGACACGACCTTGAGCTTGGCGATGGTGATCTGCTCGTGATGGCACCGGGCTGTCAACAGGCCTGGCTGCACGCCGTGCCCGTGCGCAAAAAGGTGACCACGGCACGCATCAATCTCACCTTCCGCGTCTTCCGGCCACCTACAGGCCTCACCCCTGTCACGGCAGCCCGTTCTGCAGCACCCACCACCAGAGCGGCACGGTGACCAGGGCGAGCGCCGTGCTGCGCAACACCACCAGTGCAGCGGCGTGGTGATCCCGCTGTTGCGTTTCCGCCATCAGGAGCACGGAAATTGCCGTTGGCGCCGCCGCCTGCAGCACCAGGGCATCGCGCGTGGCGGTGGCCAGGGGCAACGGGCCGATGAGAAGCAGCACCAGGGCTGGGAAAATGAGCAACTTGGCGAGCACGGTGCCCTGCAGAGCCCAGCGGCTGCCCTCGGGGCCTGAGGCCGACGCCTGGCCGGGATCGATCGCACCAAGGCGCATGCCCACCACCACGAGGGCCAACACGATCACCACCCGGGCCGGCCACCAGAGCCAATCAGACACCGCCTGTTGCCAGGGGGTCCAGTGCACGAGCAGGGCGCCGAGCAGGCCACGACTGGCGGGGCTCTCACTCACATGCCGCCCGAGGGCCCGGAGTTGATGCTCACCAGGCACGGAACATCCACGCGCCAACCAGAACGGCCCCAGGGCCCAGGCGAGCAGGGTGGCGCCGACGTCGTAGCCGATGCTCACCTTGAGGGCCTCCGCCGGCAGCAGGGCCAGGGCCACGGGTATGCCGAAATAAGCGGTGTTCCCCACGCAAGCGCCCAGCTCCAGAGCGGGGGAACCGATCCAGCGGCGTAGGGGAGCGAAGCGATGGCAGAGCGGAAGCATCAACAGGATGCCCGCCACGGCGACCCCGGCATAGCCGAGCAGTGACCAGCTCAGGCCACCGCGCAGCAACAGCCCCATCAGGCTGATCGGCACGCCGTAGTGCACCAGGGGCAGGGAGAGGGGCCGGATCCATCCCGGCCGCCGGCGTCCAATCAGAACGCCGAGGCTGAGGCAGGGCAGCAGTTCGAGCAGGAGGCGGAGCATGGCGTCAGCGCCAGGAGCAAATCAAAACCAAAGCTGTGCCAGAATGGCAACTGTCTACAGATTGTCTGCATGGTTGCCACCGGACCGACCTGCTCCCTCTCCAGGCATTGGCTCTCTCTGGTGGAGAGCCTGCGCGGACGCCGGGAGCAACTGCTGCTCCACCTGGCCGATCAGGTGGATCGACTGCCCCAGGGCAATGAGAGCTGGCTGCAGACCGAGCGGGAGCTGATGGCGGCGGAGCGGGCCCTGCAACGGCTCCAGGCGGTCTGAGTCAGTGCTGCATCTGGTTGAGGAAACGCCGGCTGCGCTCCTCTTCGGCGTGGTGAAAGAAGCTGCGGGCGTCATTGAGCTCCACCACGCGGCCGGCATCCATGAACAACACCCGGTCGGCCACCTCCCGGGCGAAGCCCAGTTCATGGGTCACCACCACCATGGTCATGCCCTGGGATGCCAGTGCACGCATCGCATCGAGCACCTCCTTGACGCGCTCAGGATCCAGGGCGCTGGTGGGTTCATCAAACAGCATCACCTCGGGCTTCAGGGCCAGGGCCCGGGCAATCGCCACCCGCTGCTGCTGACCGCCGCTGAGCTGCCCCGGTCGCTTGTGGATGTGCTCAGCGATGCCCATCTGCTCGAGCAGCTGGCGTGCCTGGCTTTCCGCCTCCTGGCGGGAGCGCTTCTGCACCCGGATCGGCGCCAGGGTGATGTTGTCGAGGATCGAGAGATGGGGAAACAGATTGAACTGCTGAAACACCATCCCCACCCGCCGGCGGATGCGGCGGATCTGACGCTCGTCATGGTCGGCATCGAGGTGGATCCCGAGCACATTCAGCGCACCGGCATCGATCGCCTCCAGGCCATTGAAGGTGCGGATCAGGGTGCTCTTCCCCGATCCCGAAGGCCCCATCACCACCAGCACCTCACCCAGGCGCACCTCCAGCGACACCTGATCGAGGGCGGCAGGCCCCTGGTCGTAGCGCTTGCAGATCGCGCTGGCCTGGATCGCCGGCTGCATCGGGCTGGGAAGGGCAGTGGTCATCGGCCTGGGGCGCGGGGGATCGGCTGCACGGAGCGCTCGAGGCGACGGGCCAGCAGGGCCATCGCCGTGCAGAGCAGCCAATAGAGCGCCGCCAGCCACACATACACCTCCAGGTGGCGACCGATGAAGGCGGGATTGGCGAGCAGGCTGCGGCTGATACCCAGCAATTCCACCAGGCCGAGCAGGGCCATCAGGCTCGTGTTCTGAAGCAAGCCGATCGCCTGATTGGTGAGGGCTGGAATCGCAATCTGCAGCGCCTGGGGCAGGACCACAAGCTGAAGGCTCTGCCAGGCATTGAGGCCGAGGGCCGCCGCCGCTTCCCTTTGTGTGGGAGGGATCGACTGCAACCCACCACGCACATCTTCGGCCACATAGGCCGAGGCAAAGAGAGCGAAGGCCACCACCGCCCGCACCACCCGGTTGATCTCAAGCTCAACCGGCAGGAACAGGGGAACCAACAGCTGCCCGAAGAACAACACGGCGATCAGCGGCACGGCCCGCATCAGATCGATGTAGAGACGGCTGCCATGACGGAGCACAGGCAGGTCGCTGGTGCGCCCGAGGGCGAGGATCACGCCCAGCGGCAGGGCGAGCAGCCCGCTGGCGCCCGTGAGCAACAAGGTGAGCACCAGCCCCCCCCAGGCTCGGGATGAGACGGCGGTGAGCCCCGTGCCAGCACCACCGGCGAGCACAGCCAGCCCAAGGGGGAGCATCAGCAGCCACAACCAGGGGAGGGCCACTCTCATCGGACCGGGGCGCTGGCCTGATCGGGGCCTGGGCCAGAGCAGGGTGACCAGGGTGAGCGTCAGGATCAATCCGAGCCACACCAGAGGCCGCCAGCGCTGGTCGGCCGGGTAGGCACCACTGACATAGAGCGGCAGGTTGGCGCTCACCACCCGCCAATCGGCCACCTCCACCACCCACTGACCGGTGGCCCAGAGGGCCCAGGCGAGCAACAGCACGATCGCCAACGACAGGGCTGAATCCAGAGGATGGCGGCGCAGATGGCGCAGGAGTTGGCGCCGTCGCTGCATCAGCTGGCGCCGTCGTTGGGATTGGCAGTCTGGAAGAGGTTGAGGGCAGAGAGAAACAGGCCCACCCCGAAGAGAGTACCCAGCGCCCAGATGCTGTCGCTGGGCCATTCGAGCACCAACAAGAGGCCAAGAATGGCTGTGACCACGCCATCGAGCACCGCCAGACCCGCAGCGGAACCAGCCGCCGTGGCACCAACCGCCAATTCCATCACCCCTTCCACCAACAGCAGCACACCAACGAACAGGGTGAGGCTGATTTCACTGTCGATCGGATCGATCAACACCCAGATCGCAGCTCCGCAATAGAGGAGGCCGGTGAGCACGCGGAACAACCTGGCCTGGAGGCCCGTTTCACCACCGAGACGCAGAAACTGGCCGATGCCGGCAGCAAAGGCGATACCGCCGAGACCAAGGGTGAGAAGCGTCCCCGACGCGAAGGGGAGCAGGATGGCGGCGAACGCGGCGACGATCAGCAGCACGGCAGCGATCCGACGGGATCCCATGATCTTGATGGAAAGAACGGGCGCAGCTTAAGGGCGTTGCCTCCCCTTCACGACCCTGTGGTTGATCAGCTGCATGCCACCGTTGATCAACAGATTGAACAACAGGAAACTGAGCAGGAGCAGCAGAAATCCCTCGATCGCCCGTCCGGTCTGGGTGATGGTGGTGTCGCTGACGGCATAGAGATCGGCGTAGCCGACCGCAATCGCCAGAGTGCTGTTCTTGGCGAGATTGAGATACTGGCTGCTCAATCCGGGCAGGATCGCCGGTAGCGCCTGGGGCAGGATCACGCGGCGGAGCCCGAGCCCTTCCGTCAACCCGAGGCTGCGGAAAGCCTCCCACTGCCCCCTGGGCACTGCATCAAGCCCACCCCGCACCACTTCGGCAATGGCCGCACCACTGAACACCGACAGACCCACCAAAACAGCACTGAACTCAACGCTGAGGGGCACACCAACCAGCTCAATACCCTGATTGGACAACCGCAAGAGAGACGACAGAGGACCGGTGGAGTTTGGAGCGGAGGGAAGGCCCAGGAAGGCGACGAAATACCAGAACAGCAGCTGCAGCAGGAGGGGGATCTGGCGGATCAGGCCGACGTAGAACGCCGCCAACCAGCGCAGCAGGGGATTGACGCTGCGGCGGGCAGCACCGGCACTCACCCCGAACAGGGTGGCCAGGATCAAAGCAGCCAGGATCACCTTGAGGCTGTTGAGCCAGCCCATCAGCAGGGCCCAGGCGTAGCTGTCGGATGGGGCGTAGGGGAGCGGATGCTCGGCCAGCGCGAAGCCCGCAGGTCGCACCAGCCAGCGAAAGCTGAGACCAAGACCGGTACGGATCAGGTTGACGGTGAGGTTGTTCACCAACACTCCCAGCAGAGTGAGGGCGATCAGAACGACCAAGGCCTGAAGCCACCAGCGACGTCGCGAAGTCATTGGAAGGGAGGGGCGACCATCACACCGCCATCACGCCCGAGGCGATTCAGGCCCCGGGGGATCGGCACCTGGCTCTGAGGCCCGAGGTTGCGGTTGTAGATCTCGCCGTAATGGCCCGTGGCACGAATCACCTTCACCACGAAGTCATCATTCAGTCCCAGTTTCTCGCCCAGTCCCGCATCAATGCCGAAGAAGCGACGCAATCTGGTGAGCTCCGGTCGGCGCTTCGCCTCGTTATATCGTCGCTGCACCGTTGCCTGGGTGATGCCCAGCTCCTCGGCGGTAATCAGGGCATAGACCACCCAGCGCATCGCATCGGCGAGTCGTTGATCGCCCCCCACCGAGGCGGGAGCCAGGGGCTCCTTGCTCAAGACCTCCTCAAGGATCCGGTGACGGCGGGGATCGGCGAAACCGGAACGGGCCGCTGCGAGCTGGGAGCGATCGGAGGTCATCGCCTGGCAACGACCCTGCAGATAGCCGGCCACCACCTGGTTCAGGTCTTGATATTTGATCGGGGTGTAGGCGATGCCACGGGCCTCAAAGGCATCGTTGAGGTTCTGCTCGGTGGTGGTGCCTGAGCCCACACAGATGCTCTGCCCCTGGAGATCCTCCAACCGGTTGATGCCGCTGTCTGTCGTCACCATCAAGCCCTGGCCATCGTGAAACACCACGGGGGCGAAGCTGAGGCCATTGCCGCCCGCCGCATCCCGGCTGAGGTTCATGGTGGTGTTGCGCGAGAGCAGATCGATCTCCCCGGTGCGCAGGGCCGTGAACCGCTCCGGTGCCGTCAGCGGGCGATAGTCGACAGCGCCGGTTTCGGGCACAAAGGCTGCCGCAAACGCCTTGCAGAGATCCACATCGAGACCGGAATAGCTGCCGTCGGTCTGCAGGTAGCTGAAGCCAGGAATCTTGCCGCTGACGCCACAGCGCAGGCTGCGGCGCTGTCGGATCAGATCGAGCCGTGAGGCGCCGCCCTCGCCGAGGGTGGCGCAGCCCGACAGAAGCGCCAGACCCAGCAGCACAGCCAAGGGGCGACGCTTGAGCATGGCTTCAACCTCCTCACTGAGGAGAGGATGGCAGAACGGCGCCAGGATCCCTAAGTTTCGCACAATCAAACCGGCGCGGATCGTGGCGCAGAACTGGCCCTGGACCGCAGGACTGGTGGGGATGGCCCTCAGCCTTGGCACACCGCTGCCGGTGCGCGCCTGGGAAGCGAATGATCGCCGGCTCTACAACAACAAGATGGCGCTGTTGCAGGTGATTCGTGATAGCGCCGGGCAACGGGCTGCCCAGAGCGGCGATGTGGAAACCCTCTGCCTTGTGCTCAGCATCGGCGTGGATGTGACCGAGCGCTACGTGCAGGCCAAACCGAAGGATGAACAGATCCGCAAGCGGCTCAAAGGCATGCGCAAAGACCTGCTCAGCTGCCTGGCGCTGATGCAGCAGACCCGCTGATCCGGATCGGGCGTCAGCATGGGGGTTGTTGCCGCACCGCCATGGATGCCGATCTCACCCTTCCCCTGCTGGGCGGTGGCCTGCTGATTCTGGTGATCGTGGCGGGCACGGTGGCCGTTCTGCTCAAGCCCTCCGACACCCCCGAACCGCCGCAGAAGCGCTGACGCGGGGGTGCTGAGTCAGCCGTGGGCCCCCTGGGCCTGGCTGCCGATCCGCTCGAACAGGTTGAGGCTC
>CALGVO010000009.1 GCA_937930135.1 uncultured Synechococcus sp. | reverse complement strand
TCGTCAATGAGGTGAAGGGGGTGAACCGGGTGGTGCTCGACATCACCAGCAAGCCACCGGGCACGATCGAGTGGGAATAGGTGTCGATCGGGGGCTGGTGATCCAGGCCCATCATCGATACCCTGAGCCCCCGGCCCGAATGTGTTGTGACCGCTGCCCAACAGCAGGACCAGCAGCTGCAGCGGCGTCTGCAGCAGGACAGCATTCAGCTGGCCGGCAAGACGATCTACATCAATCCGTTTCTCTACTGGCGCCGCTTCGACAGCAACACCGATCGCTGGTTGCGGGAGCCCGGCCAGCTGGGTGAGGAGCAGATCCTCAGCAACCGGGGTCGTTTTTACCCAGAACTCGCCTGGGATCTGCTCGACGGGGACGCCATCCGCATCAAGGACGGTGCCGTGGAGATGTTTCTCAAGAGCCTGGAGCTGATCAGCACCTTCCATCCCGAGCTCACCTCCGGCCAGCTGCTGGAGGTGGAGCGCAAGATGGCGGTCACCAAGAAGCGCTCGTTTGAGCGCTGGGTGGAGAAGTCGTATCGCCGGCGCTTCAAGCAGGAGGTGCGGGAGCGGCGCCGTTTCGCCCGCGACCGTTTCCTGCGGGGGTGGCGGGAGTGGTTGGCGCTCGACACAACCCATCAGGCGATCGCTCCCCTGCTGGCCTTGATCGTGCTGGCGGCAGTGGGGGGTTGGACCCTCGGGGCTTCCCAGTCGTCTTGCCCCACGTTGATGCTGCCCGCAGAGCAGACTGGAGAGCGCTGATCGCCACCGGGCCATGGCCGACTCCCGACCCTTCGACGCCATGCGGCTGGCCCTGATGCAGGACGTGTTGCCGGTGGGGCTGGCGTTGCTGGACCGGGCGCGGCGTGGTGGTCCCGGCCGAGTGGTGGAGAGCTTCACGACCTCGCCGGAGCCGTTCAGTGATCTGCGCTCGGAGGGGGAGCCGGCGGCGCGTGAGCTGCGTGAGCGCCTCGATCAGGTGAGCCCTGGCCTGGGCAATCCGGTGATGGAGGTGGCCGTGGAGGT
>CALGVO010000008.1 GCA_937930135.1 uncultured Synechococcus sp. | reverse complement strand
AACCAGTGTTACCAGGCGTCAATCAAAAGGGGTAACAAATGATTGATGCAAAGCGGCCGCCTACGTAGTTGACACCGGGCAGGGCGCGTTAAGTTCCAAGAAGAGGGCCTGAAATGGCCTGCCAGAGCTAGCGTATAGTACGCCTGTATTGATAGAATAAGCGGATGCTCAAGTGAGGGCGTCTCGCCCGTTGATTCCCTTGCTGCTGCTGTCTTTTGCTTTTTGATATTGGCTCTCAGTTTTTGTTCTGGTGCCGCCGCATTGGCGCCGCCACTTGTTCCATCCGATCTCTTGTCTGGTTGCACGCAACTGGTGATGGTGGCTGGTGGCGGGCGTGATCTCACCTGGCCGGTCGAGCTGGTTGCGGCCCATCTGCTTGAGGTTTCCCGTGGCCGCTTGGTTCAGGCGCTTTTCCATGGCGCAGCCCGCGGCGCCGATCAAGCGATTGCCGCTGCAGCTGAGCAGCTGGGCTGGCCCCAGCTCCCCTGCCCGGCGCAATGGGATCGCCATGGCCGCTCGGCTGGTCCGATCCGTAATCGGCTGATGCTTGTCTGTGCGCTGCGGTGACTGCCAGGAAAGATGATGCCACTGCTGTTGTTCAAGCAGCCATCGTCAACGTAGCTGGTGTGGATTCAATTTCTGTAGATGGTGGATTGATCCAAACCACTTCCGGCTGACGCCAACAGCGGATCGATCGTGACCAGCGCCAAAGGAATGCCGTTGTAGGCAAGATCGGACAAGGCAAGCGGCGCTTTGGACTGAGTCTGATTCGTGAGAAGCTCCCTGCGTCACAAGGTTCAACCATTGCACTGAATGTTCTGGTAATGAACCTGGAGAAGCTACAGGAGCTTCTTTTTGTCTTTTTTGCATACTGGCTCCAGCTTCTCCTCGGCAACGAACCAGAGAAGGGTTCACGTTTCGCATATCTGAGTAATCAGGTGGCCCCCGCATGAACTACAAGGCTCCAAGTCATTCGAGCTCAGGTCTTTGACGGGTTGGGCTCGGGTTTACTTTCTCAGGAAGCCCTAATTTACCTGGGTTGATTGTGTCGAGCTTAATTTCCATATCTGCGAATGGTGACCACCTGAAATATAGTCTACAAAGATTATTTTTTTATGGCTTTATCGATTCGCCCTTCTCACTTTTGCTTTGACATACTCAGGTACTTCCTTCGAGCAAAATTGTATTGCTCCAGGGGACCTCGAATAATCGGGATTCACCGGCAATCGAACGACATTAAAAATGCTGCCTTGGAAGCGGCACATGATACGTAGACACACTTCCATCTCATTTGAATTGGAGGCAAATTTCTGGCTCTATTGTCAGTGCGAT
>CALGVO010000007.1 GCA_937930135.1 uncultured Synechococcus sp. | reverse complement strand
GGTGCCGGCCTCTCCGGCGCCGATCGCGGACTGGCCACGGAGCTGGCCTACGGCGCCATTCGCCGTCGCCTCTGGCTCGACGCCTGGCTCGATCGGCTTGGCAAGGTGCCCGCCCGCAAGCAGCCGCCCCGGCTGCGCTGGCTCCTGCACGTGGGCCTGTATCAGCTCTTCTGGATGGAGCGGATCCCGGCCGCCGCAGCGGTGCACACCACGGTGGAGCTGGCCAAGCAGCATCGCCTGGCGCGGCTGGCGCCGGTGGTGAATGGGCTGTTGCGGGCTGCCCTGCGGGCCCAGGCGGCGGGCGACACCCTGGCGCTGCCCGCCGATGCGGCGGAGCGCCTGTCGCTGGAGCAGTCGCTGCCGCTGTGGTTCTGCCAGGAGTTGCTGGCCTGGGCCGACGGCGGGTGGAGCGAGGCGGTCGCCATGCCCGCGGTGGAGCGCATCGCTGCCGCCTGCAATCAGGTGCCGCCCCTGGATCTGCGCGTCAACCGTTTGCGCAGCACGCCCGAGGCCGTGGCTGCCGCCTTCGCGGCGGCCGGTTTGGCGACCCGACCGATCGAGGGGTGTGGCTCGGGCCTGCAGGTGCTCGGCGCTGCTGGTGATCTGCGCCAGTGGCCCGGCTATGCGGAGGGCCATTGGTGTGTGCAGGATCGGGCCGCCCAGTGGGTGGCGCCTTTGCTGGAGCCCCGGCCCGGCGAGCGGCTGCTCGATGCCTGCGCCGCTCCGGGCGGCAAGGCCACCCATCTGGCCGAGCTGATCGGCGATGCGGGCGAGGTGTGGGCGGTGGATCGTTCCGCCGGTCGCCTGCAGCGAGTGGCGGCCAATGCGGCCCGGCTCGGTTGCGGCTGCGTGAACGCGCTCGCCGCCGATGCCTGCGAGCTGCTGCAGGAGCGGCCCCAGTGGCGCGGTGCGTTTCAGCGCATCCTGCTGGATGCGCCCTGCTCCGGTCTGGGCACCCTGGCCCGCCATGCCGATGCCCGTTGGCGTGTCACGCCCGCCACGATCACGGAGCTGCTGCCGCTGCAGGCGCGATTGCTGGAGGCGATGCTGGCGCTGCTCGCTCCGGGGGGGCGCCTGGTGTATGCCACCTGCACGATCCATCCGGCGGAGAACCAACAGCAGATCACTGCGTTTCTTGCCGCCCATCCCGAGCTGACGCTGCACTCGGAGCAGCAGCGCTGGCCCGATCCGGCCGGTGGCGATGGCTTCTATGCGGCCGTGATCACAACGCCAGGCTGATCACCGCACCGGCAATCACCGCACCGGCAGGGGTCGGAAGTTTTCGTCCACCGGTGGGCCTCCCGGGGGGGGAACGTAGCGGGGCGGCGGCGCCTGGGGGGCGGGAGCTGGCGCCGGCTCCGGCTCCCAGAGGCTTGGCTCCGGGTTGACCTCATAGCCCCGATAGGGCGCTTCCTGGTTTGTCTCGGGTTTCTTGGCTGTGGCGCCGGGCTTTTTGAAGGTGCGTTTGAGCACGGGTTTGGGCGGGAAGTTCTGCACCGGGAACTGGTTCTTGATCTTGCTCATGAACCGGTTCCAGGCCCAGGCGGCTTCACCGCTGTTGCTGTTGGTTTCGCGGTTGTTGTCATGGCCGAACCACACGGCCGTGGTGAGCTGGGGAATCGAACCGATGAACCACAGGTCGCGGGCTCCCTCGGAGGTGCCGGTCTTGCCGGCCACGGGGCGATCATCGAGCCTGGCGGCGGCGCCGGTGCCGCCTTCCACCACCCGTTGCAGCATCCAGTTCATGGCGTCGGCCACTTCGCTGTCGACGGCCCGGCGACCGCGATCCCCATCAACGCGGCGGCTCCAGATCACCTCGCCGCCCGGGCCGCGGATCTCCTCGAAGGCCACCGGTTTCACATACACGCCGCGATTGGCCACCGCCGCGTAGGCCGCCGCCATGTCGAGAATCGTCTGTTCGTAGGCGCCGATGGCCATCGGATAAAACTTGCCTAAGGGCCGGCTGGTGCCGATCCCCAGGTTGTTCGCCATGGCAATGATCGGGTCAAAGCCCACCTTGTCTTGCAGCTGCACCGCCACGGTGTTGAGCGAGTTCTTCAGAGCATCGGCGAGGGAAATCGATCCGAAATATTTGTTGCCGAAATTCTTTGGGCAGTAGCCCCCCCAGCAGCGGGGCGAATCGTTGAACGTATCCTCTGGTTTCACGCCGGCATGGATCGCTGCGGCGTAGGCAAACAATTTGAAGGTGGAGCCCGGAGAACGCAGCGCCTGGGTGGCCCGGTTGAACTGGCTGGTGTTGAAATCCTTGCCTCCCACCATCACCCGCACCAGGCCCGTGCCGGGTTCAATCGACACGATCGCTCCCTCGGTGCCGCCGGGAGCCAATTCCTTCACCACCTGGCGGCCCTCGTTCTGCCAGGCGAGGTTGAGGCTGGTGCGGATCTGCAGACCGCCCACCTCCAGCTGTTCGGGGGTGAGGAGCGTGGGCAGCTGCTGCGCCACCCAGCTGGTGAAATAGGGGGCGGCGCTGTTGAAGTATTTCGGCGTTGCCGGTTTGAGATCGAGCGGCGCAAGGCGCGCCGCCGCCGCTTCACCGGCCGTGATGAAGCCGGCCTGCTGCATGCGATCGAGCACGATCGAGCGCCGCTCCAGCGCCAGGTCGGGGTTCACCAGCGGTGAATACACCGAAGGCGCCGGGGGGAGGCCGGCGATCAGGGCCGCTTCCGGCAGGGTGAGCTGATCCGGTTGCTTGGAGAAATACACCCAGGCGGCATCGGAAACGCCATAGGCGCTCGAGCCCAGATACACGTAATTGAGGTATTGCTCGAGGATCTGCTCCTTGCTGAGCTGGCGCTCGAGTTTGTAGGCCAGGGTCGCTTCCTTCAGCTTGCGGGTGAGGGTGCGGTCCTGGCTGAGGAACACCGTGCGGGCCAGCTGCTGAGTGATCGTGCTGGCGCCTTCCCGCACGGAGCCCAGGCGCAGGTTGGTCACCAGGGCGCGACTGATGCCCCAGAGATCCACGCCATCGTGGTCGTAGAAGCGGCGGTCTTCCGCTGCAACGAAGGCCTGTTTCACCAGCTCAGGCATCTGGCCGGGTTCGATCTTTTCGCGTGTGGCCGGCCCAAGCTTTTGAATCACCTGCCCGTCACTGGAGAGCAGGGTGATCGTTCCGGGTCGGTTGAAGCGGGCGATGCCTCTGGCATCGGGCAGGGTGGCATCGAGGGCCTGGGTGATCACAGCCTGGCTCAGGGCCACGCCGATGCCGATGAAGCCGGCGGTCGCGCCGATCAGCACCCAGTGACGGCGACGGCGCTTCACATCGCCTGAGTCAGGGGGCTGTGGCCAACGGCAAGAGCTGTCACGAGCATGCCGAGCACGAGAAAGGGTTGGGCACTGGCCTGATATTTCACGTCAAAAGCAACGGGGTCACGCAGCAACCAGATGTCCTGGAAGGTGATCTGAGGCACGATCAACAGCACCAGCAGCACAGCAGCGAAATGCTGTCCGATTGCGATCAGAACAGCAACCATCAGCAACTGGAACACATCGATCATCCCGGCGCTGATCCAGCTGGCCCGTTCGGTGCCGAACACCACCGGCAGCGATTGCAGGCCGAGCGCTTTGTCGCCTTCCACGCTTTTGAAGTCGTTCACCACCGCAATGCCGAGCCCGGCGAGGCTGTAGGCAAGGGTGAGAATCGCCGTTGACCAGGTGAGTTGACCGAACAGGGCCTGACCAGCCCACCAGGGCAGGGCGATGTAGCTGGCTCCGAGGGCGTAATTGCCAAGCCAACCGTTCTGCTTCAGCTTCAGGGGTGGCGCGGAATAGATGAAGCTCACGAAGGAACCACCGAGGGCGAGCAGCAACACCACCGGCGTGGTGTGGCCCGCCCAGGTATCAAGGCCCCAGGCCACGGCGAGGCCTGCCAGGAGCAGCACCCAGATCTGCAGCTTCACTTGCCCGAGAGGGATCGCGCCGGAGGGAATCGGCCGATAGGGCTCGTTGATCGCGTCGATCTCGCGGTCGTAGTAGTCGTTGATTGTCTGAGTGAAGCCCGCCAGCAACGGGCCGCTCATCACCATGCAGGCGAGGGCGGCGAGCAGGTGATCCCAGCGCCACACGTAATGGCCACTGGCGGCGGCACCGCAGATCACCCCCCAGATCAGGGGGATCCAGGTGACCGGCTTCATCAGCTGCAGACGCAGCTTCCAGATGTTGGTGGTGCCGCTGGCACCTTTCATGCCGAGCAGCTGACGGGCGTCGCTCATGGCCTGCTCCTCAGGCGGGGGCGATTTCGTCGTCGAAGAACCAGCTGGTGGAACCGTCGCTGAGCTCCACGACCACGCCGATGCCCTTGCCATCGGTGGTGCGGAAGTCGGTGACGGTGCCTGTGGCGTCCTTCTTGAGCAGCTCCACCAGAGCTGCGGGAATGCGATCACGCACCCGGGTGACCCGCACCTTGGAGCCGATGTCGATGGTGACTGCCGCCTGCTGTGACATGGCCTGCAAGGCTTGGAAAGTGGGCGTCACCCTAACAGCTGCGCCTGAGCCCTCCGTGAGCCCGCCGATGGTTGCCCTGCGCCTGATTCCCTGCCTCGATGTGGCCGATGGTCGCGTGGTGAAAGGGGTCAATTTCGTTGGCCTGCGCGATGCCGGCGATCCGGTGGAGCTGGCCAGTCGTTACAGCCAGGCCGGTGCCGATGAGCTGGTGTTTCTCGACATCGCGGCCAGTCACCAGGGGCGCGCCACCCTGGTGGATCTGGTGCGCCGCACCGCCGAAGCGGTGACGATCCCGTTCACGGTGGGGGGCGGTATCAGCACACTGGAGGGGATCACCGAGCTGCTTCGGGCCGGGGCCGACAAGGTGAGTCTCAATTCCTCCGCCGTGCGTGAGCCGGAGCTGGTGGCGCGGGGGGCGGAGCGCTTCGGTTGCCAGTGCATCGTTGTGGCGATCGATGCCCGGGCCAGATCCGGGGGTGGTTGGGATGTGTTCGTGAAGGGGGGGCGTGAGAACACCGGCCTCGATGTTGTGGCCTGGGCCCGGCGGGTGGCGGAGCTGGGGGCGGGGGAGATCCTGCTCACCTCGATGGATGGCGATGGCACCCAGGCCGGCTA
>CALGVO010000006.1 GCA_937930135.1 uncultured Synechococcus sp. | reverse complement strand
CAGAATCTGCTGATAAAGGAGAAACCAAAGATGCGCAATGGTTGCTCACTCATGCGCCGGCATACCGCAAACATTACAGCGATAATGCAGCCGTAACACGTGCACGTGCGGAAGGTATCGAAGCAGCTGTTGCCGCAATTGCAGAGGCTGGTTTAACACCAGATCAGGAACGTATGGTGCTATTGCGCATCCAAGCAAAAACCGGTCAGCAGTTGCTGCCAGCGGATGAGGAAAGGTAACGCGATCTTTGCACGGCTTGCGGAACTGCAGGTTGCGGTTCTTGATCAAGCCGAAGACTTTGACCTCGACGCCACATTGCAGCAGATCCATGATGACCTGCATCCTGGGCAGCTGGATTTCGTGGCTGATAGCAGCACAGAGATCATTGGCGTCAGTGCTGGCTATGGCGCTGGCAAAACCAGAGCATTATGCGCTAAGGCGGTGACATTAGCCGCGGCCAATCAGGGCTTTATCGGTACGGTGATGGAGCCAACTGGGCCGCTGATTCGTGACATCTGGCAAACCGATTTCGATAGCTTCCTCGAACACTATGGAATCCCTTACACGTTCAGAGCATCGCCACTGCCTGAGTACGTCCTGCACTTACCAGGAGGTGATACGAAGATTCTGTGTCGTAGCTTCGAGAATTGGTCGCGTATCATTGGCCTCAACCTTGCATGGGTATTGGCCGATGAGATCGACACCGTAACGCCTAGCATCGCTGATCGTGCATTCCCAAAGATCCTCGGTCGTTTGCGATCAGGTAATGTGCGTCAATTCGGCGCAGCATCAACGCCGGAAGGTTTTAGATGGATGTGGAACACCTTCGGCAGCGATGACGCCAAAAGCCGCAGCGATCGACGATTGATCAAAATGCGCACGGCAGATAATCCACATCTACCGCCAGATTTCATCGATCGATTGCAAGCTAACTATGACCCAAATCTGCTGCTGGCGTACCTAGACGGAGAATTTGTAAATCTCAACACCGGTCAGGTGTATGACCGATTTGATCGCGCGAAACACGTCAAGCCGGTCAAAGATAATGACCGCGAGCCGTTGCGTGTTGGCATTGATTTCAACGTTGGCAATATGAACGCCGTGCTGGCGATCAGAACCGGCGACAAGTTGCAGTTCATTGGTGAGATCAGCAAAGCGCATGACACCGATCAGCTTGCGCAGGAGTTGCGGCGGCGCTATCCAAAACGCACGATCTATGGTTACCCAGACGCCAGCGGCGGCAATCGCAGCACCAATGCAACGCAAACCGACATCCAGATCCTGCAGAGCTATGGCATCAGCAACCAATCACCGAAAGCCAATCCTCCCGTCCGTGATCGGGTGGCTGCTGTTCAAGCTCTGCTGGAAAACGGGAAGGGGCAAATCAGGATGCAGATCGACCCATGCTGCGCAAAGCTGATCGAGTGCCTGGAGCTGCAGAGCTACAACGACAAAGGCGAACCGGACAAGGAAGGCGGGTATGATCACATGAACGATGCTGCTGGCTATTTGGTGTGGCGTGAGTTTAACCCGCTGCACGCCAACGCAGGCCGCGGCACGGGAATACGCGTGTATTAGGCACCGTGACAGATAAAGAACTGGCACACGACACAGCTAAGCAAGGCCAGGCCCCTGCATAATTGTCTCAGTCACCACCCACGACACATGCCTGCTTCCACCGCTAACTACGTGCATCTCACCGCAAGCATCTGCTACACCCTTGAAAAAGCTGGCTACACCCTTGATGATTTTGTTGAGTTCTGGGGCAGTCTGCTGATCACAGAAAAAGACGGAAGCGGCCTGATCTGGTACGACCGCCGTCAGGTCGAGGCGTTCATCGCCGAGTGATCCCCCCCCCCACCGCCCGCCGGAGCCTATCCGGCATCACCACCACCACCTTCGTTATCGGAATGACTATCTGCTACGCCATCTCCACAGGTGAATACTCGGATTATCGAGTGCATGCCATTTTCACTACGGCAGAGAAAGCAGAGGCGGCTTTGCCTTTGTATGGAAGAAATGCCGAGATTGAAGATTTCCCCTTGGATCCCGCGCTGCCCGAATGGGCACCAGGTCGGCACCTTTATCGCTGCTATAAGCATTTGAGTGGCAATGTTACTGCCTACCCTTCCGACTTGTCCGAGTTGGATTTATGGAAAACTTCGATGCTTGACCATTTTGAGCCTCAAGCAAAAGCGCCCAACTGGAGTCAAGTTCATGTCTACGCCAAAAACAAAGAACACGCTGTAAAAATTGCAGCGGAAAAGTTCGCCAAAGCCGAATCAATTCAGGCTGGTATTGCCTGACCCTCGCCACCCACTCGCTATTTAGGTATCAAATGACTGAAGTAAAAAACGCGATCATTCGCAGCGCTTCGCTGACGACCAAAGATCATGGGCTGCTTTCGGCGTGGATCGAATTGGATTACGGCGGCGTCTTCCAATCCTTTGGAGGATTTGCTCTTTATTTGCCGAAATCCTTTAAGAATCATTCACTCACCAGCACGGCCGGGCACTTCATCTATCGAGTGATGGAAATTGCAGAGGTTGGCGAATGGAAGGATTTAGCAGGCAAAACGATTCGAGTCCGTAGCAATCATTGTGGCGTAGAGGCCATTGGCCACATCATAAAAGATGAATGGTTTTGCCCGAAAGAGGACTTTCGGCTACTGGATTGATTTTGCCGCCCGCCGGGTCTATCCGGCAACCCCACCCACTCGCCACCACCATGCCCATTGTTCCCACCCGTGCACGCCTCCGCGCCGAGTTCCTGGCACTGGCGGATGCGATCGAGGGCAACGATTAAGCCACCCATCAAACCGGCACACCACACGACGCAGCATTGCACCGCTGGGGCATAATGACACCAGTCACCACCACCCACGACTCATGGCTCGCCGCCCTTCCATTACCGACAACATGACCGCCGCCGAAAAGGCAGCGTGGAAAGCCCGGAACGCCGCCCAGAAATGCGCTCCGTTGGATCTCACTGTTTCCGCCAAACCTGCCCGCAAGTCTCAACGGCAGGAGTGGCAGGAGTTTCGCTCCGAGACCATCGACATGATCCGCGCAGCGAAGCGGCAAGGGCACTTCCACATCCTCCCCCAGCTGATGCAGCGTCTCAACACTGCTGACGAGATGCTGAACAATCGGGCGCTGGCCTGACTCCTTTCACCGGGCGCTTCGGCGCCCCCTTACCCAATGCGTTTTCTCAAAATTGTTTGCCAAGTTGGCCGCGACCTATTTCTGTTGTTTGCTGCCGCCGGGGCAACTCACCTGATCGGCGCCGCAGGGTTTCTTGTTGGAGGACCGCTGCTTGCCCTTGCTGGCTACTTCATTGGCATTACTCTGATGCTTTCAGTGTTGGCCTGGGCAATGGAACGCCTCTAGCCAGCGGCCTGGCAGCCACCCATCAAACCGGCACACCACACGACGCAGCATTGCACCGCTGGGGCATAATGACACCAGTCACCACCACCCACCGATGACTAGACAACAGCAACTGATGGCTCTTGCCGCGCAGCTCCACGAGCTGACCACCGAGGACGAACGGGAGGATTACCCGTTCTTCGATCACTTGATGGACCTGATCAATGACATGGAGGAAGGAGAATGAGCCTTCCCCGTCTCATCGGGCTTTACAGCCCTGCACCTGGCTGCGGTAAGACAACCGTGGCCAGTCTGCTCATTGAGCATCAACGCGTGGCATTTGCAGCGCCGCTCAAGCGTGTCGTCAAGATATTGCTCGATGAACTCAGTCTTCGTCTTCCGAGCACTCATTACGTCTACACAGCCAAAGAAGCCATCATCCCTGAGCTTGGCGTCAGCGCACGGCACATGATGCAAACGCTCGGCACCGAATGGGGGCGAGCTTGCATCCACCCTGATTTCTGGGTGATGATCGCCCGCGCCAAGGTGCAACGCATCATGAACGACGGCGGATCCGTCGTGATCGATGACGTGCGGTTTCCGAATGAGGCCTCGATGATCCGCGATCTCGGCGGTGAGCTGTGGCGCATCGACCGCCCTGGCGTCACCTACAACGGCGACCACAGCAGCGAAGGCGGACTGGAGGACATCACCCCTGATCGGGTGATCGTCAACGATGGAACCATTGCACAACTCAAGGAGAAGATTTATGGCTGAACAGCACGGCGACAAGGATCAACAGGACTACCTGATTGATCAGGCACGGGCTATCCGTGACGAGATAGAAGTTCCCGTTTTTGGCCCAGCAGGGCACACGCCTCCCTGCGCGGAAGCGTGGCCTACAGCGAAGCTGATCGCCGGACTGCTTTACAGGATCGAGGCGTTGGAGGCCCGGAACGAGGGTGATAAGGAAGCATTGGCCGCGATGCGCAAAGCCGGTATAAGCGCTGCTTTGCGGGTCAAGGCCCTGCAGAGACGCATCGATACCCTGGAAGCCAACCAGCCACCTCAGCCCAACCATCCGGCGAAACCAGATAGTTCGCTGCTCTCGCGGGTGGCCTTTGCGCTCACCGGGGACAGCGACGGGCCGATCAACTGGAAGCCAGAAGCCCGCGCCGCGATCCGCGAGGTTGCGGCTTGGTTGCGGGAGCACTATGGCGGACCTACTGCAACCAGTGGCCTGCTCGAACAGGAGGCCGAGCGATGAAGGAATCACAACGCACAAGTCGCTTTGTCGAGCTGCGTGACCATGACCACCTAGCAGAGATTGACTCCTTTCTGGAAGTCACCGAATGGACCAATGCCGAAGGCTTTGACCTGCATCTCAGTCGCGGTGAACAATCGATCAACCTGAGCTGGGGCGAATGGTCAGCATTGCTCGCAGCACTTGGGGACTGGATAGACTGAGCGAGCCATTTGTAACGGTCAGGCATCCCAGTCAGCAGCTGGGTGATCAACCTGGGTAAGGCGCGCGAGCCTCTAGGATTCCTGCTACTCATCAGCCAGGGCTCAGGCCCTGGTTTTTTTGTGGCT
>CALGVO010000005.1 GCA_937930135.1 uncultured Synechococcus sp. | reverse complement strand
TTGCAGAAACAGGCCGATGGCCAGCAGCGGCCCGAAGCCGGCGATCAACAGGGTGATCTTCATGCGCAGGGGGGACACCTGACGGTCTTTCTGGAGTGGCATGGCGATCGCTTCGGGTTGGGCTTTGATTCTGGTGCTCAAGGCCCCGGCAGGCGCCCCTTGAGCACCAGCACCGGATTCATCGGCGCCAGCCGGGTGCCACCGGCCAGGGCCTGACCCCGCCAGGACTGCAGCTGACTGAGGTTCACTTGGCAGCCGGCTGTCTCCAGGAGCGGTCGTAGCTCGGCCAGGGCTTCGAGGGTCGCCAGGGGGATCACCACCACGCCGCCGGGCTGCAGGCGCTGCAACACCCTTTCGAGCAGGGCGGCTCGAGCCCGGCCTCCCCCGCCAAGCAGCACTCGGTCGGGGCGTTGCAGTGACTTGGGGAGTGCATCGGCAGCAGTCTCGCCGCCTTGCAGCAGGGCCAGGGCGTCTCCTTCCAGCACGGCCGCTGGCCGCACCCCCAGGCGCTCGGCATTGGCTTCGATCAGTGGCGCACCGCCACCCCGTCGTTCAATCGCCAGGAGCTGCAGGCCTGGTCGGAGGCGCAGGGCTTCCAGCCCCACACTGCCGGTCCCGGCCCCCAGGTCCCAGAGCACACCGCGCTCCGGCAGCTCGAGATCGGCGAGCAGCTGGATGCGCACCTCCCGTTTGGTCATCAGCCCCGGGCGGTCGTCGTGTTGCAGGAAGAGGCCGTCCTCGAGGCCGAAAAGGGGCAGGCGTTCCGGTGGCGGGGCGCTGGGGCGCTCCGCCAGGAGCACCACCAGATGCAGGGGATGGAGTGTGCTGGGGGAGGGATCCGGGGGGTGCAGCCGCTGCACCCGCTCGTCGGCGTGCCCCAGGGCCTCGAACAGCCAGAGCGCATAGGCGGTGTCCAGCCCACTGCTGCGCAGGATCGTTCTCACCTCCTCCACGCCGCCGCGGCTGGGGTCGGTGAGCACCGCCAAGGCTCTGGGCCGTTGCTGCAGTTGTTGCGCCAGCGTCAGTGGATCGCGCCCGTGCAGGCTCAGCCATTGAGCATCCTGCCAGGGACGGCCGAGTCGGGAGAAGGCCAGCTGCAGGGAGCTCGGTGCCGGTTGAAAGCGGAGCCGATCGACCCCCAGGCGCTCAACCAGGGTGCGGCCGATGCCGAACCAGAGCGGATCACCGCTGGCCAGCACCACTGCACGCGTGGTGGGCGGCAGGGCGTGGAGTTCGTTGCAGAGCTGAAGAGGGGAATCGCTCTCGAGCAGCGTCGCCGGGTGGTTGTGGCCCAGCCAGAGCCGCAGCGCCGTGAGCAGACGGCGTGGGGCCGCGATCCATTGCGCCTCTGTCAGCAGCTGCTGTTGCGGCTCCGCCAGGGTGGCGGGTGCACCCGCATCGGTGCCGATCACCTCGATCATGGCGTCATTGTGGCGCTGGCGATGTCGACGGGGATGGGGTGATGGCAATGGACAGTGCAGAGGAGAGGGTGCCGAGCCGGGAGCGGCGGCAGCGCCTGCATGAACTCCTGCTGGCCCTGATCGCCCAGCAGGGCGACCTGGAACTGATGGATGCCGACGGTCCTGTGGGGATCAGTGCCGGGTCCGGCGGTGAGGCACCCGCTGATGCGGCCCGCTGGCTCGATCGCAATCGGCGTCTGCTGCAGCGCTACCAGGCCCTGGTGCGCACGGCGGTGACCTTGGATGCCTTGTTGGATGGTGAGGAGACGTAATTCTGGCAATCTGGGGCGACTTTCGGCCCCTGTGCATGGCCCCGCTCGGACTCTCCGCTCTGCGTTCGCTGCTGGGCCGCCGCAAGCAAGCCAAGTGTTGGCAGCCGCCCCAGGCGAGCTGGAGCCGACCGTTTGGCCTGGGCTGGACCAACCCCTACACGGTCCGCTATGCCAGCAACCTCGACGATGGCCCCAACCACGGCATGCCCCTGGGGGGCTTTGGGGCGGGCTGCTTCGGCCGCGCGCCCGATGGCAGCTTCAACCTCTGGCACCTCGATGGCGGTGAACACTGGTTCGGTGTGCTGCCTGATTGCCAGTTCGCCCTGTTTGAAAGCAATGGCAGCAGCACGAGGGCCCATGCGCTGGCGGTGAAACCCGAGGCGGATGCCTCGCGTCAGGATGGTGGTGAGCCCCTGGCCGCCTGGGATTGGTATCCCGCCAGCACGCCTGAGCGCAGCACCGGCACCTATGCCGCCCGCTATCCCCTGAGCTGGACCCACTACGACGGCGTGTACGACGCCGAGGTGCGCTGCGAAGCCTTCAGCCCGATCCTCCCCGGCGACTACCAACGCACCAGTTATCCGGTGGCGGTGTTCGTGTGGACCTTGCGCAACCCCACCACCAAGCCGTTGGATCTGTCCTTGCTTCTGAGCTGGCGCAACACCACCGGTTGGTTCACCAACACCGACGCTGCAGCCGAGGTGCACTTCCGGGACGACGGCAGTCCGGAGCACAACTACGCACCGGCGATCGGCAAGACCGACGGGCAGCGCAACCTTTGGGTCGATGACGGTGGTTTTAAAGGTGTCGTTTTGGAGGGCAACGTCTCCAATCCCATCGCCGAAGGCGAGGGCCAGTGGTGCATCGCCACTGCTGAGCAGCCGGGGGTGACGATTCAGCGCTGCAGCCGTTGGAATCCCCACGGCGATGGCAACGAGCTCTGGAGCAGCTTCCGCGCTGACGGCTCGATTCCCGACAGCAACAACGATCGCCGCAGCGGCCGCAACGATCCCCTCAGTGCCGCCCTGGCGGTGCAGTGTCAGTTGGCGCCGGGGCAAAGCATCGAGATTCCGGTGGTGATCAGCTGGGATCTGCCGGTCACGGCCTTTGCCACCGGCACCCAGGCGCTGCGCCGCTACACCGATTTCTTTGGCGCTGAAGGCCATCAGGCCGCGGCGATCGCCGCGGAAGCCCTGCGCGACTGGTCGCAGTGGAAGCAGCAGATCGAGGCGTGGCAGCAGCCGGTGCTGCAGCGCAGTGATCTGCCGGAACCGGTGCGGATGGCTCTGTTCAACGAGCTCTACGACCTCTGCAGCGGCGGCAGTTTGTGGAGTGCGGCGACACCGATGGATCCCCACGGTCGCTTCGGCGTGCTCGAGTGCATCGACTACGCCTGGTATGAAAGTTTGGATGTGCGCCTCTATGGATCGTTGGCGCTGCTGCAGCTCTGGCCGGAACTCGACAAGGCGGTGCTGCGCAGTTTTGCCCGTGCGATTCCAGCGGCCGATGCCACACAGCGGCCGATCGGTTGGTACTTCACCCAGGGCAAAGGCCGGGTGGAGGCTGACCGCAAGGTGAAGGGGGCGACCCCTCACGATCTGGGGGCGCCGAATGAGCAGCCCTGGGATGCCACCAACTACACCGCCTATCAGGATTGCAATCTCTGGAAAGACCTGGCCAGCGACTATGTGCTCCAGGTGTGGCGCACGTTCAAGCTGTCGCCCAGCGGCGAAGACATCAACTTTCTGGCGGAGTGCTGGCCTGCGGCCGTGGAAGCCCTCACTTATCTCAAAGGCTTCGACACCAACAACGATGGCTTGCCCGATAACGGCGGCGCTCCGGATCAGACCTTTGACGACTGGCCGCTCAAGGGTGTGAGCGCCTACTGCGGCGCCCTCTGGATTGCGGCCCTGGAGGCGGCTCTGGCGATGGGTCAGCAGTTGCAGCTGGCCACGGGCCTGGACACCGCCGCCGAGCAGCACACCTTCAGCACCTGGCTGGAGCAATCCCGCGCCAACTTCGACGCGCTGCTCTGGAACGGCGAGTATTACGACATCGATGCTGAGAGCGGCACACCGGTGGTGATGGCCGATCAGCTCTGCGGTGATTTCTACGCACGTTTACTGAACCTGCCAGCGGTGGTGAGCGATGCCAACTGCCGCAGCACCCTCAAGGCCGTGAAGGAAAGCTGCTTTGAGCGTTTCGAGGGCGGGGCGCTGGGGGTGGCCAATGGCCTGCGCCGCGATGGCACCCCGCTCGATCCCCAAGGCACCCATCCGCTGGAGGTGTGGACCGGGATCAATTTCGGCATCGCCAGCTACTACCGCTTGATGGACGACACCAGTACGGCCCTGGCGATCACCTCCGCCGTGGTGAACCAGGTGTATGCGGGCGGGCTTCAGTTCCGCACTCCTGAAGCGATCACAGCGGTGAACACCTTCCGCGCCTGCCACTAC
>CALGVO010000004.1 GCA_937930135.1 uncultured Synechococcus sp. | reverse complement strand
CCCAGAGGATCTGAAGGATGCCATTCCCAGCGCGGCGCAGGGCATAGGGATCGGAGGAACCGCTGGGTCGCTCACCTTTGGCAAAAATGCTCAGGAGCAGTTCGAGGCGCTCAGCCAGAGCCACCACGGCGCCGGCATCACTGGATGGCAAGGCATCGCCGGCACCCCGGGGTTGATAGTGCTCGACCACCGCCAGAGCCACGGCGCGGGATTCCCCCTCCTCCAGGAGATATTTGCCTCCGATCAATCCCTGCAATTCCGGGAACTCACCCACCATCTGACTCACCAGGTCGTGTTTGCAGAGGTGGGCGGCACGACGGGCCGCTTCCTGCGTGGCCAAGGGACAATCGAGCTGCTCGAGCAGCTGGCCTGCGAGGTGCTCGATCCGATCGGAGCGATCGCGCAAACTACCCAACCCCTCCGCAAAGGTCACGGCCTGCAGCGCCTCTCTCCGCTCGCTGCTGGGCTGGCGGCGATCCACGGTGAGAAAGAATTCCGCATCGGCCAGGCGGGCACTCAACACCCGTTGATTACCTGCACGAATCCGATCATCCGCCGAAGCCAGGCCATTGCTCACCAGGAGGAAGTCGGGGCACAACACCTCGCGGGCGCTCAACCCGAGGGGATCCATGCTCACGCCTGGACGGCGGAGGGGCACATAGCGTTGATGCGATTGCATCACGGTGATGATCACCTCCGGCGGCAACGCCAGATAGCGATCGGCAATCGAGCCGGTGAGCACCCGGGGGGCCTCGACGAGATCCACCAGCTCCTCGAACAGAGCAGGCGGGCAATCAGGCTCGCCCTGCAGGGCCTGGGCCCGCTCCTTGAGGGCAGTGCGGATCATGTCCGCCCGCTCGTCGCGATCCACCACCACTCCCGCCGCCGCCAGGGCAGCGCCGTAGGCCTCCGCCTCGGCAAGATCCACCGGCTGATCCAACAGGCGGTGGGCCCGGCTGGAACGTCCGCTGTGCACCACCGGGTCGCTGGCCGCCAGAGTCACCGGCACGCAGGCCTCGCCGAAGAGAGCCACCAACCAGCGCACCGGGCGGCTGAAGCGCTGATCACCCGAACCCCAACGCATGAAGCGACGCCCCTGGAGTGCATCAATCCAGGCGGGAATGTGCTCCTGTAACAGCGACAGGGTGCTTTGCCCTTCCAGCAACACCGTGGCAAACACACAGTCGCCTTTGGGTGTGGCCCGGACCTGCAGAGTCGAGGGGTCGACGCCGCTGCGGCGTGCAAAGCCTAGGGCAGCCGGACCGGGCTGGCCATCGACATAGGCCTGGGCAACGGGCGGCCCCTTGCGGTCTTCCCTGAGATCCTCCTGGCGGTCGACCAGGTTCTCCACGATCACGGCCAGGCGCCGGGGGGTGCTGGTGACCTGAATCGGGCCATGGTTCAGACGCCACGCCTTCAGGTCGCCCGCCACAGTCGCCTTGAGCTGAGGCAGGGCCAGGCGGGCAAAATCGGCCGGTAGTTCCTCCGTTCCGATCTCCAGCAGAAAGGTTGAAGCCACGCCCGTCGGTCCATCCGATGGCCGACTGTATTGGAAGCCGTTTCGCTACTTTCGGTGGGATGTGTTTCGTGTGCCAGTGAGCCAGCTCGACGTCGATGCATCGCAGAGTCCGCTGGGCTCCGGCAGCGGCGACGGTGCTCAGGCACTGCCCAAGGCGGAACAACGCAAGATCGACAGCGATTACCTGCGTGAACCGTTGTTGACGGAACTGTCGAACGATCGGCCCCAGTTCAGTGAGGATGCGCTCCAGATCCTCAAGTTTCACGGCAGCTATCAACAGGATGATCGCGATCGGCGCGAGAAGGGCAAAGACAAGCACTGGCAGATGATGCTGCGTCTGCGCAGCCCCGGCGGCCGAATCCCCGCCTCCTTGTTCCTGGCTCTCGACGATCTTTCCAATCGCCTCGGAGACGGCAGCCTGCGGGCCACCACCCGCCAGGCCTTTCAGATGCATGGGATCGCCAAAGCCGACCTCAGGGAAGTGATCGGCACCATCGTGCGCCACATGGGGTCCACCCTGGCGGCCTGCGGAGACATCAACCGCAATGTGATGGCACCGGCGGCCCCATTCGAAAAAGATGGCTACCCGGCAGCCCGGCAGCTCGCCGACGACATCGCCGATCTGCTCAGCCCCGAAACAGCCGAAGGCTCCTATCTCGACCTCTGGGTCGACGGCGACCTCAGCTATCGGATCAAACCGAGCCGCATCGTCAAAGCGGCCCGGCAGCGCCAGCTCGATGGCGCCGTGTTTTCCGGTGATCCACACGAACCCCTCTACGGCGACACCTACCTGCCCCGCAAGTTCAAGGTGGCCGTCACCGTTCCCGGTGACAATTCAGTGGATCTGCTCACCCAGGACATCGGCCTGGTGGCCTTCAGCGATCCTTCCGGCGCCCTGCGCGGTTGCAATGTGTATGTGGGAGGGGGCATGGGCCGCACCCACAACAAAGAGGAGACCTTCGCCCGGATCGCCGACCCCTTGGGCTACGTGGCCGCCGACCAGGTGCTGGATCTCGTGCAGGCGATCCTCGCCCTCCAGCGCGATCACGGCGATCGAACGCTGCGGCGCCATGCGCGGATGAAGTATCTGATTCACGATCGCGGCATCGACTGGTTCCGCGAGGAGCTGCTGGCCCACTACTTCCAGGGGGAGCTGGGCGCCCTGCGCCATGAGGCAAAACCGAAGCTCACCGACTACCTCGGCTGGCACCGCCACCGGCCCGGCATGTGGTTTGTCGGCCTCCCCCTGCTGTGCGGTCGTCTGGAGGGAGAGCTCAAGGCCGGGCTGCGGCGGATCGTGGAGACCTACCAGCTCGAGATCCGGCTGACGCCCAACCAGGATCTGCTGCTCTGCAACATCGGCACC
>CALGVO010000003.1 GCA_937930135.1 uncultured Synechococcus sp. | reverse complement strand
CGGCGGCGATCGCACCAGCGCTCTTCTCCTCCAGCCAGGCGGCCAGATCGCTGGTGCTGTAGCCAAAGACGCGATCCTGGGCAAAGGCCGACCGGTGCACCGGCTCGCCGTGCAGCAAATGGACCCCCCCCACCGTGGTACGCCCACCCGGCAGGAAGGCGGGCACATGCAAGGTGGCATCCACCGGGCCGACCTCGGCCTGCCAGACCTCCGCCAGCACCTGGGGTTCGAGCACACCATGACCGCGCAGGGTGGAATCACCCCGACTCACCAGCTGCACCGCTTCAGGCGGAATCGCCTCCGCCGCCAGGGCCGCCACCAGGGCTCTGACGATCTCCCGGTTGCGGGCTGCAGCGGCTGCCGGCGCAAGGGCCCGCGTGTTGGCGAGCACAAACAGCAACGGAGAGGGATGGCGCAGGCCCCGGCGCAAGGTGTCCTGATCCCAGCGCAGCAACAACGGACAGCTGTGCACCGTCTGGGAGCCGGTGGGGTCGTCGTCGATCACCACGATGGTCATGGCACGATCATGGCCTCCGAGCCTCTGTTGCCATCACCGCGTCACCGCGCCATCACGAGCTGATCGCACCCGACGGCCTGGGTGAACTGCAGGACACCGTGCGCGCCTTGCACCAGGACGGCCACCCCTGGGTGCCCTGTGGCCTCGGCACCCGACTGCACTGGGGCGCACCTCTTCAACCAGCCGCCGATGGCGGCCCCCAGCCCCGCCTGAGCACCAGGCAACTCAAGCGGATCCTCCACCACGCCGTCGACGATCTCACCGTGACCGTGGAGGCGGGTCTGCCCCTGGCTGAGCTCCAGGCCGCCCTGGCGGTGCACAACCAGTGGCTGCCGATCGACTGGCCCTGGGGCAGCAGGTCCGCGCCCCTCCTGCCGGAACCCTGCCACTCCGCCGGCAGCATCGGCGGCTTAGTGGCGCGGGGCCTCAGCGGTGGCCTGCGCCAGCGGCACCTGGGCGTGCGCGACCAGATCATCGGCATCGGCCTGATCCGCAGCGACGGCATCAGCGCCCATGCCGGCGGCCGCGTCGTCAAGAATGTGGCCGGCTACGACCTGATGCGCCTGCTCTGCGGCAGCTGGGGCAGCCTCGCCCTGATTCACAGTCTCACCCTGCGCACCCAGCCGATCCGGCCGGCTCGGGCCCAACTGCGGGTGACCGGTGCCCTGGCCCAGCTGGAGGCCTGGCGTGCCGAGGTGGTGGCCAGCACGCTCACCCCGGAGTGGATCAACTGGCGGGGCGCCCCCTGCAGCGACTCCTTCTCCGACCCCTGCTCCACCGACCCGACAGCGCACGCCTGGCGCATCCAGATGGGAATCGCCAGCGTCAGTGATGCGGCGGTGGAGGCGCAGCTGAGCCGCCTCGAGGCCCTCGCCGCGCACCACCAGCTAGAAGCGGAACGGCACGCCTGGGCCAGCCCCCTGCCAGCCCCTGCTGCCCCCACAGGCTCCTGCGCCTGGCTCCTGCGTCTGGCCCTGCCGCCGGCCCGGGTCGCCGACCTGCTCGCCAGCCGGGAGCTGACCAGCCTCAAGGGCTGGCGGGGCGAGCTGGCGGCGGGGGCCGGCAGCGGCGACCTCTGGCAAGTGAGCACCAGCGCAGGCGATGCTTCAACAACGCCTGCCTATGCGGTGCAGGCCGTGCGGCAACGGGTGTGCCAGCTGGGCGGCCAGCTCACGGTGCTGATACAACCGAAACCGGACAATCCCGGCGCAGCCCTCGCAGCCTGGCTCGATGCACCCGCCCGCCCCCTGATCGAGGCGGTGAAACGGGAGTTTGATCCGCTCCAGCAACTGAGCCGCGGCCGCCTGCCGGGGGTGGCGACGCCGTATCCGCTCAGCTGATCACGTAACGGCACCCGAGCGTGCGGCTCTCACCGGGAGCGAGCACAAGCTTGCGATCGCCGCTGATCAGGGCCTGCCGCGGCCCGGTCCAGGGCTCGAGGCAGACCATCGGCCGCGGTGGCTCGGTCCACACCACGGTGAGATCCATCGGATCGAGGTGCTGCAGCTGCAGGCGGGTGCCGGCGACGTCATCCACCAGGGTCACCGGGCCGGCGGGGCGGGTGAGAAAGTCCACACCCTCGGGCAGACGGGCCAGCTGGGAGGCGGTGTCAGCCTCGGCCATCTCCAGATGATTGAGGCACACCGGCGCCAGCCCTTCCAGGTGGGTGCGACTCAGGTCGGTGACGTTGAAATAGGGATGGAGGCCGAAGCTGAAGGGCATCGCTTCGGCAGCCGCGTCGCTCCTGCGCTCC
This sequence comes from uncultured Synechococcus sp., assembly GCA_937930135.1. Classification (GTDB taxonomy): domain Bacteria; phylum Cyanobacteriota; class Cyanobacteriia; order PCC-6307; family Cyanobiaceae; genus Synechococcus_C. The sequence continues at coordinate 6,925 of CALGVO010000003.1, read as the reverse complement.
TTGCCCTGGTGATCGTCGCCCTGGTGGCGGATCGTGACGCTGATCTCGAGGGCCTGGGGCACGGGTCGCACCTCCATCACCACCTGAAACGGGAAGGGATAGGCCGTCCGGGTCGCCTCGTTGTCGTGAAGGCTGAGGCGCACACCGCTCTGATCCTCGAGCAGCTGCAGCTGCCAGGGCAGGTCGCGGGCAAACCCGTGCTGCTTGAGGATGAACTCCCCACTGGCCAGGGGCAGCACATCACCGGGGAGATTGCCGCAGATCGGGAACAGCACCGGAATGCCGCCCCGGATGCTCTTGGCTGGATCGGCGTAACGCTCCTGGTCGAAATAAAGCACCTCGCGACCATCGCAGCACCACTCACTCACCAGACCGCCCCGCTCGGGCACGATCCGGAGGCGATCACCAGATTCGGGGTGCACATACTCCCAATGGGCGTAGGGCGCGGACTGCTGCGTGAGCGTCATGGCCATTGATCCGTTGGACCCAGGTTGGCGGGAAAGTACCGCCGCGACCATGAATCACCGGTGTTCTGGCCGACAGAGACATGGCGACTGGGTCGGCAGGCTCGCCAACCACGAGAGCAGGGCCGCATTCACCTGATCCGGCACCTCATCGTGGGGGCAATGGCCCGCCTCCAGCACCACCTCCGTGGTGGCCGCCGGGGCATGGCGCTGGAAACTGGCGCGCCGACCGGCGGCATTGATCCAGGGATCGCGGATGCCCCAGAGCAACAGCAACGGCGCCTGCAACACCGCGAACAGCTCATCGAGGGGCTGACCGCGGGGGATGTCGAACACGGTGCGGAACACCCCGAAAGCCCCCGGATCGAGCGAGGGGCGACGGATCGCCTCCACCAGGGCGTCATCGACGTTGGTGCGATCGATGTACACCTGATTGAGGGTGCGGCGGATCGTGGCAGGACGGCGCAGGTTCTCAAACAGCAGTCGCTGCAGCAGTGGACTCCTGAGCAGGGCGGAACCGATCGTCTGGCGGGCGATCGCGCCCCAGCCCTTGGCGGGTTGCTGCTCGTCGCTGAAGGGTCCGGCCGCATTGAGCAGCACCACGCCGGCGGCCTCGGCGCCGAGGGCAGCACCGGCAGCCAAGGCCGCGAAGCCACCGAGGGAGTTGCCGGCGATCACCGTGGGGCGGCCGATCCGCTCCTGCACGTAGGCCACCAGCTGATCGCGCCAGAGGGCACCGCCGTAGGCGAGCTCCGCCGGCTTGGCACTGCGGCCGAAGCCGAGCAGATCGATGGCATGCACCTCATGGCTGCGGCTGAGCACGGGGATGTTGTGGCGCCAGTGGTCGGTGGAGGCTCCGAAGCCATGCACCAGCAGCAGGGCCGGTTGGCCTGGATCAGCACTGGAGGCACTGGGGCCGCAGCTGAGGCTGTGCACGGCATGGCCGCGGAAGCGCCAGGGCTCGACCTGGCGGGTCGGAGCAGCATCTGGAGCAAGGGTCACCGCAATCGCCCACAGGGCTGGCGATGCTAGGCAGCCCTGGTGATGCGCTGATCGTGAACGAGTGGAGCGGCGGCATCGGCCCCCTGGCGGATCCCGCCATGCTGCGCGGCGGCCTGTTCTGGGCGCTGGCGCTTTACATCCCCCTCAGCGGCCCGCTGCAGCGCCTGGAGGAAAGCCTGGCCCAGGGGCCCCTCAGCAACGGCGGCCAGCAGGTGGCCCTGGTGATCAGCAGCCTGCTGCTGGCCCTCGCCGTGGGACTGGTGCTGCAGCTGCTGCTCAGCTGGACGCTCGGGCCTGGCTGGGGCTCCAGCCTGGCCCTGATCACGGTGGGCTGGAGCCTGTTTCTGCTCCTGGCGCGGCGAGAGCAGGGCTGACGCCTGAAAGCATCAGGCTCCGGTCAAAACGATCAGATCAAATCCGATCAGACCATTCACATCAAGCCAACCGGATCGGCCGCCACCGCCTCATCAATGCTGTCGCCATCGTCGGGTTTGTCGCCACCGATCACCAGACGCAGCAGGATCGGGGCCAGGAAGGTGGTGCCGATCACCATCAGCAGAATCGCCGCCTCCAGCGAGGGTGAAAGCAGGCCGGCACTGGTGCCGAGGCCGAGGAAGATCAGACCGACTTCGCCCCGGGGCATCATCCCCAGACCCACCACCAGGCGGCGCGTGGGCTTGTCGCTGAGGAAAGCCCAACCCGAGGCGATCTTGCCGACGATCGCGATCACCAGCAGGAAACCGGCCACCACGAGGGCGGAGCGGCTGGCCGGATCGAGCGGGTTGATCACCGACAGATCCATCCCCGCACCCACGAGTACAAAGAAGATCGTGGCGAACAGGGTGACGATCGGAAGCACCGCCTGCTGAATGGCGCGGTTGTGCTTGGAGCCGCTGAGGATCAGGCCGGCGGCAAAGGCGCCGAGGGCCGCCTCCAGGCCGATCGCTGTGGCTGCAAAGCAGCTGAAGGACAGGATCACAAACGAGGCCACCAGCACTTCCCCCGGCGCCTTGAGCTTGTCGATCAGCCAGTCGAAAGCAGGGGCTGCGGTGCGGCTGAGGCCGATCGCTGCCACCACAAACACGATCGCAGCGGCCACCAGCTTCACGATCGGGGCAATCGCCAGGGAACCGCCTGTGGCCAGCGATACCACCACCGCCAGGATCACGATGCCGAGAATGTCGTCGAGCACGGCGGCGCCGATCACGATCTGCCCCTCACGCGTTTTCAGGTAACCGAGTTCTCCGAACACACTGGCAGTGATGCCGATGCTGGTGGCCGTCATGGACGCCCCGGCGAAGATCGCCGGGATCAGCTCCACGTGGAAAAGGCTCATCAGGCCGAAGGTGCCGAGGGCGAAGGGAAGCACCACACCGGCCACGGCCACGGTGAAGGCCTGACCGCCCACCGCCACCAGTTCATCCAGTTCGCTTTCCAGCCCGGTGAGGAACAGCAGCGCGTACAGACCAAGCGTCGCCACCGCCTGCAACGACGGGAACGTCTCGTTGTAGATCTCCGGGATCGTGTCGGGCGGGATCGCCGCCAGGCCACTGATCAGCGACACAAAGCTCTGGCTGAGCTGGGCCTGGGTGTCGGGAGGCACCAGCAGATGCAGACCGGAGGCGCCGATGATCACGCCGGCCAGCAGTTCCCCGAGGATGGTGGGCAACTGCAGCCGCACCAGCACTTCCGCCATCGTGCGCGCCGCCACGAAGATCAGCAGGAAGCGGATCACCCCGATCAGGGTCTCGGCCACCTCCAGATCGTGACTGCTGAGCTGGGTGAGGATCTCGGGCAGCTGGGCCAGCTCCAGGGGGAGAACCATGCCGGGTCGGTCCGAAGTTTGGGGGACCTTAAAGGCAAACGCTGCCCACTGATGCTCCCGGTGAGCCGCTGACGTGGGCCACCACACCGTGTCGATGTGCCGTTGTTGACGACCAGGCCCGGAGGCTATGGCTACCTTCCGCGTACTGACCCCTGGATGATCAGGATCATGACCACCATGCCTTATCAGGCCGCCGCCCAGAACGTGCAGGCGCCGATGGAGGAGGAACTCCAGCGCCTGGATGCCTACTGGCGCACGGCCAATTACCTGGCCGTGGGCATGATCTACCTCCAGGACAACCCGCTGCTGCGTGAACCGCTGCAACCGGAGCACATCAAGAATCGCCTGCTCGGCCACTGGGGATCCAGCCCCGGCCAGGCGTTCATCTGGACCCACGCCAACCGGCTGATCAACAAATACGACCTCGACATGATTTACATGTCGGGGCCTGGTCACGGCGCCCCCGGCGCCCGCGGCCCGGTGTACATCGATGGCAGCTACTCGGAGCGATACCCCGACAAATCACTCGATGAGGCAGGGCTGAAGAAGTTCTTCAAGATGTTCTCTTTCCCCGGGCACATCGGCAGCCACTGCACCGCCGAAATGCCAGGTTCGATCCATGAAGGCGGCGAGCTCGGCTATGTGCTCTCCCACGCCTGCGGCTCTGTGTTCGACAACCCTGAGCTGATCACGATCGCCTGCGTCGGCGACGGTGAAGCCGAGACCGGCCCCCTCGCCACCAGCTGGCACATCAACAAGTTCATCAACCCGGTGAAAGACGGCGCCGTGCTGCCGGTGCTGCACCTCAACGGCTACAAAATCGCCAACCCGACCATCCTCAGCCGCATCCCCCATGAGGAACTCGACAGCCTGCTGAAGGGCTACGGCTGGAGCCCGATCGTGGTGGAAGGCTCCGACCCGATGGCCATGCACCGCCAGATGGCGGTGGCGATGGAGCAGGCGGTGCTGGAGATCCGGGCGATCCGCGACCAGGCCCGCAGCAGTGGCGAAGCCTTCCGGCCCCGCTGGCCGATGATCGTGCTGCGCTCCCCCAAGGGCTGGACCGGCCCCCAGGAGATCGACGGCAAGAAGATCGAGAACTTCTGGCGCTCCCACCAGGTGCCGGTGGCCGATGTGAAGAGCAACGAGAGCCACCTGCGCCTGCTCGAAGACTGGATGAAGAGCTACCGCCCCTGGGAGCTGTTTGATGAGAACGGCGCCGTGCGCGAGGAGATCCGCGCCCTTTCCCCGAAAGGTGATCGCCGCATGGGCTCCAACCCCCACACCAATGGCGGTGAGCTGCGCAGGGATCTCTTCTTCCCCGATCTACGCAACTACGAGGTTCCGGTGGAGATTCCTGGCACCACCGAAGCAGAGAACACCTATCCCCTGGGCGAACTGATCCGCGATTTGATCAGCCTCAACCCCGGTGGCTATCGCCTCTTCGGCCCCGACGAAACCGCCTCCAACCGTCTGCAGGCCGTGTATGGCGCCACCAAGAAAGCCTGGATGGCCGACTTCCTGCCGGAGGACCTCAACGGCAGCGAACTCTCCCGTGATGGGGCTGTGGTGGAGATGCTTTCCGAGCACACCCTGGTGGGAATGATGGATGGCTATCTGCTCACGGGGCGGAACGGTTTCTTCCACACCTACGAGGCCTTCGCCCATGTGGTGGCCTCGATGTACAACCAGCACTGCAAGTGGTTGGAGCACTGCGAGGAGATCGCCTGGCGGGCCCCGATCGGCCCCTGGAACTGCCTGATCTCCTCCACCGTGTGGCGTCAGGACCACAACGGCTTCACGCATCAGGATCCCGGCTTCATCGATCTGGCCGGCAACAAGAAGGGCAGCATCACCCGGGTGTATCTGCCGGCCGATGCCAACAGCCTGCTGGCGGTGGCCGAAAAGGCGCTCACCGAAACCGATGTGGCCAACATCATCGTGTCGGACAAGCAGAAGCACCTGCAGTATTTGACCCTCGATGAAGCCCGCCGCCATGTGGCCAAGGGTGCGGGCATCTGGGAGTGGGCCTGCAACGACAATTGCGGCGTTGAACCCGACGATCCGGATGTGGTGCTGGCCTCCGCCGGCGACATCCCCACCAAGGAGTGCCTGGCGGCGATCGAGATCATGCGGGAGCAGATTCCTTACATCAAGATCCGCTACGTGAATGTGGTGAAGCTGTTCGCCCTCTCCAATCCCAAGGATCACCCCCACGGCCTGAGCGATGTGGATTTCGCCAGCCTGTTCACCCCCGACAAGCCGGTGATCTTCAACTTCCACGGCTATCCCTGGCTGATCCACCGCCTCACCTACAACCGCCCCAACCACAACAACTTCCATGTGCGTGGGTACAAGGAGAAGGGGAACATCAACACGCCGCTCGAGCTGGCGATCAGCAATCAGATCGACCGCTACGACCTGGTGATCGATGTGATCGATCGGGTGGAGAAGCTCGGCTCCCGCGCCGCCCATGTGAAGGAGCAGATGAAGGACGAGATCCAGAAGCACCGCGCCTATGCCTACGAGCACGGCACCGATGCACCGGAGATCAACAACTGGCGCTGGAGCCTCGGCCACGGCTCCTGCAAGGCCTGAGCCCAGGCGGCACAGCGGCCCATCGGTTGTTTCCTCTCAGCGTTCCTGACTCACCCTTTCCCACTCCATGAGCAGCACACCCTCCCAACGCCTCGATCTGCGCCTGCCCACCCCCGGCTGTTACGCCGACCCGGAACGGGCCGGCCTGGAGGCCGACGCCGTCTTCGACGGCATGACCGAGCACCTCTTCTTCACGCTCGGCAAGCTGGCCCCCACCGCCAGCCGCCATGACCTCTACATGGCCCTGAGCTATGCGGTACGCGACCGCCTGATGACCCGCTACCTGGCCAGCCTGGAGGCGATCCGGGCCCAGCCACAGCGCAGCGTCGCCTACCTGTCGGCGGAGTTCCTGATCGGCCCGCAACTCAACAACAACCTGCTCAACCTGGGCATGCAGCAGGCGGCCGAGGAGGCGCTGAAGCGCTTCGGCATCGAGTCGTTGCAGCAGATCCTCGAAGTGGAGGAGGAGCCCGGCCTCGGCAACGGCGGCCTCGGTCGCCTCGCCGCTTGCTACATGGAATCGCTGGCCAGCCTGCAGGTGCCAGCCACCGGCTACGGCATCCGCTACGAGTTCGGCATCTTCGATCAGCTGATCCGCGATGGCTGGCAGGTGGAGGTCACCGATAAGTGGCTCAAGGGGGGCTGGCCCTGGGAACTGCCCCAGCCGGATGAGGCCTGCTTCGTGGGCTTCGGCGGCCGCACCGAGAGCTACATCGACGACAAGGGCAACTACCGCTCCCGCTGGATCCCAGCCGAGCATGCGATCGGTGTGCCCCACGACGTGCCCGTGTTGGGCTACCGGGTGAACACCTGCGATCGCCTGCGGCTCTGGCGCGCCGATGCCACCGAGAGCTTTGATTTCTATGCCTTCAACATCGGCGATTACTACGGCGCCGTGGAGGAGAAGGTGGGCAGCGAAACCCTCTCCAAGGTGCTGTATCCCAACGACGGCACCGATGAGGGCCGCCGCTTGCGCCTGAAGCAGCAGCACTTCTTCGTGAGCTGCTCCCTGCAGGACATGCTGCGCAGCCTCGAC
>CALGVO010000002.1 GCA_937930135.1 uncultured Synechococcus sp. | reverse complement strand
GCCAGGGGGAGTCCCAGGGAGAGTTCCGCGGCTTCGCCCAGGAAGCTGCCGACACAGCCGACACATTGGCGTGGGTGCGGTCACGACCTGACTGCAGCGGCCGCATCGGCTTCTATGGCTTCTCCTATCAAGGATTCAGCCAACTGGTGGGGGACAGCAGCGTGCCACCACCCGATTGCCTGGCCCCGGCGATGACCGGCCTCGATGAGCGGGACCACTGGAGTTGTGAAGGCGGAGCCCACTGGTGGCATCTCGGCCTGGGCTGGGGTCTGCAGCTGGCGGCGCTGCAGGCCGCTCGCCGAGGTGACGCGGAGGCCTGGGACACGATCCGATGCGCTCTGGAGACGGGGAGCTATCTCCGCGAGGGACGGGCCCTGCTGGCGCAGCACGATCGCCGGGGGATGGCGCACCGCTGGCTGAGCGAAGACCCCAGGGAACGCCAGCGATGGGCGATCCATTCGCCGGCGCCCGGCTGGTTGGCCAGGCCGATGCTGCTGATCGGCGGCTGGTGGGATCCCCATCTCCGCGGCGTGCTGGATCTTCAGGCCCGCAGCCTGGCCGCGGGAGGGGAGCCGGAGCTTCACATCGGTCCGGCCACCCATCTGCAGTGGTGGCCTGAGGTGCAGGAGTTGCATCGACGCTTCTTCCAGCGCCATCTGATCGATGCGGATCCCAATCCCACCCCTCACCAACAGGTGCATCTCTGGGACCAGCGGCTGGAGTGCTGGGGCCACGGCGTCGCGGATCGAGCCGAGGGGGGCTGCTGGCAGCTGTGGGGCAACGCCCTGAGCAGCCATGACCCGAAGGTGGGTCAGCTGAGGATCGCCGCTGCGCGCCCGGCCTCCCCCCCAGCAACGCCGGTGGTCATCGTCCACGACCCCTGGCGGCCGGTGCCGGCGGTCGGCGGCCATCTGAGCGCCTCGGCAGGCCGCTGCGATCGGCGCAATCTGGATGCCCGCAACGATGTGGTCACGTTCACCAGCCCCCCACTCGACTCACGCCACCGCCTGCGAGGTCGTCCCGAGCTGGAACTGATCGCCTGGGCTGATCAACCCGGGTTCGACCTCTGCGCCGCCCTCTCGGTCTGCCCCGCCGGCTCCGACGCTGTCGAACAGCTGAGCACCGGCGTGATCCGGCGGCTGGGCCTCTCCGCCCTTGAAGCCCAGGGCCAGCGACTGGAACTTCAAGCCCTGGAAGCGGAGCTCCAGCCCGGCGATCGCCTGCGCCTCTCCCTGGCCGGAGCCGCCTGGCCGGCGATTGCCATCAACCCTGGCCACACCGAGCATCCCTGCGGCCCGCCGAGCAGCCATTGCCGGATCATCACCATCACGATCCGCAGCGACAGCGCGCGGCTGCGTTTCCTGCCCCTGATGCCTGCCCCAGGCAGCTGAACCTCCGGCAAACTGGGCGCCAGCTCCGCCTCAGTCGCCCGTGAACACCGCCGCCCGTCTGCTTGCCGTTGCCATGAGTGCCCCGCTCGGAGCGCTGCTTCCCGGCGCCACAGGCGTGGCGCTGAGCACACCAGCCCTCGCCCAGGCTCAGGCGATGCCATAGGCGGCCCCCAGCACCAGCCTGACGGCCGCCCAGGCCAATGAGGCTGCCCGCACGCTCCTGGAAGCCATCAAGGGGAAGGACGGCGCCACGATCTACAACGGCCTCTCCGATCCCCTGCGCAACAGCACCAGCATCCAGGCCGTGCAGCAGCGGATGGACAGCAATCCCCGGGTGAGCTCCTATCGGATCAGCGAGATCTCGCGCGGCATGGATGACACCACCGTCGAGGCCTTCGCCGTGGTGGAGACGCGCAAAGGCGAGGTGCCGCTGCTGCTGGTGCTCGACGACAGCGGCAAGTTGGTGGCCTGGAAATGGGTGGGCACCACCCTGCCGATCGAGGAAACGGCGCTGAAGTTCGTGAACGATCTGAATGCCGGTCGCTGGATTGCCGCCCGTTACTACCTCGATCTGGAGTTCCAGCAGGAACTGACCCCCCAGGATCTGAAGCGGAAATGGACCAAGCTGGAACGCACCCTCGGCGGCGTCAAGCGGGTGAAGAGTGCGCTGGTGGCCAGTCAGGGCGGGGAGCAGCAACTGGTGCTGGTCACGATCGAATTCGGCAAGGTGACCGACAACCTGTTCGTGATCTTCAACCGTGAAGGCCGGATCATCAACGTGGATTTCTCGGCTGATCTGGTCTGAGCCCAATCTGAAGCGCAACGGAGGTTGGCTGCCAGGTTTTTCCGCTTAAGCTCCCGGCCAATCAAGCATTGGCCGGCATGACCAGCACCGTTCTCGACTGGATGGTTCAGGACGGTCAACGTCTGGCGGACTGCCGCCATGACCATCCCTTCGCTGTACTGGGACCACAGCCGCTTGAGGGTGGCCAATGGGTGGTGCGGGCCTGGATGCCCGAAGCCGATCGGGTCGAGCTCCTGCTCGACGGTCACCCCCTGCCGATGCAGACGCCCCACCACCCCTGGCTGTTCGAGGCAGAGTGCGCTCACGACCCCGGCAACGCCTACCAACTGCAGGTGAGCCGGGGTGGCATCGAGCATGTGCAGCACGACCCCTGGGCCTTCCGCGAGGAGTGGATGGGGGAGATGGATCGCCATCTCTTCGCCGAGGGCAATCATCACCACATCTGGCGGCGGATGGGGGCCCACCGCACCCAGATCAACGGGGTGGACGGGGTGATGTTCTGCCTCTGGGCCCCGCACGCCCGCAGCGTGAGCGTGATCGGTGACCTGAACAGCTGGGACGGGCGCCACCACCCCATGCAGCAACGCCTGGGTGGCATCTGGGAACTGTTTGTTCCCGGTCTGGCCGAAGGCCAGCTCTATAAATACGAAATCCGCACCCAGGACGGGCACTGCTATCAGAAGGCCGATCCCTACGGCTTCCAGCACGAGGTGCGACCCGCCACCAGCTCGGTCGTGAACCACCTGGATGGGTTCGACTGGACCGACGCGCGCTGGATGCAGGAGCGGGACTGCCGCAATCCCCTCGACCAGCCGATTGCGGTGTACGAAATGCACCTTGGCAGCTGGATCCACGCTTCAGCCGAAGATCCCTTCATCGAGGCCGATGGCACAGCCCGGCCCCCCGTGCCCGCCGCCGATCTCAAGCCGGGTGCCCGCCTCCTCACCTACCCGGAACTGGCGGATCGCCTGATCCCCTACGTGAAGGAACGGGGCTTCACCCACATCGAACTGATGCCGATCACGGAGCATCCCTTCGATGGCTCCTGGGGCTACCAGGTCACCGGCTGGTATGCCCCCACCAGCCGCTACGGCACCCCAGATGAATTCCGTGCCTTCGTGGATCGCTGCCATGCCGAAGGCATTGGCGTGATCATCGACTGGGTGCCGGGTCACTTCCCGCGCGACAGCCACGGCCTCGCTTTCTTTGACGGTTGCCATCTCTACGAGCACGCTGATCCCCGCATCGGCGAGCACAAGGAGTGGGGCACGTTGATCTTCAATTACAGCCGCAACGAAGTGCGCAACTTCCTTGTGGCCAACCTGGTGTTCTGGTTTGACCAGTTCCACATCGATGGCATTCGGGTGGATGCGGTGGCCTCCATGCTCTACCGCGACTATCTACGGCCCGATGGTGAATGGCTTCCCAACGAGCATGGCGGTAGGGAAAACACAGAAGCGGTCCGCTTCCTGCAACAGGCCAATCATGTGCTGTTCCAGCACTTCCCGGGCGCCCTCTCCATCGCCGAGGAATCCACCACCTGGCCAATGGTGACCCAACCCACCGACATTGGCGGCCTGGGCTTCAACCTGAAATGGAACATGGGCTGGATGCACGACATGCTCGATTACTTCGAGCTCGATCCCTGGTTCCGCCAGTTCCACCAGAACAACATCACCTTCTCGATCTGGTACAACTACACCGAAAACTTCATGCTGGCCCTCAGCCACGATGAAGTGGTGCACGGCAAGAGCCATCTTCTCCACAAGATGCCTGGGGATGACTGGCAGAAATATGCCAACACCCGTGCCCTTCTGGCCTACATGTGGACCCATCCCGGCAAGAAGACCATCTTCATGGGCATGGAATTCGGCCAGCGCGCCGAATGGAATGTGTGGGGTGATCTGCAGTGGGATCTGCTCCAGTTCGAGCCGCATCAAGGCCTGCAGCGGATGGTTGGCGACCTGAATGCGCTGTACAAAGCCGAGCCGGCTCTCTGGCGCGACGACTTTGATCAATACGGTTTCCAGTGGATCGACTGCAACGACAATCGCCACTCAGTGATCAGTTTCATGCGTCGCGAGAGCGCCGGTGGCAGCTGGCTGGTGGTGGTGGCCAACTTCACGCCCCAGAGCCACTCCCATTACCGGGTTGGAGTGCCTGTTGCCGGCTTCTACGAGGAGATCTTCAACACTGATGCGGCGCAATACGGCGGCAGCAACCTCGGCAACATGGGCGGCAAACCCACCGATGAATGGGGCATCCATGGCTATGAGCACTCACTCGATCTCTGCTTGCCCCCCCTCAGCGTGATGGTGTTCCGTCACGACCCGAAGCGGAGTTTGCTGGCCGGCGAAAGCGATGTGACGAACCCAACGGCTTCGGCCTGACCACGCCGGGAGTGGCGGGTTCTCTCAGGTAGGTTGCCCGCTTGATCCGACCGCATTCATGAGCGACGCCCTCCCCCTGCTGCTCCGCGCCGCCCGAGGTGAAGTCGTCGAGCGCCCGCCGGTGTGGATGATGCGCCAGGCGGGCCGCTACATGAAGATCTATCGCGACCTGCGCGATCGCTATCCCAGCTTCCGCGAACGTTCTGAAAATCCCGATCTCTCCTACGAGATCTCGATGCAACCGTTCCACGCCTTCAAGCCCGACGGCGTGATCCTGTTCTCCGACATCCTCACGCCACTGCCGGGCATGGGGATCGATTTCGACATCATCGAGAGCAAAGGCCCCCTGATCCAGGACCCGATCCGCAACCTGGCCCAGGTGGAGGCCCTGCGCCCCCTGAACCCGGCCGAGAGCATGCCGTTCGTGGGTGAGGTGCTGGGTCGCCTGCGGCAGAGCGTGGGCAACCAAGCCGCCGTGCTCGGTTTCGTGGGTGCGCCCTGGACCCTGGCCGCTTACGTGGTGGAAGGCAAGAGCAGCAAAAACTATGCGGTGATCAAGGCGATGGCCTTCCGCGAGCCCGAGCTGCTGCATCAACTGCTCGATCACTTCGCTGAGTCGATCGCCACCTACCTGCGTTATCAGATCGATTCCGGCGCCCAGGTGGTGCAGATGTTCGATTCCTGGGCCGGCCAGCTCAGCCCGACCGATTACGACACCTTCGCCGCTCCCTATCAGAAGAAGGTGGTGGATCGGGTCAAACAGACCCACCCCGACACCCCCTTCATCCTCTACATCTCCGGCAGCGCTGGGGTGATCGAACGCATGGGCCGCACCGGCGTTGACATCGTGTCGCTCGATTGGACCGTGGACATGGCCGATGGCTGCGCTCGCTTGCCCGAACACCTCGGTGTGCAGGGCAACGTGGATCCCGGCCTGCTGTTCGGGACGCCAAAAGCGATCCGCGATCGCATCGATGACTGCGTGCGCAAGGCGCGCGGTCGCCGCCACATTCTCAACCTCGGCCACGGCATTCTTCCTGGCACCCCGGAAGAGAACGGTGCCGCCTTCTTTGAGGCGGGCCAATCGGTGATGGAGCGGCTTGGAGCCCTGGCTTGAGCGGCGAGACTCCGAGCGCCGGTGTGCCCACGCGCATCCTGATCACCGGCGCCAGCGGCTGCGTGGGCCAATACACAGCGTCCTGGCTGCTCGAACACAGTGATGCCGAGCTGCTGCTCTGGCTGCGCGATCCGGCCAAGCTCACGGCGATCGCGGCCGACCACCCACGGGTGCGCCTGCTGGTGGGTGACCTGCGGGACACTGATCGCTTCGCCGCCGATCTGGCCAGGGTGAACCGCGTGATCCACACCGCCACCGCCTGGGGGGATCCGGAACGGGCGGAGCAGGTGAATGTGGTGGCAGTGAAACGTCTCCTGGCACTGCTCAATCCAGAACAGATCGAACAGATCACCTACTTCTCGACGGCCAGCATCCTCGATCGCCACCTCCAGCCGCTGCCCGAGGCGCTCGCCTACGGCACGGAATACATCCAGACCAAGGCCCGATGCCTGCGCGATCTTGAGCAGCATCCCCTGGCCGAGAAGATCGTGGCGGTGTTTCCCACCCTGGTGTTCGGTGGTCGGGTGGATGGCAGCAGTCTGTTTCCCACCAGCTACCTCACCGAAGGGCTGGCGGAGGCGAGCCGATGGCTCTGGCTGGCCCGATGGCTCCGCGCTGATGCCAGTTTTCACTTCATCCACGCAGCCGACATCGCCGCGATCTGTGGCCATCTCGCCACCACACCGCACAAACCGAATCCGGAGCCGGGGCAAGGCCCCGTGCGGCGCATTGTGATGGGACAGGCCGCCCTTGGTGTCAATGAGGCCGTGGCCACCCTCTGCCGCTGGCGTGGCGTGGCCCGCACCCCCGGAATTCCCCTCTGGCCCTGGCTGATCGAGACCCTGATCCGCATCCTGCCGATCGAAGTGAATGCCTGGGATCGTTTTTCGATCCGCCAACGCCACTTCATTCACGATCCGGTCAGCCAGCCGGAGCGCTTCGGTGGCCGCAGCCATGCCCCCGACCTTGACGCTGTGCTTCAGGATTCCGGCCTGCCTCGGCGGGGACGCCTCTGATCAGCGTTAAGATTGCCTCCAGTCTTTATTACGCGTTGATGTCCCGTCTCCGCTCTCTGATTTCCGCCTGCTTCGCCCTGATCCTCGTGTTCGGGCTCGGCATTGCCTCGGCTAACGCAGCCACCGTGGAAGTGAAGCTCGGTAGCGACTCCGGCATGCTCGCCTTCGAACCCAGCACCGTCACGATCAAGGCGGGTGACACCGTCAAGTTCGTGAACAACAAGATGGCTCCTCATAATGCCGTCTTCGAGGGACATGACGAGCTGAGCCACTCCGATCTCGCTTTCGCACCCGGCGAATCCTGGGAAGAAACCTTCACCACCGCCGGCACCTACGACTACTACTGCGAGCCCCATCGTGGTGCTGGCATGGTCGGCAAGGTCATCGTTGAATGATCAGCTGACCGACGACATAAATTTTCAAGCCCGGTGGTGATGATCCAATCACCACCGGGCTTTTTTTTGGTGAGGGTCTCGATAGGGTTGGTCCAGCCGCGACGCAACGCCTTGCCCCTGCCTGGCCTGTTTCTTGCTGTGCTGCTGTTCTTGTGTTTGAGCTTGCTTGGCGGCAGCCCGGCTCTGGCCCTCAGGCCTACAGACCCGGTGCCGGCCAATCTCGAAAACGGCAGCCAGGTCTTCTCAACCCAATGCGCCGCCTGCCACATGGGCGGCGGCAACGTGATTCGGGCCAACCGCACCCTCAGCAAGACCGACCTGCAAGCCCACCTCGCGGCCTACCGCAGCGATCACCTCGAAGCGATTGAGGAGCAGGTCGAACACGGCAAAAATGCGATGCCGGCCTTTGCCAGCAAGCTGAGCGAGCAAGACATCGCTGACGTGGCGGCCTTCGTGGAAGAGCAGGCGGAGCGGGGCTGGGGCCGATGAGTCGCGAGTCGCTGCGAGAGTTTGTTCATGCCGTGGAGCACTGCGCCGCGCTGCGGCGCGACTGCCATCAGGTTCAGGATGCGACGGGATTGATCGACCTGGCCCTGCGCTATGGCTTCGCGATCAACCACCAAGACCTTGATGACGATTCCCGCAGCGAGGCGATCGACATCTGGTTCGCCACCAGCAGGATTCAGCGGAAGCGATCCAACACCGCCAGATAGAGCGCCTCATCCACCTCCCTGATGTCATATTCCGTCGGCATGGCGCCATGGTGATGTTCGTGCACCACGGTCCAACACATGCGCTCCAGGTCTTGAGGTGAAGAGCCATAACGCTCCCTGACCCGCTCCACCAGCGCCGACACCACAGCAGGATCCACTGCATCCGTTTCAGCCATGGCTGCTCCCCTGCCTCCCCGAAGATTCGGCTGACCCTACCGAGCGAGGCCGGTTTGCCGCAGGCTGCCGCAGAGGCCGAACGGAACGGATTCGGTTCTCCGCTCACCAGGGCGCCTCGCCGTTCATACGGTTTGGGCAGCACAACACTGATCCATGCAACCCACGGCCGAACAGTTCACCGAAAAGGCCTGGGCCGCGATCCTGTCGGCCCAGCAGCTGGCCCAGAGCCGGCGCCATCAACAACTGGAAACGGAACACCTGCTGCTCGCGCTGCTGGAGCAGAACGGGCTGGCCTCGCGCATCCTGGAGAAGGCCGGTGTCTCCCTTCCAGCGCTCACAAGCGCGGTGAACACCCACCTGAATCAACAAGCAGCGCTGCAAAGTCCACCCGAGTCGGTGTATCTCGGCAAGGGCCTGAGCGATCTGTTCGACCGGGCCGACGGGCTCAAGCAGACCTACGGCGACAGCTATCTCTCCATCGAGCATCTCCTGCTGGCCCTGGCCGAGGATCCACGTTGCGGCAAACGGCTCCTCAGTCAGGCCGGGGTGGATGCTCAAGGCCTCAAAACCGCCGTTGACACTGTGCGAGGCAGCCAGAAAGTGACCGACCAGAACCCCGAAGGCACCTACGAATCCCTGGAAAAATATGGGCGGGATCTCACGGCTGCGGCCCGCGATGGCAAGCTTGATCCGGTGATCGGCCGAGATGAGGAAATCCGGCGCACGATCCAGATCCTCAGCCGCCGCACCAAGAACAATCCGGTGCTGATCGGCGAACCCGGCGTGGGGAAAACGGCGATTGTGGAGGGGCTCGCTCAGCGCATCGTCAACGGCGATGTGCCCCAGGCCCTGCAAAACCGCCAGCTCATCGCCCTCGACATGGGCGCCCTGATTGCCGGCGCCAAATATCGCGGTGAGTTCGAAGAGCGACTCAAGGCCGTGCTCAAGGAGGTGACCGCCTCCGAAGGGCGGATCGTGCTGTTCATCGACGAAATCCACACTGTGGTGGGCGCCGGTGCCACCGGTGGCGCCATGGATGCCAGCAACCTGCTCAAGCCGATGCTCGCCCGCGGTGAACTGCGCTGCATCGGAGCCACAACCCTGGATGAGCATCGCCAGCACATCGAGAAGGATCCCGCCCTCGAGCGGCGCTTCCAGCAGGTGCTGGTGGATCAACCCACGG
>CALGVO010000001.1 GCA_937930135.1 uncultured Synechococcus sp. | reverse complement strand
CGGTTGGATTGCCAGGTTCTGCCGCGTGCTGATCAACACATCATTGGTCCAGAATGAATTGGGGTTCTGGAACTGAAAGTCTGCGGTCACGTCGTCATGGGTGAACGTGATATCGAGGAAGCCGCGTCTGGAGAGTTCGGCGTAGTCCAGACCATCAACGTAGGCGGTGAACAGTGGCTCCAAACCTGGGCCGAAATAGCTCTCAAGGCCTGGTGATGAAACGCCTGGGGTTGCAAACTCGAGACCCACCACATCCCCGGCGCTGGCCGCGTCAGTGGACGACATCACATCAAGGACACCGGCCCAGGCGTTGTGAGTGTCTCCGGCCAGGCTGACGAGGGATTTGCCCAGAGCAGCTGCAGTTTGCAGAATGGCCTCTCGCTCAGCCCCATAGCCGTCCCAGGCGTCGAGGTTGTAAGGAATCTTGCTGGCTTCGTCGAAGAGAGCCAGTTCCTCGGCAGTGAGAGCCTCGCCGGCCGCAAGCTTTGCCAGGGGGGTTGCATATTTGGCCAAAACCGTTGGATCGTTGGCCTGCAGCAGCAGTTCGGCCGGAATCGCCATCGACTGCATGAGCACCTGTTGTCCCAGCACTTGCCAGCTCGCGTTTGATGTGGCCATCTCGTTGCTCAGCCACGTCAATTGCTGGTCACCGATCATCTTCCGGGTCGGATCCGTTAGGGCTTCGGTCACCACTGCACCGACAAGTTCGAGGGTGACCAGCCCAATCAGTGCGTCTGACTGTGCAAATGTGGCAACCGCAGCGGCATCATCGGTGTCGATGCTCTGGCCGAGTGCAGTGGCGTAGGTGGCAATCAATTGTGGTGATGTGATGATCTCACCGATGCGAGCGCCCAGCTCAGCAGCACCGGGATAGGCCAGCTGTTCATCGCGGGCGGTGAGGCGTGTTTCCAGCACATGCAGAGACAGCACATCTGAGAAGTCAAAGGAGCGATACCCCTGGCTCAGAGGTGTCTCCGCCGTTCCTGCATCCGTGCCCTCTCGCAGTTCAGGCTCACGGATCGGCATCCATTCGTAGTAAGCCTGCATGGCGGCATTCACCCGGTCAGACCAGTCACCTTCCCCCTGGTCGGGATCGTGGTTTTCAGCGCCGGTTTTGAAGCTGTCGTTGGCTGTTTCGTGGTCATCCCAGATCGCAATCAGCGGCAGGGATGCACGCATCTCGCGAAGACCCTCATCCGTGTGATATTGGCCGTAGCGCTGACGGTAGTCATCCAGAGTGATGATTTCCCTGTCGGGTGAGAAGCCGCGCTGATCGGCTGCGGATTCTGCGGCTGCATAGCCACCTTCACCGTATTCATAGATGTAATCACCCAGGAAGAGGGCGGCATCAAAGGGGCGTTTCGCATCAATGCTGGCGACGCGGCTGTAGGTGTCGAAGGCAGGCGTGTTGGTGAAGTTGGCGCAAGACAGCACGGCGAGTCGCACCTGGTTGGCATCAACACTGAGGGTGTTGGTTTCACCGATTTCGGAATAGACGCCGTCTGCATTGAATCGGTAGTAATAGGCAGTGCCGGCTTCCAATCCATCGGCTTCTACTTTCACCGTCCAGTCACGCTCTGCACTGGTGCTGAAAGTGCCTGAGTCAACCAGAGTGGCAAAGTCTTTTGCGGTAGAGACTTCCCAGGCAATCTCTTTGCTGGTGAGTGAAGCGAATGGCATCGCCTCGGCTGTGTATCGCGTCCAGAGGATGACCGAATCGGCGTAGGGATCGCCGGATGCAACACCATGGGAGAAAAGTTCAGAGCCTGTTGCAAAGAGATCGACCACGATCGGGTCATGATCGGATGATGCATAGGCATCGGGGGCGTAATAGGGCTCGATCGAATCACTGCCCACAGTGAGATCGGGTGAGTATTGATAATTGGTGTGAACCAGTGCCACGGGCTCATCGCTGTTGATGTGCCATGGGGAGGCGTTGACCACGGAGCTGAGGAAGGTGTCGCTGGCCATGGCGTGATCCAGCGCACCGAACTGTCCGCGGAACTGGTAGGTGTAGTTTCCTGCTGTGGCCAGGTCCGAATAGCCCTCTGCTTTGAGAAGTGTGAGTGGATCCTCCATGCTGTAAGCATTGAAGTCTCCCAGGATCAAGACATCAGGATCGCCGCTGCCTGTGGGATCTGTTTTCAACCAATCAGCGATCGCCTGGGCTTCACGGCTGCGTTGTCCATTCGAGAATCCTTGGCCATCGTTGATGTCTGCATTGCCTTCTCCCTGTGCTTCGGAACCTTTTGATTTGAGGTGTGCCGAAACGGTGGTGAACGTTTCGCCGCTGCTGAGATCCTCAAAGCTGGCAGCAATCACAGGACGGTTTGCTGACTGTGTGGCCGGGTCGTCGCCAACGCGGGTGTATCCCAGATCAAGGCTTGCAATTTCAGTGTCGGTTGCAAGTCGCACCTTGTCCGTTCGATAGATCAGTCCATTGGCAATCGCATCCGTGCCCAGTCGACCCTCCGTTAGCGCAGCTTCAGGCACGCGCACGTAGTCATA
This sequence comes from uncultured Synechococcus sp., assembly GCA_937930135.1. Taxonomy (GTDB): domain Bacteria; phylum Cyanobacteriota; class Cyanobacteriia; order PCC-6307; family Cyanobiaceae; genus Synechococcus_C. Next base: position 1,280 of record CALGVO010000001.1, on the reverse strand, counting down.
AACATTGGCGCCTGCTTCGCCATTCAGGGCATCCACCAAACTGGCAATCGCGCTGGTTGGTCCAAAGCCATCATTTTCCAGCTCCTGAAGGGCGACGATGTCTGCATTCAGGCCCTGCAGTGCCGCGAGCAACTTTGTGAGCTGTTGATCGTATTGCTCAAGGCTCAGGGCGCCACGCTCAGTGGGGAAGCCGCTGCCTGCCCCATCTCCATTCCAGAAGTTGAGCAGATTGAATGCCGCCACGCGCACCGATCCCTGACGGGCAGGTGCTGTGAGAGTTCGTTCATTCGCTGGCTGAAAGTCTGCGGGTACTGTGCTCTGAACGCGATATCCTTCAAAGCGTTGATCGAGAACACCACTGATTGATTCAATCGTATCGCCAGTGCGGAGCGTGTTGGTGGCACTGAGTGGTTCGCCTCCACGCGCATGAATCACGGTGGCTGGATTGCCAGCTGTGCTGGCATCATCCAGCCAGATCACGGCTTTTTCAAGCTCTGAGAGATAGGCGCTATAACCATCCACATCCGGAGCATTCTGCTCTGTGTATTGATAGAGGCGACCCTGGGCGGAAAGACCCACCTGCCCGAAGCGGCCCGTGGTGTAGTTGTTCGTGACGGTGAGGGGATTTTGCCCAGCGTTCACTGACACGCGCATGCCTTCCAGTGCTTCCATCGCTGCGATGTCGGCTGCGGGAAGGGTGAGTTCACTGATGGCTGGCAGGCTATTGCCGCTGCTCAGAATGGAAACGTCTGTGATCGAACTCAACTGGGTGAGGCTGTTTTGAACCTCGTTGCTGCTGGAGGTGAAATTGGCGGCGTTGGTTGTGTATTCAGAGACTGTGCCGGTGACTTGGATGAGGTCTCCGATTGCACCGTTGAACAGGCCGCTGGGATCGTAAATAAACAGACCTTCTGAGGTCGATGCATCGTTATCGCTATCGGCAGCCTCTTCTTGCACGTAAAACCCTTTCATCGCTGGATGAATGGCTGTCACAATGCCTTCAATCCGGTGTTGTTCGCCCACCAGCTCTGAGGCTACTCCTGAGCCCTGAATCGTTGAGATGAATGTGTTCGTGGTGATGACGGGCTCTTCTTCGCTTGACTCACTGGGAAGCACAATCGGGGTTTCGGCCGTCGACGAGAAGCTGCCGGGAGTGGCCTGTGGGTTTGCCTTCAGGAAGGCATCATTGTCGAGCACCTCCCATTCGCTATCGGTTGTGTTGGTTCCCCGTGATGCATCCCAATCGGCGTTGCCGCTGAACACAGACGATTTTCGAACCA